>JBAXAD010000004.1:0-62202 GCA_037142715.1 Paludibacter sp. | reverse complement strand
TCACCATAGTTGGGCTCGGTAATGAAAAAACCCATTTGCGTACCCGTCCGTCGCGAATAACTTTCAATTTCAGGAATCGTCGGGAAGGTTTTTTCCACTTCCGTCAATATACGGTTTGTTTCTTGCAAGGAAGTTCCGGGAGGCGAAGTATAATCCATCACAATGCTGCCTTCGTCCATTTCGGGCAAAAATCCAGTTTCCAATCGTTGCGAAATAAAGGCGGCAGAAGCCATCAGCAAAACAATAAATATTATGCTCAGTGCTGGTCGCTCAATGAAAAAAGTAATCCATTTTCCGTTCTTGTTATGAACGTGTTGCTCGAGTCCTTTTACCGTATTCTTGCTTTTCGAGAACAATAAATAGATGACCGGCAAGCCAATCCATGTCACTAAAAACGAACAAACCAGCGTGATAATCATAGTGTTGGTGAGTATTTTGAAATAGGCACCGGCCACGCCACTCAACAATACAAATGGAAAGAAAATGACGATGGTACTTGCCGAAGAGCCCACCATAGCGGGGAATAAGAAACGGATGGACTTTGAAAGTAATTCTTTGGTTGGCGTTTCGGGATGTTCCTCATGGGTTCGGTGAATTTGCTCCACCACCACAATGGCATCGTCAATTATCAACCCAATGGAGGCTGCAATTGCTCCCAAAGTCATGATATTGAACGTATAGCCAAAAGCATAAAGTGCTATGAAAGTAAATCCCAGCGTGATTGGAATGGTAATCAGAATAACCGCACTCGACTTGAATGAACGCAGGAAAATAATGGCCACCACCATTGCCAGCAGCAGCCCAATTAACAAACTGTCGAGCACACTGCGGATAGATTCATTTACAAAATCTGCTTGAACATAATAAGGGGAAAGTTTGACACCTTTGGGTAGGATTTTCGTGTTTAGTTCTTTGATTTTCTGTTCAATGCCATCGGTAATATCTATCAGGTTTGCATTCGGCTGTTTTACGATGGCTACCAACACAGCATTTTTCCCGTTGGCATTCACGCGGATATATTCTGTTTGTTCCGCAATTTTTACGTTGGCTATGTCCTGCAACCTCAGAATTCGCTTGCCATCATTGCTGATAATCAGGTTTTGTAAATCATCCAAATTTGCAACATTGGCATCGGTAATAGTGAGATACAATCGTTTATAATCAGTCAGATAACCATTGCTACTGATAAAATTGGTTTGGCTCAATGCTTGCGTAATAATGGTCGGCGTAATTTTCAACGCATTCATTTTCTGGGGCAATAACTCCACGCGATATTCCTTGGTTTTTCCGCCAATAACGCGCACTTCCGAAACTCCTTTTACCTGCGAAAGAAATGGTTTTACGGTGTAATTAGCCAATTGATTCAGCTCAATGTTGCTCAGATTAGCACCTTCTATTACATAACCAATTACCGGAAGAATGGACGGATTCATCTTCTCCACCGAAATGTCCGTACCGGCAGGCAATGAATTCTTCATCTGATTGATAGCCGATTCTATTTGCTGCTTGTTCAAATCAATATCATCCTTCCAATCCATATAAGCCGAAATCTCACAGCTTCCGCGACTGGTGGTGCTTCTTAAATTGATTAATCCCGGCACTCGTTTAATGGCATTTTCCAAGGGCTTGGTCACCGTAATCATCATTTTGCTAACAGGTTGCAAACCATTATCAGCAATAATCTTAATTTTCGGGAAGGTCAGTTCAGGAAATAGCGATGACTCCATTTTCTGGTAACTGAACGCACCAGCGGCCAAAATTATCAGTAAAATGAATGCAATTGGGCTTTTATAGTTTACAAAAAAGTTCTTCATTCTGAAATTAATTTGTCAGTTGACGAAAGGTAAAATGATGAAATGATAATGGTTAATAATGTTTGAAAGACTGCGTCATAATGCTCCGCCAGCTGGCGGATTTGGGGTCACTTTCACAAAAGCAGTATCAGGCAAACCGTAATTTCCAGTAATCACCAACCTATCGTCTTTACTGAATTTTGGCGAGAGAATTTCAACCCGCGTATCCGTGCTAATTCCTTTCACCACAGGCACTTTCACTGCTGTGCTATCATTTATCATTTTCATTACCCAAAAACTGTCCACCGTTTCGTTGGTCAGCACACAGTTTTTATCCAGCACTTGGGCGTGCTGTTTTCCATTCTTAGTGATTTGAACGGTAGCCACCAGATTTTCAGGTAAAAATCTGTTGGTGTTGGGCTTAATCACGTAGTTTTGAGTCTGCGAAACCGCATCAACCGAAGCCAGTTTGGAAGTAATTGTACCAGAAACAATTGAAGAATCGGGTAGAAGCAAGCTGCAACTTTCCCCAATGTGCACATATTTATTCTGCTCAAACGGAACGCTCAACTCGAAAACAAAACTGTTTTGTTGTACAATAACGCACAATTGCTCGCCATCAGCCACATAATCATTGGTCGATTTGGTAAGCTCGGTAATTATTCCGGAAGATGGAGCCTTGATTACCATTTCTCCCTTAAAACGAAAGGTCGAATCTTTTCCAGCAATACTTCCAAGTGCATCAGCCTCTTTGGTTTTCAGTGTATAAAGTACTTTCCCCGCCGTCACAACATCGCCAATTTTGACGAAAACTTTTTCAATATATCCATTGGCAGTGGCTTTTACAATATTTTTCTGATGAAAAGCCGACACAGCATTTAATGTTATTTCTTCTCCAATGGAAGTAATTTGAACTGAAGTAACAGTCACTGGAGTGGTGACTTTTGTTGCGGTTTCTTCTGAGCTTTCTTTGCCTTTGCAATTTGTTAGAAGTACCAACAAAAGAATGATGTTAATATAATTGAGCTGTTTCATTTCAAATAATTTAATTGATTCATGATTTGCAGACGGTTCATTTCAGCCACTGTCAAGTTGTTTTTAGTGGAAACGTAATTGTTTACAACGGTCAGAAAATCAAGAAAACGAACCAACCCTTTCTCAATTTCCGTTTTGTAAAGTCCTATTAATTGTTCCTGATTAGTCAGTTGCCCTTTTATCTCAACAATCAATTCATCGTTCAACTTCAATTGTTCCTTGAGCTGAATGTATTGCTGACTGAATTGTTTTTGATAGAAATCTTTGTAGTATTGTCGGGTTTCTTCTGCTATTGAAATCTTGTTGTATTGCAATTTCCGTTGCTTTCCGTCATAAAGCGGCATACTAAAATTTAAACCAATGCTTGTCCCAAAATTGTAAGGAATATTGACAGGAGTAACCGCTCCAAAACCTGCATCGGCAAAGGCGCTTAGTTGTGGTCGATAATTCAGGTCAACCAATGCCTTTTGGTTCGTGTTTTTCAAACTGTCAATCCGGAACTGCTCCATTTGTAGAGAGTTCATCAAGTTAAAACTGTTTTCCAATTTGATGGTTGGGTATTGTAATTCAACCGTTGAAGTATCGTTTATGCCACAAATATAATTCAAGGTTGCCAGCTCATTTTTGAATTGAATAAAGCTTTGTTTGATGCTGATTTTCTGACTTTGAATGGAAGCAGAAAGATTCAAATAATCGGTTTGAAGATAAATTCCTTTCTGAACCAATACTTTGAGCGTTGAAAACTCACCTTCCAACAGTTTCAAAACCAATTGATTGAAATGGATTTGGCTATAATTATTATAAGCGGTAAGATATTGATTGGTAATGGTTTTTTCAAGTTCTGTTTCGCTCAATTTTTTTGTTACCTGCAAAGATTGATTGGTCAACTGAATGGTTTTATATTGCTCCGACTTTATTTTTTTGTTGAATAATGTTTGATTTGCAGAAACCAAACCAGAGAAATTTCCACCGTTGGTAATTGCTGCATCATAGCCAAAATTATTAGCCGTAGGTGCAATCATGGCCTGCGAAGTCAAGTTCACTTGCGTTTTGAAAGTAGCGGCTACCAAACTGCTATCCACACCACCCGAACGCAATTGATTCACATAATCCTTCAACAACGGACTGTTTTTCATTCCCGCTGCCAAATAATTATCCAGCGTTTGTGCTTCTGATAAAGTGCTAAATATGAACAATAATAGGGCTAAGGAGAAGAACTTTTTAAACATTGATTGAATTGTGTTTTTAAAGAGATATTTTTTAGAGCCATTAGATTGCACTATTTGAGTGCAATTCATAGCAAAAATCGCACTGTCGCAGTGCGATAATGTGTTTTTGATGTAATTAGTATAATGCCGCAGATTGAAATAGTAAATTCTATTTGGCTTCCACGTCCAAAATTACAAATGTTCCAGCTTTTACAGTCGCTCTTGGTCGTGGGTTTTCCGCAGTAGCTTCCGGTTTTGGATTATACTCGCCGGCAGGCAGATATAAATGGTGCGTTTTGCTGTTAACTGCAATGGTTCTGGCACTTTTTTGACTTAAAGCATTTTCCAAAACCACAAATTTATCTTTGTTTACTTCCTGAACAACAGTAATCGTACCTCCTCCATTGGAGCTGTAGGCACGTTTCAAAACAGAGTCAAAAGCCACGCCATCGCAACCATCACCGATAGGTAAAGTTGTAATTACTTTTCCGGTTTGTGCATCGGTAACTACCATTATTTTATTTCCACAAACCGAGAACAAACGGTGATTTTCATTGTCCAGCGCCAGTCCGCTTGGTTCGTCACCAGGAGCAATCGACCAATGATGCGTCACAGTCAAAGTTTTGGTATCTATTACATTAATCATGTTTTTGTCTTCAATGTTGACATAGATATTCCCCTTCAAGTCAGTTTGCGAGAACTCAGGTTTACCATCCAGTTTTATGGTTGCTTTCACCAGATTTGTTTTGGCATCAATCACGGTAGCATTTGCAGTTTTTCCATTGAAAGTAAAAACCAAATGAGAAAAGGCATCGTACAAAATAGCATCCGGATTTTTGCCTGTCACTTGAATTTTTGCCAATGTTTTATAGGTGCTCAAATCAATGACTGTTACTGACGAATCCCTTCCATTGCTGATAAAACCTTTTTTCAAGTCCTTTGCAAGTGTAATTCCGTGTACGCCATTCAAGTTAGAAATGGTTGCGATTAACTTTCCATCGGTAGCATTAATTGCCTGAACGATATTGCCATGAGAAGTATAAACGGTATTTGCAGCTTCGTCAACCGTAATATAATCCCAACCGCCGTCGCCGGGCAATGGAAAGCGATTTACAAGTTTGCAACTAGATTGTGCAAACGAAAATGTACTGAAACCAACTAAAATAGCTGCAAGGAAAATACTTTTTTTCATACTGACTTATTTTTATTAATTGAATAAAAAGATTTGTAAAGCATTGTTTCTTAAAAATTTGCCAAAGATAAAATTAATTTCGTTCATACCTATTACGTTTATCATACAATATGAATTTGTGCCAATAAATTGACGATTTTAAAGTTTTTTTGCGGGAGCTCCAATAAAAACATTGTTTGCAGGCAGCGTCTCGCTTTTCATGAGTACCGACAACGGTTCTAGCGAAGAATTATCTTCCATTTTCGAATCGTAAAGTACCACAGACATTCCGCCCACACTGCAATTTTTGCCAATATCCACAAAAGACATTTTCATTACACGGTCTTCGAAAAGATGCGTCTGCATGGTGCAATTGTCATTTAAAGCCGAATCATTGTCAATTTTTATCAAGTCAAATTCAGTAATCTGAGTGGTAAATAAACAAGTGCGTTTCCCAATTTTACAACCCAGCAACCGCAGTGGATATTTGATAAATGGAGTTCCAGTAAGCAAATTGAGGAAGAATAAAACGAGGAAGTTCTCGTACAATCCAGTAACCAATTCGCTGCGCCACACATAATTACTCCACAATGGTTTTTTGGAAGGTTTGTATTTGCCAATAATTACCCATTTCAACAATGCGGTGACGGCTGTTCCAAATAATGCTGCTCCTAAATATAGCAACGGAAAAACAAAGAACAATTCGTTCAGTTCATGATTTACCTGCATGTACGACACCACATTGGTAATCAGAACAGCACAGGTAATAAAAAGTGTTGTTGGAAGAATTACCCTGAAAAATTCTATGAAATAGCGTAGCGCAAAAAGCTTGCGACTTGGTTGATACGTATTTTCAATGGAAAAGTCGTGATTAATATCGCGCTTTGGTAGGTAAACCGCTGGCGAGCCAAACCACGAAGTACCATCGGCTGCCGGAAGGTCTTCGTTGCTCATTTTAGACAAAACGCCTACCAACACATTGTTTCCCAATCGGGTATTAGGGCTAATAACAGCGCTGTTTCCCACAAAAGTCCTATTGCCAATATAGGTTTTGGCAATGGTGATACATCCGTTTCGAACATGCGAAGCACCAATTGAAACCGAATCGGCCAGAAAACATTCGTCGCCGGTAACCAGCAAATCGGGTGAGATGAATTCAACAGTGGATATTTCAACACGTTTGCCCATTTTCACGCCCAGCATTTTAAACCAAAATTGAAGATAAAGCGTGGTATAAAGTGTTCCGATAACCTGCAAACTCAGCTTCATCAGTTGGTCAAAAAACCATTTTTTGTAATAAAAAAAGCTGTCGACCGGATACTTCCCTTCTTTGATATTTCCAAGTAAAACCCATTTTAAAATGGTGATGAATAGCGTCAAAAGAATTACAAACGAAACACTTACACCAAGCGTTGTCCACAAGAAATGGTAACTTTCGCCCACATAATCGAGGTGCGTAATAAGCATCATTCCTGGGAAATACGCCAACATGGTTATGAGCGGAATAATAAATATGCTGAGGAAAAAAAGCAATGAATTACCGAACGACCATAGTTTCTGGGTTTCCTGTTTTTCATTGATACCTATTTTTACTGCAGGCGACCCGCCCCAATTTTCGTTGCGTGGAATGATACCACCTTCAGGCAATAGCGTCAAATCTTCAATGGAGGAATTCTGCTCCATTTTGGTGTTTTGCGACAAGCAACAGCGCGTTCCAACAAAAACATTATCCTCCAATTCAATTTTTCCAATGTGCAAAAATCCATCAGCTATATGATAACCTCTCATGTGTGTGTCGGTACAAATGCTCACATTATCACCTATTTGCAATAAATCGTAAGCCGAAATAGCCGATGTATTGATATAACTATTTTTGCCAATTTTCGCACCAACCGACCTAAGAAATACGTTCATCAATGACGTTCCGGTGAAATAATTGATGGGACAAATATTAATGACTTTATCCACTATCCAGAATCTGAAATAATACGTACCCCAAAGTTTGTACTTTCCTGGTTTTATTCGTCCTATTACTGCCCATTTGAACCCTATTGCGAAAAGCGAAAGCACTGGTAAAATGGCAAAATACATCATCAACATCAAAACGAGCGAATCAAAAACGCCCAGTTCTGCTTGATAATAATAGGCATACACAAAGAACGGTCCCATCCATTCCATACCGAAAAGTAGAATCAGAAAAATCAGAGACAATCCCTGAAAGAAAGTGCAGGTATAATAACTCCATTTGCTCGGAACATGAACTTCACGTTCCTTTTTGGGCTTCGATTCTTTTTGCGGTTGTTGCTTCTCAAGCGCAATTGCAAGATTTGCCAATATCGGATTTTTATAAATATCTACCACCGACATATTCTCAAATATCTTATTCTCACGCAATTCAGAAGTAACGAGTGCCGCCAGAAGCGAATGTCCTCCCAGTTCATCAAAGAAATTATCATCCATGGAAATATCTTCACGGCCAATGTTTTTGGCTATGATTCGTACCATTTCTTTCGCCAATTCTGTAGTAGGTGGAATTATCACTTTATTACTTGAAAACGACAATGGTGTTTTTGGAGCTGGCAGTCGTTTGCGGTCTATTTTCTGACTCGTAGTCATTGGCAATTCTGCAATGGTGTCGAGCGTGGACGGAATCATGTAATACGGCAATTTCATCCGCAGAAAGTTTGCAATTCCTTCCCGATTTATCTTTTTGTCAGGCATTTCCACTACATAAGCAGCCAATTGTTGCGTTTCCACATTGAGCGCAACGGCAGCAGTTTGCACACCTTCAAATTGCACTAATAATCCCTCAATTTCGGCCAGCTCCACTCGGAAACCCCGCACTTTTACTTGCGCATCGGCTCTTCCCACAAATCGAATTTGACCGTTGGGTGCATATTTAGCAATATCGCCTGTGCGATAGTAACGCTCAGTTTTTCCTTTGAATTTGTCGGTTTCTATAAACTTTTTCTCAGTCAGGTCATCTCGATTCAAATAGCCCCGTGCCACGCAACTTCCACCAATTAGAATTTCGCCTTCTTCCTCGCCAATTACCAACTCAAGTTGTTCATTTACAATCAATACATCATATTCAGGCATTCCCGTGCCAATGGTAACTTCTTCCTCAGCATTTAAAATTTGATACGTGGCTATAACTGCTCCTTCGGTGGGTCCATAGGTATTGTAAACCATTCTATTGGGTTTGCACCAACGTTTTGCCATGTCGGTAGAGCAAACTTCGCCACCAAAAATAAGGATTTTTAGACCAGGAATATCTTCTTTCACCATCGAAAGCAGAGTTGGGGCGCAAGAAAGAAAAGTAATATTCAGCTGATTGAGAATGGACGAAAACTGGTCGCCAGAACGCATAATCTCAAAAGTTCCCACCACCAGCGTAGCACCCGCAGCAAAAGTTACCCAAATTTCTTCCACCGACGCATCGAATGACACGGAGAATCCCTGTAAAGCCTTATCTGTTTGACTTATTGGGTATATTTTCAATGCGCCCCGAATATATGTCACCACATTTCTATGTTCCAGCAACACTCCTTTTGGCATACCCGAAGTGCCCGAAGTGTAAATAATATAACACAAATCGCTAGTTGTACGGTTGTTGACCTGAGGTTTTTCGGTCGGATAAAATGTAAGTTCCGCAAGTTGTTGGTCGATGTTGAAAATATGATGGTTCTCGAGCTGAGAGCCAATTCGTTGGAGAATTTCGTCGGAAGTGATTATCAGCTTTGCGCCCGAATCCTGCATGATAAAGTTTACTCGGTCGGCAGGAATTTCGGCATCAAGTGGAATGTAAGCACCTCCAGCTTTCAGCACCCCAAGCATTGCAATATAAATATTCCCACATCGTGGCAGCAGAACAACTGCTTTTTCTTCTGGAGCAATTCCTTTTTCTTTCAGAAAATGTGCCAATTGATTGGAAAGTTTGTCAACTTCAGAATAAGTCATTCTTGACTTATCGTTTTCAAAAGCTATGGAATGGGGATATTTTTGTGCTGAATTCTCGAAATAAGTGTCTAGTAACAAAGGCAAATCTATGTTTTTATTCATAGTGACAAGTATAACAATTTTAGTGTATTAATTCTCCGCAAATGTAAAAATTATTCTTCGAATTTATTCAGAAATAAGTCAAACTTTACTGATTCATTCAAGAATTGTAAAACTATTATAAAAAGACACCTACTAAACCGATTAAAATGTACAATCTATTAAACGAAACCTTGACTTTATCACCAATAAAATAGTGCTATCATTTAATAGAATATGCTGTTTCAATACATTCTACGAGCAATACATCTAGGGGAAACAATAATTCAGTTAGGGGAGACAGTAATTCAGTTGGGGGAAAGGATAATTCAGTTGGGGGACTGTTTCCCCCAACTCGGGGAAGCAATTATTCATCATGGGGAAAGAGTTTTACAACTGGGGGAAGCTTTCCCCTTGTTGGGGGATGTCTTCCCCCAGATGTAAAATAAGAAAATCCATTTAGGGGAAGGTTTCCCCTTGATGGATTTTCTTTAAATTATTGTTGAACCTTTCATCCTTCAGTTCATTGGTATAAAGCTTTTGATTAGAACGACTGCATATCACACAACCGTTTGTAATATCCATCCAGTTCTATCAGTTCATCATGTTTGCCGCGTTCCACAATTTTACCTTCGTGCAACACGCAAATTTCGTCGGCACGTTTGATGGTCGAAAGGCGGTGAGCAACTACCAAAGTGGTGCGGTTTATCATCAAGTTTTCCAGCGCTTCCTGCACCAATTTTTCCGATTCGGTATCCAAAGCCGATGTGGCTTCGTCGAGAATAAGAATGGGTGGATTTTTCAGAATGGCACGAGCAATACTTACCCGTTGTCGCTGTCCGCCCGAAAGCTTGCTGCCGCGGTCGCCAATGGTCGATTGATAACCATTTTCTGTAGCCGAAATAAAATCGTGAGCATTTGCAATTCTGGCTGCCTCCATCACTTGTTCCAAAGTGGCATTGTCCACCCCAAAAGCAATATTGTTGAAAAATGTATCGTTGAATAAAATAGCTTCTTGGTTCACATTTCCCATTTGAGAACGAATGTCATGGGTGGTATAGTCTTTAATATTGATACCGTCCATCAAAATGTTACCTTCAATCGGGTCATAATATCGTGGTAATAAATCCACCAAAGTTGACTTTCCAGAGCCCGATTGACCGACCAAAGCCACCGTTTTTCCTTTAGGAACTACCAGATTGATGTCCCGCAATACCCAGTCGTTTTGGTATTTGAAACTCAAATGACGAAATTCAATTTTATCATTGAACGGTTGAAGCGTATGAGGATTAGCTGGTTCCTTGATTGTGTTTTCGCTCAATAAAATCTTATCCACCCGATCCAGCGAAGCCATTCCTTTTTGAATGCTGTAAGAGGCTTTCGATAAATCTTTGGCAGGAGCAATAATACTGTAAAATATTATCAGATAGAAAATAAATGTATCAGCAGAGATTGTTTTATTGTTGATGAGAATGCCGCCAAACAAGAGCAAAACTACAATTGTCACCGTACCAAGGAATTCACTCACAGGATGTGCAAGATTATATCGGCGATTGAGACGATTGAATGTGCGACGTAACTTTTCGTTTAAAATAGCAAAGCGTGCTTCCAGTTTGCTTTCTGCATTGAAAGCTTTTACCACGCGCAAGCCTCCAAGCGTTTCTTCAATCTGTGAGAGCAGTTCACCCGTTTGCTCCTGACCCACAGTAGAACTACGTTTCAACGATTTGCCTATCTTGCCTATTAAATAACCACTTAACGGTAAAAGTAATAATACCACAATGGTTAACTCCCAGCTTGTGCCTATTAATACGGCTAAATTAAATAGAATAGTGATAGGATTTTTGAACATCATATCCAACGAGCTCATGATGGAAGCTTCTACCTCGCCAACATCGCCAGTCATACGCGACATGATATCACCTTTTCGTTCTTCTGTAAAAAAACCAATAGGGAGGCTGATGATTTTTTTGTACAATTGGGCTCGCAAATCGCGCAATACTCCTGTGCGAATTGGAATCATAAAGTAGGAACCATAATAAGACGTACCAACTTTGATTAAAGTCATTATCAGCAAAAGTGCTCCCAAATACACCAAAGCTAAATTTGGACCTACTTGTATAATTGTTTGTTCAATAGTATAGGAGAGATTGTTTTTTAAAGCTTCAAAAATCACCGTGTAACCATCACTCCAATTCCACGCAATATATGATTTCTGTACTTTTACCAAATTAAATAGAATTCGCAATATTGGAATTATAGATACAATGGAAAATACACTAAACACTGTTGAAAGAAAGTTAAACAGTAAGTTTAGAAAAACGTATTTTTTGTAGGGCGGAATAAACCGCTTGAGAAGCAGGATGAATTTGAACATAATAAAACAGTTATCAGTTATCAGTGAGCAGTTATCAGTGATAAACCATAAAGTATAAATTAACCAATACTAATTATTTCCCCCTTCGGGGGATAAAGGGGGCTACACTCCCGTATAATTCCTTGGCGTAATGCGTCTCAGTTCTTCTTTCACGGATTGGCTTACTTCCAAAGTTTCGATAAAATCACGAATTGATTTCTCGGTAATTCCTTCGTTGGTGCGCGTCAATGATTTTAGTGCTTCGTAAGGTGCTGGATAAGCTTCGCGGCGCAAAATCGTTTGGATTCCTTCGGCCACTACCGCCCAGGTATTGTCCAAATCACGATAAATGGCTGTTTCGTTGAGCAATAATTTACTCAAACCTTTCAAAATACTTTGCGTTGCAATAATGCTGTGTGCAAACGGCACGCCCACATTTCGAAGCACGGTGCTGTCGGTCAAGTCACGTTGCAAGCGAGAAATAGGCAGTTTTGCAGCCATAAATTCAAGTGACGCATTGGCAATTGCCAAATTTCCTTCTGCATTTTCGAAGTCAATTGGATTCACTTTGTGTGGCATGGCCGATGAACCCACTTCGCCTGCTTTGATGCGTTGTTTGAAATATTCCATCGACACATAGGTCCAAATATCACGACACAGGTCAATCAAAATGGTATTGATGCGTTTCATGGCGTCAAATTGTGCTGCCAAATTATCGTAGTTGGAAATTTGAGTTGTCCATTGTTCACGGTCCAAACCCAGTTTTTCAGAAACGAATTTATTTCCAAACTTTTTCCAATCAATGGCCGGGAAAGCTACTAAATGGGCATTGAAATTACCCGTTGCTCCACCAAATTTGGCCGAGCTAGGTGTTTGTTTCAAAATGGAAAGTTGTTGATTCAATCGATTCACAAAAACCATGAATTCTTTTCCCAAACGGGTAGGAGAGGCCGGTTGTCCATGCGTTTTGGCAAGCATTGAAACATCGCGCCATTCATCTACCAAGCGGTTAAGCTCTTGCAATAACGTTTCCATTTCGGGGTAATAAATATCGTTCAAAGCTCCTTTTATGGAATAGGGAACAGCAGTGTTATTAATGTCTTGTGAAGTCAGTCCAAAATGTATAAATTCCTTGAAATCTTCGATGCCGAGCAAATCAAATTTTTCTTTCATGAAATACTCAATTGCCTTTACGTCGTGATTGGTAACGCTTTCAATTTCTTTTACTTTTAACGCATCTTGCTCGTTGAAATTGTTATACAAAGCCCGTAATTTTGGAAATACTGATGCAGGTACATGTTCCAATTGTTTCAATGGAATTTCGCACAAGGCAATAAAATATTCCACTTCCACCAACACGCGATAGCGAATCAATGCGTATTCGGAAAAATAATTTGCGTAACCTTCAGTTTTTGAGCGATAGCGGCCATCCACTGGCGAAATGGCGGTAAGAAGAGATAAGTTCATGTTTTTTTTTACAATTTTCATTTTGCCGTTTTCATGGTCAAATTTTGAATGAAGAAATTTGTTTCACTCACTCCATCAAACCATTGATTTTGAACAGCAATTTTCAGTTCTAATATAAGTTTTCTATGATAATTTTATTTCCAAAAATCAAACGGCAAAGTTAATCAATTCTATCGGATTAGAAAAGTTTGTGGCAATTCCTTGCAGCACTGATTCTTTTTCTTTACTTTTGTTTCACAATTAAGATGAAATCACAAGCATATTCCGTAGATTGGAATTGCAAAATGAAAAACTAAAACACAAATGAGATACATTAGAATCCATAAAGAGGGACGATTAATTTTAGGTTCGCTGGTTTTGATACTATTATTGCTGAACTTGTATATTTATACCAAATATCCTTTGGGTCCTTTGGTAGTTAACATTGTAATTTCGGCTTTACTGCTCTTTTTCTTTGCCTATTTTTTCAGAAATCCACCCCGCAAAGTATTTATAGACGACCATAGTTTGGTGGTGGCTCCTGCCGATGGCACCATTGTGGTGGTTGAAGAAGTTGACGAATTGGAGTATTTTGGAGATAGACGTTTGCAGGTATCCATTTTCATGTCGGTTTTTAATGTACATGCCAATTGGTATCCCGTAAAAGGAACCGTACTTAAATCACTTCATCACAAAGGTCGACACATGGCTGCTTTTTTGCCAAAATCAAGTACCGAAAACGAACGGTCAACCGTGGTTATTGAAACGGAATTGAAGACGCAAATCCTTGTGCGACAAATTGCTGGTGCTTTGGCTCGACGGATTGTAACTTACGCTCACGCAGGTAAAAAATGTCACTTGAATGAACATTTGGGATTCATTAAATTTGGCTCTCGCGTAGACCTTTACTTTCCGTTAGATACCGAAGTTTTTGTACAGGTTGGCGATTCTACCACTGGTAATGAAACCATCATTGCCCGTTTGAATGAAGATTGATTTACGTCAATTTTCTAAACATTTTAATGTCCCCAATGTTTTCTTATTGTGAATACTTCCTTTCCATTATTGTATAATTATGACTTTAGAAGAGGCTCAAAAGCAAGTTGATAACTGGATTAAAATCTACGGTGTCCGCTATTTTGGCGAACTAACCAACATGGCCATTCTTACAGAAGAGGTTGGTGAATTGGCAAGGGTGATGGTAAGAACTTACGGTGAACAATCTTTCAAAAAATCGGATGAAAATGCCAACTTGGCCGACGAAATGGCTGATGTTTTATGGGTGTTGATTTGCATGGCCAATCAAACAGGAGTGAATTTAACTGAGGCTTTTGAGAAGAATATGCTTAAGAAAACCGACAGAGATAGGACAAGACATTTGGAAAATGAAAAATTGAAGAATTGACACCTAGTCCCCCAGCTGGCGGAGAACTAAGCAAGTATCGATTATTATAAACCAGACTAAACTATTGGTTTACAATGAATATTGAGGCCGAATATATTTTAACAGTTTAATTTTCAATTCTATAATTTTCAGTATTGATGTCTACTAACTACTATCTACCAACTACTTACTAAAATATTATGAGTAAAATTGATGAACTTTTCAAACTTTATAATTGCAATGTAAATGATGAGAGTGTAAAAATTGCAATCGACAACATTTTAGCAGACCATTTTATTGAAAATGGCAACAAAGAGGTGTACAAACAATGTTTGAACCAGATTGATTTGACTTCGCTGAATGGAACCGATACGGATGCTGAAATAATTTCGATGGTTGAGAAAGTGAATACCTTTAAATCACATTTTCCTCATTTAGAGAATGTTGCTGCAATTTGTATTTATCCAGCTTTGGTGCCTGTGGTAAAAAGTCATTTGACTGAAAATGTTGGTATTGCAGCTGTGTCGGCAGGATTTCCAGCTTCGCAAACCTTTATTGAAATAAAAGTGGCTGAAACTTCAATGGCGGTTATGGAAGGTGCTACTGAAATCGATGTGGTTATTTCTATAGGTAAGTTTCTGGAAGGAAAATACGAGGAAGTTTACGAGGAAATTTCCGAACTTAAAGCCGCTTGTCGTGATGCACATTTAAAAGTGATATTGGAAACTGGTGCATTGAAAACCGCTACAAATATAAAAAGGGCTTCAATTTTAGCTATGGCTTCAGGTGCTGACTTCATCAAAACATCAACGGGTAAAATTCCTGTAGCTGCCACATTGGAAGCCACTTACGTGATGTGCGAAGCCATTAAGGAATGGAACGAAAAAACCGGAGCTAAAGTGGGTTACAAACCAGCGGGAGGAATAGTGACCACTGAAGATGCTGTAAATCATTACACAATTGTGAAAGAAGTTTTGGGCAATGAATGGCTCAACAATAAAATGTTCCGATTTGGAGCAAGCCGCTTGGCCAACAATTTGTTAAGTTCAATAGAAGAAAAAGAAGTGAAGTATTTTTAAGGGGTCAAAAGGCTAACGTCTAATGACAAAGGTCTATGGAAAAGTTACCATATTACTTTTAATCGAATTTCATTTACACCTTACGGGAAGCTGCATATTCAGCACACAAAATTAGCGATTGTTTTATTTCGCTGTCAGCAAAGCCATTGAGTTCTTCGATGGCTTTGTTTTTATACAATTCCATTTGCTTAATTGCATAATCCAAACCGCCTTTTTGGATTGTGAATTGGGTGATTTTTTGCACATTCTCGGTGCTAAAGTCTTTATTGTCAAGCATTGTAACAATGGATTTTCTTTCTTCTTCCGTACAATTTTGCAGCGCATAAATCAGTGGCAGTGTCACTTTTCCATCACGAATGTCATTTCCTGTAGGTTTCCCAATTTGAATATCTTCGTAATAATCAAACACATCATCTTTAATTTGAAAACACAAGCCCATATATTCCCCGAAATTCCGTAAGTGTTGGAGTTGTGAAGCACTTGCATTGACCGAAATACCACCTACTTCAGCACAAGTGGCAAAAAGCAAGGCCGTTTTCTTGCGGATAATTGTGAAATAATTTTCTTCTGATGCATCAGAAAATGTAGCGTTTTCCAGTTGCAATAATTCGCCGTCGGAAAGTTGTTTACCCATGTCCGAAATTGATTTCATAATGGCCAAACTATCAGTATTGGTGCCACATTCCAACGATTTCGAAAAAATATAATCGCCCGAAAGAACGGCAATTTTATTTGTCCATTTGGCATTTACGGATGGTTTTCCGCGTCTCTCCAAGGTGTCGTCTACCACATCGTCGTGTATCAAAGTAGCTGTATGCAGCAGTTCGAGCGATAGCGCTCCATTTATGGAAGCTTGATTTACATCGCCGCACATTTTGGCCGATAACAATACTATCATTGGCCGCAATTGCTTCCCGCTTTTTTGAAGTACGTATTCATTTACGCTCAACAGCAAGTTGTTATCTGTGATAAGTGCTTCCCCAAAAGTTTTGGCGAACAATTGCATTTCTGCGATGATGGGTTTTCTGATGTTGTCGATAAAATTCATTATGAACAATAAAAAAATTTGTATGAGTGGCAAAAGTAAACAAATTTGCGGTTTGTTTGATATGTTGTGTTTATTTCTGCATAAATTTTAATTACTTTTACAGTCAAATTCAGGACGAAGGACAAAAGTCTAATGACAAAAGTCTCTCTAATAAAGTCTTTTGACCTTTGACCTTTGTCCTCAGACTTTAAAAAAATATGAAAAAACTTTTTCTTTTTGATGCTTATGCCATCATTTATCGTGCCTATTATGCATTCATTCGCAATCCGCGTGTCAACTCAAAAGGCTTGAATACCTCTGCGATCTTCGGGTTTATTAACACCCTCGAGGATGTATTGAAACGCGAAAAACCAACACACATTGCTGTAGCTTTCGATCCCAAAGGCAATACTTTTCGTCATGATGCTTATGAACAGTACAAAGCACAACGCGAAGCAACACCCGAGGATATTCGGTTGGCAGTTCCAATCATCAAGAAATTAGTAGAGGCTTATAACATTCCAGTGCTTGAAGTGGCTGGTTACGAGGCCGATGATGTGATTGGTACTATGGCGAAACTGGCCGAGAAAGAAGGTTTTGAAGTCTTCATGCTCACACCCGATAAAGATTACGGTCAGTTGGTTTCCGACCATATTTTTATGTATCGCCCCAAACATTCGGGTGGTTTTGAGGTAATGGGACCAAAAGAAGTAACTGAAAAATACAATTTGCACAGTCACGAGCAAGTCATAGATTTGTTGGCCTTAATGGGCGATAAGTCCGATAATATTCCTGGCTGTCCCGGCATTGGTGAGGTGAATGCTGTCAAGTTACTTCGGCAGTTTGGGAGCATAGACGAATTGCTCAACCGAACCGATGAAATTACTGGTGCCAATAAAAAGAAAATTGAAGAAAACAAAGAACAGATTATTTTCTCCCGGTTTTTGGCTACCATCAAAATTGATGTTCCGATCACTTTCGACGAAAAAAGCTTGGTGCTAGAGCCGCGCAATGAGGCTGCTTTGCGTGATTTGTTTGACGAGCTAGAATTCCGAACCATGTCGGCCAAACTTGGCGCTACTCCTTTTACCTCTTTTCCACCTGATGCTTCACTTCCCACAATTGGTTTTGCCAAGAAAAAGCCAACTGCTCAAATGTCTCTTTTTGATGAACCCGAAGAAGTTGAGACAAAATCCGAAGAAGTAAAAGTATTAGCGCCAAAAAACCAAATTGAAGAACTGCAACCTGTATACGCCAATGGTTTGAAAACGATGAATGATGTTCCGCATCAATATCACTTGGTTGACACAAAAATTAAACGGTCCGATTTGATTTCTAAATTGTTCATACAAAAATCCGTTTGTTTTGATACCGAAACTACTGGTTTGGATGTATTTAATGATGATTTGGTGGGGCTTTCGTTCTGTTTTGCCCAGGGTGAAGCATATTATGTTTCGCTTCCTGCCGACAGAAATGAAGCCACTGAAATAGTGCGAGAATTCAAAGCTTTTTTCCAAAGTGAGCACATCGAAAAAATTGGTCAGAACATTAAGTTCGACATGCTTATGTTGGCACAATATGGTTTGGAACTGAAAGGTAAGATGTTTGACACCATGATTGCGCATTATTTGGTACAACCAGAATTGCGTCATGGCATGGATTATTTGGCAGAAATTTACTTGAAATATCGCACCATTCATTATGAAGATATTGTAGGTGCAAAAGGAAAAAATCAGGCAAGTATTCGCACCGTTGATTTGAACAAACTCTGTGATTATGCTGCTGAGGATGCAGATGTCACTTTTCAACTGAAGCAAATTCTTGAAAAAGAGTTGAAAAACAATGGGTTAGATGCACTTTTTTACGACATAGAAATGCCGCTCATGCAAGTGTTGGCAACCATGGAACGAACAGGAGTTAGAATTGACAGTGAAGCTTTGGGACAAAGTTCCTTGATTCTGACCGAGGAAATGTTGAAGTTGGAAGAGGAAATACACGGAATTGCGGGAGTAGAATTCAATGTAAGTTCTCCGATGCAGGTTGGCGAAATTCTTTTCGTGAAATTGGGTTTGGATGATAAAGCTAAGAAAACCAAGACGGGACAATACTCCACCGCCGAAGATGTGTTGGAGAAAATGCAATCTAAACATCCAATAATAGGGAAGATATTAGATTATCGTGGATTGAAGAAGTTACTGAGTACTTACATTGATGCTTTGCCATTGATGATAAATCCAAACACAGGAAAAGTACATACTTCATTCAATCAGACGGTTACATCTACAGGTCGACTGAGTTCTACTAATCCCAACTTGCAAAACATACCCATTAGGGATGCGCAAGGCAAGGAAATCCGCAAAGCTTTTATTCCAGATGCAGACAGTGTTTTCCTGAGCGCCGATTATTCTCAAATAGAGCTTCGGATCATGGCGCACCTCAGTGGCGACGTTAATATGATGGATGCATTCAATAGTGGATTGGACATTCATACCGCCACTGCCGCCAAAATTTATAAAATTCCGTTGGAAGAAGTCACTTCCGATATGCGCCGAAAGGCCAAAACTGCCAATTTCGGCATCATCTACGGCATTTCCGTTTTTGGACTTTCCGACCGTTTGGGCGTTCCCCGAGCCGAAGCCAAAGAATTAATCGATGGCTACTTTGAAACCTATCCCGGCGTAAAAACCTATATGGACAGTTGCATTCAACGAGCCAAAGAGATGGGTTATGTCGAAACTTTGCTAGGTCGGAAACGTTTCTTGGCTGATATTAATTCACAAAACAACGTTGTGCGTGGCTTTGCAGAACGAAACGCCATAAATGCTCCAATTCAAGGAACGGCTGCCGATATTATCAAAATAGCAATGGTTCGCATTCAAAAAAGACTTCTGCATGAAAACCTACAAGCCAAAATGACGATGCAAGTACATGATGAGTTGAATTTTACGGTACCCAAAAATGAAATAGAAGCAGTGAGAAAAGTGGTGGTGGAGGAAATGGAGGATGCCATTCAACTTCGTGTGCCGCTCATTGCCGATTGTGGCGTGGGAGCTAATTGGCTTGAAGCTCATTGAGGTTTTGATTTGTGATTAATCATTTAGTCTACTTTTAAAATTCCGATTTAACTTTTTATATTGTTATAATACGTACTATTATCTCACATTCTAGAGTTATTTAACGCGATAAACTTACGATTTGAATATTTAGCTTCAGAATGAGTTTTGATTCTTTAGAATTGTTCTTATTTCAATAATGAAATATTTATATGATTGAGCATTTTGAAGTGCTAAATCAACCTTTTGTTTGAGTTATATGTTTGATATACAGCTTTGTAAGTTTGTGAAATCGTAATTGATTTTTTATTGTTTATTTAGAACAAGAATAAATTACAAAAATATATCCTATAAATATGATAGCATATATTTTTTTTGTAATACATTTGCGGAAATATTTCTTTAATCATGAGGATAAATTCAAAAATACGGTACGGATTGAGGACTATGATAGAAATAGCAAGTTCGACTGAGCTTACTGGAATGTTGCAAAAAGACATTGCAAAAAATCAAAATATCTCATTGAAGTATTTAGATCCAATCATTTTGGCATTAAAAATGAAAGGCTTAATAATCAATTCAAGAGGTAAAGGAAGCGGTTATAGATTAACGCGTTCGGCCGATCTGATTACAATGTTGGACATTTATACAGCATTTGAACAAATAACTGTAATAGAGTGTATCAATAATTTGGATTTTTGCGATAGATCTTTGCATGATTGTAAGGGTCGGAGTTTTTGGAATGAATTTAAAGTTGACTTTGAAGCGATTCTTGCTAAAAAAAATTTAGCTCAGATTATAAAAGAAACGCATTATGAATGCATGGATTTAGAAAACAAATCAATCAATTGATATAAAACATAAAAAAAGAAAATAAAGTAAACTTCAGTTTTATTTTTTTTGTTATGCAATACTACAAATCCTATAGTATTAATTTGAGGTTTTAAATTGAATATATTTTTACAGATTTATTTCTGAAATTGTTGTACAAATTGAACCTACTATCAAAAATAAAATTTGATTTTTTTATAAAAGAATACTACTAAAACTATAGCAATTGTATTTGATATCGATACAAGTTGTAAATTCAATAAAAAGGAAAAATTCAACAAAACTTAAAAAGAAAACATCATTATGAACAACCTAAAATTCTCGAAGTATCTTACGATGCTTTTTGTCAGCACAATTTTTATAACTACAGCTTTACAAGCTCAAAGTTTAAAAATTAATCCTCACACCTCTACCATGGTAATTCTTGGTACCACCAATGTGCATAATTTTGAGACCAACGTAACGCAAATAGCTGGTGAATTAGTTTTAAATGCTTCTAAACAAGTACAATCATTTAACTTGTCAGTTCCAGTTAAGTCTATTAAAAGCAAAGAGAAATTAATGGATACAAAAACTTACGAGGCTTTTGATGCAGATAAGAATCCTAACATTTCTTTTAAACTAACAGAGGCTACTGGATTCAAAGTAACTGGGCCGGATGTAGAAGCTACTGTTACAGGCAACTTAACAATGGCTGGAGCTACAAAAAAGATAAGCTTTAAAGCTATTGGAAAAAGTTCTAAAGCTGGAGTATATGAATTTAAAGGTAGCATTCCACTTAAAATGACTGACTACAAAATGAAACCACCTACCGCCATGATGGGCATGATGAAAGTAGGCGATGCCATTACACTAAAATATGATGTGTTCTTGGAAGGCAGCCCGCTTACAGCACAATTAGATAAGTAATAAAACACCCGCTTATTCAATTAATCGACATAAGATTTTGTATTTATCGATTCTTAAAATTTTATTGAAATCATTATAATTTAAAAACAAAACACTTAATCAAAATTATTTACTAACAAACTAACAAAAAAGTAATGAGAAAACTAACTTTATCACTAGTTGCAGCACTGTTAATGAGCAGTCTAGCTTTCGCACAATTGCGTCCAACTGATCAAACTGGAATTAATGTTTTTGAAACTCCTAAGACTGATGTTCAGTTTACAGGTCCAAAGGTAGAATTTGGTGGTTCTATTGCAATGCCTTATATTGCTCTAACCAATAGTAACGCTGTTGTAAATTCCGATCCAGCAAAAAACACTCAAGCTTTATTCAAAAACTCACCAAACTTCGCCTTGTCAATGGCTAATTTAAACATCAATAGCTATTTGGCTGATGGTGTTACATTGCAAGTAACTTTGTATTTGGCTTCTAAACACCACAATGAAACATGGGTAAAAGGTGGTTATGTTCAATTTGACAAACTTCCATTTATCAAATTGGATTTGTTAGACAATATCATGAAATATACTACTATCAAAGTAGGTCAAATGGATGTTAACTACGGTGATGCTCATTTCCGTCGTTCTGATGGTGGTAACGCTATTTATAATCCATTTATGGAAAACTACATCATGGACGAATTTGCAACTGAAATTGGTGCAGAAGCCGATGTGAATGTAAATGGTATTATTGGAACTGTAGGAATTACCAATGGTAACTTGAACCCAAGTTTAGCTTACATTGACACAACTGCAGCTGCATTCAAATACTCAAACGGACTTCACAATCCAGCATGGATTGCTAAATTGGGTTATGACAAACAAATCACTGATAAATTCCGTGCTCGTATTACTGGTTCTGTATACACTACAGCAGGAGCACTTTCTAACACTTTGTTTGGTGGTGACCGTACTGGTTCTAACTATTCAGCTATTATGTACAATGCTGGTCCAGGTACAGGAACTGCTTTTGGTGGTCGTTTCAATCCAGGATTAACAGACAAATTGACTACCTTTATGGGTAACTTGTTCTTGAAATACAATGTGTTGGACAATTTAGCTGTTGAATCTTTTACTACAATTGAATCAACAAAAGGACGCACACCTGCTGAAGCTACAGAACGTAGCGCAAGCCAATTTGCAACTGACCTTATTTTCCGATTTGGTAAAGCAGAAAACTTCTTCATCGGAGCTCGTTACAATACTGTAAGCGCTGATGCTGCTGCTGTTAAAAGTGTTGCAAATACTGGAGCTGGAGCAACATTAGTACTTGGTCAAGATGCAGTTCCTGCTTATAAAATTGGAATCAATCGTTTGGCAATCAGCGGTGGCTGGTATGTAACCAAAAACATCATGGCTAAAGTTGAATATTCAAATCAAAAATACACAGGCGTTCCTGACGTAAACTATATTTTGAACGGATATCAATTCCACGGATTAAGTGCTGAAGCAGTTATTTCTTTCTAATCAAATTTAATGCATAAATTTAAACCGGTAAGAATTTTTCTTACCGGTTTTTTTGTAAAGTTATTCTATCTTTGTCGCATGAAAAGATTTTTCACCCTATTATTTCTCTATCAACTATTGAATGTGGCTAACACAATGCAAGCCCAGTCCATAGTATCTATTGATTTGCAGAGAAATAGCTCGCTTACCATCAATGGGTCAACAAATTTGCTGACCTTTAAACTTGTTCAGAATGGTGACAAATTGCTCAGGAAAACCCAAACGGTAAAAGCCACCGAGAATAAGAACAAGGTTTATTTGAGCGATAATAAGCTTTCAATTGCTGTTAAGAATTTCAGTTCAAATAATAAGATAGCATTGGATGGATTCTTAGACTTGCTGAAAGCGGATACTCACCCAAATTTGAATGTGGAATTTAATTATCTGGAAGTCCCCACTATTGAAAAAGATGAATCTTTAAAAACAAAAACTTTGGTGAGCTTCACTATTACTGGTGTTACAAAGCAATATACAATTCCTATTACTGCTACTCATGTGGGTAATCAATATACGATAAATGGGAATAAGAGTATTAATATTCGTGACTTTGGGTTGGTACCACCTGTAAGAATGATGGGATTGGTGAAAGTGAGTGAATGGATTAATATTGAGTTCCATTTAATATGTACTGTTGCAATACAGGGCTCAAAAGCTGATTTGACATTGAATAATTAAGTTGTTGACATTAAATAACTTGACTTATTTTACCCATCACTTATTATATATCTATCCAACTACTTGATTTCAAAACCAATATTGCAATTTAAAGGGTAATTTTCTTCTTACTTTCGTCCTACTATTTCCCTTGTAAATATGTTCAGCAATAAATACATTTGCTCCCAATACAAAGCCTGAAAATAAAATTGAGGGAATGAAATTCATTTTTGACGATGAATTTAATCATGTAGGTGAGGAGAATCCTGATGTATAGCCTGATTAAATGCCTAACTGATTTATTGTAAGACTATTAAACTCCAGTTCAAGAATTGAAGAATACTTTTCTTACGCCATAAATAGCGATAAGTGCCAATAAAAATGGAATTCCATCTCCTACAGGAATAACACCTGGGTCGCCTGGATTACCGGTTGGACCAACCAGCATAGGCGAATTGTGATCTGCTGACGTCAAATCAGTAGTTGTCGAAATGGTATTGTCAGCAATAAAAGTACTTGTATTGGTATTTGAAAACTGTTTTACCTCCACATTATAAATCCCTTTGTAAGCCATTCCACTTTGTTGATCAGTTGTGTTCTTGGCTTCTGTTTTCTCAGGCTGTTGAGTTTGAGAATACGAATTACTATGAAAGTCTACTTTTGCACTTTTGTATGTTTGAAAGCTTCTTGTGTTCTCTTCAGAAGTACTTGTGGTTGATTTGCTAGCTTCTTTATAATTATTTTTTTTGCTTTCAGTAAAGATAACCCCCGTTTCCAATGTGTTGTTAGGTAGTGTTGTTTTATAATTTAATTTTGCTTTTGGAATTTCAATAATAGGAGAATAGGATATATTTTGATTGTCATTAAACAAATAAGTTTGCTCTCTGTCCCATTTATCAGAAAACCAAACATGCTGAACACCCAACAGTATAGCAAATGCCGATACCGCAAGTAACAATAAGATTGGTTTTTTTTTCATTTTTTTAATGCTGAGTTGAATATAAGAGACTACATATAAAAGGTTGTTTTTTATATGATAACGATGGTAAAAATAGGCAATTAATTCTATATCACCAAATTTAGGTATAATCTGAAAAATTTTCAGTCGTATTTTAATGATTTATGTTCTTTTTGTAGTGTAAACAACTACAAAATATAACAAAGACATTACTTTATCTCCAATTGACAAACATCATGATGCAACTTAAAGTAATCCATCCGTTTTCATTGGTTTTGGCGTATTGGTCAAAATCTCTAAGAAAATAACCTTCCATTTGAGTGGAATTAGTTCACTTTTTTTCCCCACAAAGAACTATCCGTAGGGTTTAGTCCTGCATAAACAATGGTTGGTACTCTTGGTGATGCTTCCCAATTCAGTTCACGTTGTACATTTAGTTTCATAGTTCCTGCGGAAGTAAATATAGTAAGTGTTTTGGTAGTAGCATTGTAGAACCATGTTCCCGCTAAAGCTCCTGTGGCAGTATAGTTGGTCAATAAAGTTTCAGTTACATATGTTTGTTGCACTCCAGCCACATAATTTAAAGTGATATTTTCCTAAGTTTCCACCAAGTCAGAATCGCTGATAGTTGTTTGAGGAACGGCACCATACCTTTCCGGCATTAATACCGTCCAGCCACTTGCAGTCCATTGAATTGAACGGATATGCACCATCATGATGGCATTGCTGTGTGCATTCCATTGGTATTGGCCGGCAAGCGACCTTGCGAAGCATAAGATCAATCTCCAGTATATGGATTCTTGAAAATGCTGTAATGTGAAATGCCTACACAACCAGAATGATTATTAAACTTGTAGGGGTGTGTAAGTATTGGATAACATTCACCTATTGTTGTAATATTTGTTCCATCAAAACCCAAAAATGGACCAGAAATGGTTTTCGAGCGGCAAACACGCGTATTGTACTATACCGAAAGTTCATCATAGGCCAGGAACAATAATAATATCCAGTTTTTGGATTGTAAAAATTTGGGTAAATCTGCAATGAAGTTTCATTAGCAGATAACCCGATTGGGAATTATTGTTGAGTTTTACAATCAAACTGTTTTGAGCCTGTGTAAAATTCCCGCTTATGACCAGTAGGAAGAGGAGAATCGATATATTAACTGGTTTGTTTTTCATGGGTTTTTCTTTTTGGATGATTTATGAAACGTCATTTTTTATTTCATGTTGCAAAGATATATTTTTCATGCAAAGCTGAGGAGGACAAACGTTTATTGAATGAGGATAATATCCTTTCAGAGTGCCTGATTTTTCTTCCTTCAGTGTTAGCTGACTTGGAGTCAGGTGGTTTGAGGGGACAAATTTTATACTGTCCTTTTGATATCGGAGGTAAAATTCGTTCAAATACTTAGACTTTATTTTAAGTGCTTGTTTTTATGTTATTGTGGTTTGCTTTTGGTTAGATAGGTTGTTTTGAGTAAGTTCAAATCTGATGCACAGACTTAATTAATGGCTCGACTATTGGTATTTAAAATGAAACTTCCAGTAAATAATAGTTTTATTTACTGGAAGTTTTTAGTTAGAATATGTTGATAAAACAGTAATATAACCGTAGTTGAAGGATTTTTTAAAAGTACCAATTTTCCTCACTTTTGCAATTGCAAACTGAGGCGGCTTTACTCGGAATACGGTATTCAAGCATAATTTCATGGGTGGAATTGGAATTGTATCCTACCGAAAAGCTTTGATCAAAAGCATAACCTATTCTGATATTTGATGTTACATTGAGTCCAAATAATAAAACCAATTGTTTTGAACTGCGATAGCTTACTCCCAAATCGAAAATCTCTCGTGGGCCTGTTGTCAGTCCTGTAGCATGTTTGAAGCGCACGGATGCATTTCCTCCCATTATAGCCACACTATTTGCAGCTGACATTTGCAATCCAAAATTATAGTTCATAATTTCTGAATCCGTGTTTTTGTAAATGGCATAGCTATATAAATGGTTGGAATTTAGAAAAGTATAATTGGTTTTGATAATGGAAAACAAGTGCGTGGAAGAAACACCCAACACAAAATGCGATGATAAAAGTTCAACGCCAATATTGGCATCGGGAAGTATTGATGTTTCAAGATTTGAATTTAGGGCAAGGTCGTTTATTGTACCCGGTTCAAACTGCGAACCGTCTATGGATCGCGAAAAAACGCCCGCCGATATTCCCATCGAAAGTGCTACATCTGATTTGAAGTTTAGTCTATATGCATAAGTCAGCATCGGATTAAGCACTTGCGTCAGCCCCAATTGGTCACTCACCAGCGAGATGCCGAAAGCCGAATGCAATTTGTAGTTGTATCCCGAAGCTTGAACATTAAAAACGGTAGGCGAACCAATCACTCCCAACCATTGCTTTTGCACGTTGCTGAAAAGATAAATATAATCATTGCGGGCAATGGAAGCTGGGTTGTAGTTTGCGCGGTTGTACCAATGGGTTGCCATGCTGATGTCAGCTTGCGCAAAACTTGATTGAACAAATACAAAGAAATTCAACAACAATAAATTTAAAAGAAATAGTTTTTTCATCAATCAATTATCGTTTCAGCATTACGAAACCTTTAAATATTTCTAATCGGTCAGTTTTATCCCTATAACTTATTGCATAATAGTAAGTATCGTCTGGCAATTTCTTGCCGTTATAATTCCCATCCCAACCCGATGTGCCTTTGTACAATGACTTTCCATTCCGGCTGAAAATTTCAAGTTCCACATCTGGCATAAATATGTCATTCACTTCATCGGCATTGGGAGTAAACACATTTGGAATAAATAGTGTAACATCCAGCACTTTCGAAATATTGCTCGTGCAGCCAGTTAGATTTGTAGTGGTCAGCATAATTTTATAATCCAGAATGCTATTTGAAACAGAATAGCTATGTTCAATTTGCGAACCCGATTCATACATTCCATCACCCATGTCCCAATTATAATCCACTCCTGATAGTGCAGTTGCAGTGCATGTAACTTTATTATGCCGGCTGTCAATGCTTGGACTTGACACCGAAAAATCAACAATCGGAATCGCTTTCTCTTTTGCATTGATGGTAAGCGATTTTTCGCAACCTCTTTTGTTGACTCCAATAACTGTATAATTACCAGACTTTCTCACATTAATTGAACTGGTTTTTTCGCCATTATTCCAACGATAAAATTGAGCTCCCGAAGCTGTAAATGTTGTACTGTCGCCTGTACAAAACTCTAGATTTCCATCGGCTTCGAAAGTCCAATCAGGCTCTTGTACTACTTTGAATTTCGCACTGTCAGAAACACAGCCGGCTGTATAACCCAACACCCAAACAGTTGATTCAACGCTAACTTTAGTTGAATCGGTTTTAGAACCGTCACTCCATTCATATCGGTCAGCGCCATGTGCTTTCAAGGTGACAGAAAGGTTTGGGCAATAAGTAGCATTTCCAGTGATACTAACCGTGGGAGTTACATTTCTTACCGTTTGGAAAACTGTATCTGAAGCACAACCAGAAACGGAATATCCGAGCAACCATACTTTTTGGGTAGAAGCCAAAATAACGGAATCGGCTGTTGCGCTATTGCTCCATTTATAACTTACAGCTCCATGCGCTTTTAGCGCTACATTTCTACCTTTGCAAAATGTAGAATCGCCCGTTATATTTACAGTTAGTTTTGTGTAATATGGAATGGTTTTACTGATGGTGTCGGTACAGATTGTTGGCGGATTGGTAATGGTCAAACTCACTTTGTGCTCACCATCTGCTACATATTTATGTTTGGGGTCTTTCTCCACAGAGGTTAAACCATCTCCAAAATCCCACAAATAAGTCAATGTGCCTTGTTTGGCAGAGGATAAATTAGTGAATTGAATGGTGTTGGTTTTGCAATCTTGCAAGACTGATTTGAAATCTGCTTTGGGAGCAAATTTCTGCAAAGTATAGGTATTGATAATTGTTTCACCAATTGAGTTTTTGAACTTGCAGGTATATACTGCCGAATCGACAGGGTTTGTTATCGTTACTGATTGACCATTTCCAATTAATTTATCTTTACTATCCATCCAAGTGTAATAATTATTATTGGCTGGAGCCGTGATGGTTAAGGCTGCATCACTAGCACAGAAGTTTAGCTCGTAAAAATTTCGAGTGGTATCCACCCCTATTTTTGTGATAAAAACATCAACATTTCTTAAATCATTTTTCAATGTTATGGTATCAAACTTGATGGTTTCGCTTGCAAACGAACCAGTTAAATACACGTTTCTCTTTTTATCGGCAAAGACAGATTTTCCTTCAGAAAAACCTAATCCAGCATAACATTTTGCCCATATTTCTATACCTAAGGAATCGTATTTAACAAGGAATATATTATTGGTATTATTTGGAAAATCAGGTTTCAATGTAATTGTATCAAAAGAAATAGTTGTACCACTAAAAGATCCGGTAGCATATACATTGCTTTTATTATCAGCATATACCGAATTTATAACACTTGCAGTTTTCGATACTTTGGACGCAGTTTTTGCCCATTCTACATTGCCATTTTTACTGTATTTTGCAATAAATAAATCTAATGTTGTTGGTGATGAAAGTTTCAAATTAAAATTACCAATCGTGAAAGGATCACCAGTATAATAACCTCCAATATATGGATTTCCTAAATTATCTACTGTAACAGAAGTTGCATAATCATTGCTTGTACTTCCTGCACTTTTTGCCCATAGCAGATTTCCAGCACTGTTATATTTAGCAGTGAAAATGTCATTGCTAGGTGATAAAGTATTCGTCAATACTGTAGATTCCAATTTAATAGATGGACTCCGAAAATTACCGGTTACAAAAACATTGCCTTCCTGATCAACTGCCACCGAATTGCCTACATCATGGTTAGAACCTCCAAATGATTTCGCCCAAATGGTATTGCCCGATGCATCCATTTTTAAAAGAAAAACATCTTGAAATGTATCAGAAGAATTGGTCAATATAACAGTACCCAAAGTGATTGAAGCGTCTTGGTAATGACCGGTAGCATAAATATTCCCCAATTTATCACTGCAAATAGCATTCATTGCATTACTTCGATTGGTATTTATTGAATTTTTTGCCCATACCACATTGCCCGAAACATCATATTTTGCAT
Source organism: Paludibacter sp. (assembly GCA_037142715.1). GTDB lineage: Bacteria > Bacteroidota > Bacteroidia > Bacteroidales > Paludibacteraceae > Paludibacter. The sequence continues at coordinate 32,550 of JBAXAD010000004.1, read as the reverse complement.
AGAATAGTTTGCCATAAGTCCCTGCATAATCATTGGTTAAAACATAGGGGCCAATCGTAAGAGTATTTGATTTGAAAAACCCGCATATATAGATGTTACCTGTCACATCTACCGTGCATGATAAAGCGTATCCAATATCTGAGTCTCCTGTGCTTTTAGCCCATAGCACATTTCCTGCCGAATCGTATTTTACAATAAATACATGTGCCTCTCCCACATTGAAATTGGTGAGATTGTATGCGCCAAAGCTTATGCTAGGGCTCATGAAATATCCCGTAACTATTACATTGTCATTGTTATCAACCACCACTGATTGAGTGTATTGATTTCCAGAAACTCCTGCGCTTTTTGCCCACTGCACTACTGGTTTTTCCGCTACTGTAATCCCACATATTAGCAAAAAAAGTACTATTAATTTTAATTTCATTGGGTTTATTGAATGCAGATCTAAGTGTTGGATTGAGATGCCAAAAATAGGGCTTAATGATATTCTACAAAATTAAGAAAATAAATTGAATAAATATACTAAACTTTGAAAGTTGTCCGTATTTAGTTTTAGTGAGAGTGTGTCTTGATATTTCAATAGTGATTATTTCATACCTCTCCATTCCATTCTTTATAAAACTGGTCGAGATATGCTACCATAAACTGATGCCTTTGTTCAGCCATTAGTTTACCTGTATTGGTATTCATTCTGTCTTTGAGCAACAGCAGTTTTTCGTAGAAATGATTGAGGGTAGGAGCGGTGCTGTGCTTGTATTCTTCCTTAGTCATGTTCAGGTTGGGTGCAATATCAGGATTATATATTTCCCTGTTTTTGAAACCACCATAATTAAACGTACGGGCAATGCCAATGGCACCCAAGGCATCCAACCGATCGGCATCCTGCACTATGTCCAGCTCCAAGGATTTGAATTGTTGTGCCTCTTTACCGCCCTTAAATGAAATATTGCTAATAATGTTTTCTACATGTGTTATCACAGTTTCATCAACTTCAAGCGATTTCAAAAACTGCCGGGCCTTTCTCGGACCAATCTCTTCATCACCACCGTTAAATTTAGAATCGGCAATATCATGCAGCAAAGCACCCAGCTCCACTACCAATCCATCAGCCTTTTCTGATGCTGCAATGTGTTTCGACAATTGCCAAACCCTGTAAATGTGCCACCAGTCATGACCTCCTTCGGCATTTACCAAAGTCATTTTTACAAATTCGGTGGTTTGTTGTATGATTGTTTGTTGATTCATAATATGTTTGTGTATATGTTTAGAGTATTATTCAATTTTTCAGAGCACTAATTTTCGGCAACAGTACAATTTTAATTAGCACAATAATTGATTGTCTAATATTAAAAATATGATGTTTCAATTTGAAAAACAAAAGTAATAATCTTTAATCAACTTACAGATTTTTTATTCATGATTTCTATTTCTAACAAAAAATATTACCAGCTTTTCAACGAAGTTAGTATTGAATTTTCCAAATTTCAAATTTCAATCTTTACATCAATTTATGGTTGGAATCTGGCTTGATAATAAAATCCTATAATAATCCAACAATTCCAACATCTAGATTGTTATAAGTCATGCATAATCAACATATTATATAATTGTAAATTGCACATTATCATTTAAACATTATTTTCGTTTTCTTATTCAAGAAATAATGATTTCCTTTGCAAATTATTTAAAGCTAGTTTAATAACCAACAACAATTATTTTATATGAAACAATTTCTAAAATTCACACTTGCAACGGTGGTAGGCATTTTTATAGCTTCATTATTGTGTTTGCTCATCTTGTTTGGAATTATTGGCGCAATATCAAGTTCTAGTGAAACAAAAACGGAACTCAAGCCTAATTCGGTGTATGAAATTGACTTGAAAGGTAAATTGATTGACCGTTCTGAGGATGATCCATTTTCGGCTGCATTTGCTGATGCGCTAGGGAAAGATGTTGAAACTACAATTGGTTTAGATGATGTGCTGGCCAATATAGAGAAAGCAAAAAACGATGAAAATATCGTAGGTATTTATCTCAAAGGAGGTTCGTTGGTAGGTGGAATCGCTTCTATAAAGGAAATTCGCAATGCGTTGGTTGATTTCAAGAAACATGGCAAATTCATTGTGGCATACTCCGATAATTATTCGCAACGGATGTATTATTTGGTGTCAGTAGCCAACAAAGTTTTGATTAATCCACAAGGAATGTTGGAGTTGAAAGGACTTTCGGCCGAAAACATTTTCTTTAAAAATACGCTTGACAAACTGGGCATTGAAATGCAGATAGTAAAAGTGGGCACTTTCAAATCGGCTGTAGAACCATTGATTACTACCAAGATGAGTGATGCCAATCGCCAGCAGGTAACCGTTTATATGAATTCTATTTGGAAAAATTTGTTGATGGATGTGTCTGCATCACGCAAAATATCAATTCCAAACCTTAATGGTTATGCGGATGAAATGATGATGTTTCAACCTACCGAAAAGGCAAAACAGTATGCTTTGGTGGATGAATTGGTGTATCCAGACAAAGTGGACAGCATAATTAAGACCTACGCCAAAGGACTTAAGAAAGAGGACAAGCTGGCTTTTGTAAAACATTCGGCCATGAATAGACTGTCGGATACCAGCAAATATGACAAGAATAAAATTGCGGTCATCTATGCCGTAGGTGAAATTACCGACGAAGTGGGCGATGGAATTGTGGCCAATAAAATTATTGAAACCATAAATGATGTGGCAAAAGATTCAGCCGTAAAGGCGGTGGTGCTTCGTATCAGCTCACCAGGTGGAAGTGCTTATGCGTCGGAGCAAATATGGCATGCATTGTCGATGTTGAAAGCTAAAAAACCGTTGATTGTGTCGATGGGCGATTATGCAGCTTCGGGTGGTTATTACATTGCTTGTTTGGCCGATAAAATTGTGGCACAACCCAATACCATCACTGGTTCTATTGGAATTTTTGGCGTTATTCCCAATTTGAAAGGGCTGAACGAGAAATTGGGTATCACCTATGATGGTGTAAAAACCAACAAGTTGAGCGATGCCATAACGGTGAATCGTCAATTTACGCCCGAAGAACGTGACTTGATGCAGAACTACGTAAATCGTGGTTACGAATTGTTTGTAAAACGCTGTGCCGATGGTCGTAAAATGACTACCGACGAAATTAAAATGGTAGCCGAAGGACGCGTTTGGACAGGTGAAGATGCACAAAGAATTGGGCTGGTGGACAAGATTGGTGGTTTGCAGGATGCTATCAAAGTGGCAGTTGCCAAAGCCAAACTGAAAACCTATAACGTGAGCGAATATCCAGAAAAAGAAACATTTGAAACCAAACTGATGAAAAGTTTCGGTAAAGACGTGGAAACCCGTTTCATGAAAGCCCAGTTGGGTGAACAATATGATGTGTTTATGCAAATTAAAAATCTGGGTAAAATCAATGGCATTCAGGCTCGCTTGCCTTACGACTTGGTGATAAGATAGTGGATAGTCGGTAGTGGGTAGATGGTAGTAAGAAGTAAAGACAATTCATACATAAATTAGAAGTTTACAATTATTACAAGACCCAGTTTCTTTAAACGGAACTGGGTTTTGTATTTAAATCAGTTGTCAAAGCTAAATCTGCAGATTCTTAATTCTGTCTTGTTCCGCTTAAGATTTTAAAAATTATATTACCTTTGCAGCCCAATTTAAGGACTAAGAATCAATACTAACTTAGTTCTCCGCCAGCTGGGGGACTAGGGGTTCTTTTTATTATACACCAAACGTGTGCTTGAATACCACGTAAAAAAAACAAGAGCAATGAAAAAACAAGTTTCCGTCGCCTTTATGGTGTGTGGGCTGCTGTTTACGGTATGCCTTATTGTCGCCAACATCGTAGAGCAAAAGTTGATTTCCATTGGAGGAATCGAAGCCACAGCCGGCTTGCTCATTTTCCCCATATCTTACATCATCAATGACTTGATAGCCGAAGTGTGGGGCTATCGCAAAGTGCGGCTTATTATCTGGAATGGTTTCCTGATGAATTTCCTTGCCGTGATTATCTTTCGTCTCAGTATTTGGGCGCCAGGTTCTGTGCATTTCCACAACCAAGCCGCTTTTGAATCTGTGTTGGGCAATACCGAACGCATTGTGGCTGCCAGTTTCATCGCCTTCTTGTTTGGTGCTTTTTTGAATGCTTACGTCATGAGCAAGATGAAAATTATGCAACACGGTCGTGGGTTTTCTATTCGCGCGGTAGTTTCAACCATTGTGGGAGAAGGTGCCGATTCACTGGTTTTTTTCACGTTGGCTTTCACCGGTATTATTCCAACTCAAGCATTAATCATGCTCATTATCACACAAACAGCCATGAAAACGGGTTACGAAATCATTGCGCTGCCACTTACAAATGTATTGGTAAAATGGGTGAAGAAACATGAGGAAACGGATGTGTACGACAATGGAATATCTTATAATCCGCTGAAGATGAGTGATATTTAGGAGGTTTATTTCTAATTCTGTTGTGCATTTTTATTCCAAAGTTTATTTTGTGAAATATCTTCAATTTCCAAGCGTAAAGAAGAAGGTTGCCCCTTTGTCCACTTCCGATTCTGCCCAAATTTGCCCACCATGCTTTTCCACTATTTTCTGTACTGTGGATAATCCTACGCCTGTTCCTTTAAATTCGTTGGGGCAATGAAGTCTTTGAAATGGTTGGAAAAGCTTGTGTGACAAGCTCATGTCAAAGCCAGCGCCATTATCGTTAACATAATACAAATCCTGTCCGTAATAATCTTTTTTTCCAAATTTAATCTCAGCATCTTCTTTTTTTCCAGAATACTTAAAGGCATTTCCTAGCAAATTGTTAAGTACCACTTTCATCATTTTTTTGTCCGCTTTGGCGTACAGATTGGGTTCAATGGTTACTTTCACATTTCGAACTGGGTCTCTCAACAGAATTTCGTTCATGGTATCGGTGGCCATTTCTGAAAAATTCACTCGTTCTTCCTCAATATCAACAAGGCCAGAACGTGAAAAATCAAGCAAATCCTGAATCAAATTAGACATGGCCCATGCTGATGATTTGATGATTTCAAGGTATTTTCTAGAATCATCATTCATATTCCCCACATTGGTGGACAACAGAATTTCTGTAAATCCAATGACACCATTTAGTGGCGATTTCAAATCGTGGGACACAGTACGTGAAAAGGCTTCCAGTTCCTGATTGGCTTGCTTTAAGTTCTGATTGGCATTTTCTAGTTCGGCTTTCATAGCAATTAGCTCTTCATTGCGTTGAATAGCAGCTTCGTATACCGAAAGTAACAAATCCAGAATCTGTTTTTTGTCTGACGTGATTTGATATTTCTGCCCTCTAAATACCAGCTCTATTACTTTATCGTCTTTTCCAATTTGGCCATTACTCTTATTAATCAAAAGATATTGAATGCGAGAAATAAGGTATTTTTCATCGTAAGGCTTCGTTATAAAGTTATCGGCACCAGCTTGCAGACCCATAATAATATCTTCTGGATTTTGCAATGCCGTGAGTAAAATAACAGGGACATTTGATAATCCATCTGTTGCTTTTATCTTTTTGCAAAACTCGTAACCATTCATGCCAGGCATTACTATGTCGCTGATAATTAGCTCTGGAGCTTCTATTAATGCCGCTGCATAAGCATCTTCCGCATTTACAAATAGTTGATAATTGATATTGTACAATTTGAAAAAATGCTCCAATCGTTTGGCTTGGACCAACGAATCTTCAACAGCTAATATATAGCCAGATTCCATAATTGATTGTGAATAATTATTCATAATGCTACAATTTAATTTTTTATTAAACAATTTATTTCTTGCAATATCTTTTCGGGCGACAGTAATTTACAAACTCCCCCCATTTTCGCTGCTTCACCCGGCATTCCATATACCAAACAGCTGTTTTCGTCCTGAGCAATGGTGAATGCGCCTAAGTCAAACAATTTTTTCAGTTCTGCAGCCCCATCTTTTCCCATGCCTGACAATAAAACTGCCAATGATTTTTTGCCATAAACTTCGGCAATACTATTAAAAAGTACATCTACAGATGGTCTTGAACCGTTTACGAGTCCATCTTTTGTGGTGTTAATATTACCGTCTTTGTTCACCGTCAAATGCTGATTTCCAGGTGGTAAATACACGTGACCAGCCAAAGCTTTTTCGCCGTTTACGGCAATACTCACCGGCAATTGTGTGGAGCTATTGAGCCATACTGCAAAGCCGTCGGCAAAATTTCCATCTATGTGTTGAACGATAAAAACAGGTACAGGAAAATTGATGGGCAAACCCGATAGAATCGTTGATAAACCTTCGGGGCCACCAGCCGAAGCCCCAATGGCCAACACTTTGAATTCTTGATTATTAGGAGCATTTGTGCAGTTTTTGGTAATATTCTCAACTTTTTGAATTGGTTTTAGAGTTTCCTCTTTTCTTCTTTTCACAACACTAATTTCTGACATCATTTTAAGCGTATTCAGGTATTGGCGTGTCGATTGTTCATATTTAGAATGTCCTGGGCCATAAGGTCTTGGGATAATTGAAACCGCACCGGCCTGTAGAACCCGCATGGCCGTTTCTACCTCCGACGACTGATAGTAGCTACTCACAATTACAATGGGGATGGGTGTTTCCTGCATGATTTTGCGGGTAGCCTCCACGCCATCCATTATGGGCATCAAAATATCCATGCTTACTACGTCCGGCTTGTGTTTTAGCACAAATTCACAGGCTTGCTTCCCATTTTCGGCAACGCCCACCAATTCAAATCTTTCGTCACTCATTACCAGCGTTTTTAGCAGTTTCTGCGCTACCAGGGAATCTTCTACAATCAAAACTTTTATCTTTAAATTTTTCATAGTTAATAGTTTAGATTAGTCTTTGAATCGTTTCTACCAAATTACTTTTTTCAAAACTACTTTTCACAATATAGGCATTTGCGCCTGCTTCCAACCCTCGTTGTTTATCATATTCCGTTTCGAGTGCTGTAACGAGTATCACCGGCACATCGGCATGTTTTTTGTCTTCGCGGATCTTGGCGGTGAGCTCAAAACCATTCATACGTGGCATTTCCACATCCGAAACTACCAAATCGAAATCCTCCTGCTGCAACAACTCATACGCTTCCATCCCGTCCACTGTTGTTTTGACATAATAACCGGCATTTTCGATGAAATTTCGTATCAAAGTTCTAATAGTAATTGAATCTTCAGCTACCAAAATCCGCTTTTGAACTATCGTTTCAGTTGCTGCTTTGCTCTCAAATACCACATCCAAAGTTGAATTGGTTTGGGCTGCGGAATTCATTAATTCATAAGGGTGTAGGATGGGTACAACTTTTCCATTTCCCATAATAGTGGTGCCAGCAATATTGTTGACATGCGACAGTTGCAACCCCAAATCCTTAACAATACCATCCTGCTCACCCAAAATTTCGTCAACTACAAATCCAATCTTTTTCTGCGAAATATTCAGTATCAATAGGTGCAAATAGTCGTCAAAGCTGGTTTTCTTTTTAGCTACGTTTATTTTCAAAACGTCGGAAAGCAAAACCATTGCAATTACTTCGTTTTTATACTTGATGGTTTTGCTCGATTTTACGGTGCTAATGTCCGAATACTGCACTCTTAGTGCTCTTTCTACAGCAGATGAAGGCATAATAAAGTGCTGTTCAGCAGCTTTTACCAACACACCCCTAAAAGTGCTCAATGTTTGTGGTAGCGACAAAATAAATGTAGTGCCTTGATTTTTAGTGGTTTCTATTTCAATACTTCCACCTAATTTGTTCACCTTTTCGGCCACAATTGCCATCCCCAATCCTCTTCCCGAAATGCTGGTAATAAAAGGGCTGGTAGATACCCCCGATTGAAAAATCAATAAATGTGCTTCATTATCTGATAGTTTTTCGGCCTCCTTTGCCTTGATGAATCCCGCTTTTACCGCCGAAGTTATTATTTTGGTTCTGTCGAGTCCCGCACCGTCATCCTTGAGATGCAATTCTATTTTTCTGTCAATGTTTTGAATTATCCTGATTTCAATTTTACCTTTTGCTTGCTTCCCTTTTTTAATTCGCTCCTCGGTATTTTCAATTCCGTGGTCTACACAATTCCGAATCAAGTGTATCAAAGGGTCTTTTAGCTCCTCCAAAATCCGCCTGTCTATCTCAGTATTATCCCCAATTATTTCAATATCAATGTCTTTTGAGTATTCTTTGCTCAAATCTCTCACAATTTTTGGAAAAATGCCCAACATCGATGAAAACGGAAGTAGCAAAGTTGTTTTTATATCGTGCAGCAACTCATCTATTATTCTGCCCGAAACATGCTGAAATTCAATCATTTCTTTGCCCACCCGCAACAATTCATTTTCATGCTTATTTCTGTGATTTCCATCAGAAATGTTAGATTGTTTAGTCTGTTGCGTTTTGTTTTCAATTCCAAATTTTTGGTGGTTTTCTTTAGCTTTTTTATTCCACAAAGCATATTGATAACCAATGCTTTGAATCTCTTGCGAAAAATATTCAAGGGTCGATTTCAAGGTAATGAGTTCTTCGGATTGATGCAATAAACTGCTGAGTTTTTCAGTAGAAATTCTCACCGTTTGGTTGCCAATAGTCTGAAATTTAGCATTTTCACCTGTTTCGTTTATTTCATTTTGTTCCGGCAGTTCATTGTCTAATTCCTGATGATTGTCAAGTGCATCAACCACCTTCACTGCATCGTTTTGATAACTTACACCATTGTTTGATGATTGCTCTTGTGGCTTATCTCCTTTTAGTTGTATTGCGTTTTTATGTGCAAATTCCAACATTTTTAATATCTGTGGCAAATTGTAATTGCCTTTGTTCTTTTGATTTTGATGTACGTCATTGAGCAATAAATTCAACAAATCCGTAGCTTTATGAAAAGCATCGAAGAGGGTGGGAAATAGAACGGCATCTCCTTTTTTCAAACTGTTGAAAACCGTTTCAAGCTGCATACAAAGTTTTTCCACATCTAGTAAATTTACTGCACGCGAAGCCCCTTTTAGACTGTGAACTTCTCTGAAAATCTTCTCAATTTCCGATTGCTGAACTGAAGTTTCATCAGTTTTCTCCAGCATTATCAGCCCATTCACTATGGCTTGATAATGCTCCGAAGCTTCAATTTTAAAATCATTCAGCAGTTCTATCAGAAAGTCTTCTTCCTCTTTATTCATGCTAATTAAATCTTGAATTTCTCAATAATATCTTTCAAATTCTGTCCCAAAGTATTCAGGTCATGCGCCGCAGCTTGTGCTTGTTTAATGCCGGTAACATTTTGCTGACTGGCCAATTTTATGTTTTCCATGGCAGGCACAATCTGTTCCATACCAGCCATTTGTTGTTGGTTGGACGATGATATTTGTATACTGGCCTGTGCAGTTTCTTCCACGTTCTCAGCCAGCAATTCTATTACCTCGCCACTTAACGCTACTAATTTTCGGCCTTCTTCCACAGTTCTCGAACCTTGCTCAGTGACACCAACTGCTTGATTTACTGATTTATTTATCTCGTTCAAAATTTCCTTTACTTGTGCAGTTGCTTTTTTCGATTGGTCTGCCAAGCTCCTGATTTCCTGGGCCACCACTGTAAATCCACGCCCGTGCTCCCCTGCTTTTGCAGCTTCAATGGCCGCATTTACTGCCAATAAATTTGATTGGTCGGCAATGTCGGCAACGCTGGAAGTAATTTCGCCGATGGTTCGGTTTTGTTCTGCTAATTTTAGCACAGTATCAGAAATTAGATTCATCTGGTTTTCAATCTTTTTCATCGAATGAATCACTTCATTGATAGACTCTCTGCCCTTTTCGACCGAATCGGCTGCCTTTTGCGAACTCATCATCAACGATTGTGCTTTTTGGTTGGACACCATGGCGGTCTGCCGCACCTCTTCCACCGTAGTGGTGGTTTCCGAAACTGAAGTGGCAGTTTCGGCAGCCCCAGTTGATATTTCAGTAACGGTTGTTAAAATTTCCGATGAGGAAGTGCCCAATACAGCGACACCGCTTTTAATATCAGAAGTGATGCCTTTTAAATTCAAAACCATGATTTCTAGTGCGTTGGCCAACTGCCCAATTTCGTCGTCCTGATGTATATCCACTTTGTAAGTTAAATCACCTAGTGATACGGCATCGGCTAATTTCACAGTTTTTGTTAACGGAGCAGTAATGGATCTACTGATAATTAGACCCAAAACAATCGAAACAATTAACCCAATTATCAAAGCAATTACCAAAGTTAATTCTGCTAGCCGACTAACTCTTTCTGCTTCCAAATTTGCGTCATCTGCTATTTTGTTATTAATCTTGATTAATTCCATCAATAAATTTTCAGCTTTATTGTATGGTGCTTCTTCTGCTGTTAAGGCATTGTAACTGAGTGTATTGTATGATTGAACAGTTTTTTCTGCGTTATATTTTTTAGCCAATTCCATTATTTTCTCATGATGTTTCCACCAATCATTCCAAGCTATTACAAATTCTTTCCACACTTTTGCTTCTTCATCAGACTGAGGCAGTAGTTCATAAACTTTCCATGCTTTGTCAGCTCTTAACTTTGCAGAATCTATACGGTCGTAAGCAATTTTTATCAATTCTGGCGTAATATTACTTGCCAATAAAGCGTTTTCACTAGCTTCAACTGCAGTTTGCGCCTCGTCTATAATTGACAATGAATGTACACTTGGTAGTCTCACTCCAGATATTTCATCTTGCTGGAATTCAATAGAATGCATGCCAATGTAACCAATATAGCCAATCACCATAGCTACTAATAATATGCTTGCAAACCCTATTAAAAGTTTTCTCCCGATTTTAATGTTCCTGAATTTCATAATGTTTTAATTTTGTGTTTGTGAGTATATCCCTTTTAGCTGTCAGATTATTGCCTCTGAACAAGGAAGTTAATGATATAAATTGATTTATATGATAATTTTATTGCTTGACAATAGAACTGAGGCATTTAATAAAATAAGTCCATCAGGGGTAACTCCCGATATAAATTCTGCGCCATTGTTCCCGAGGGTTAGTGGTGGCGGACTTAAATTACTTATGGCAATAGTTTTGCTTCCTACAATTGCATCTGAAACTATTCCGAATTGCATGTTATCATTCTGTAAAACAATTACTTTGTTCAAGTCAGTTAGCCCTCGCTCCTTCAAATTGAATAGGATTTTTAGATTGATTACTGATATTATTTTTCCCCGCAAATTGATAACACCCATTACAAAAGCCGGAGTTCCTGGAATTGAAGTAATCTCTTTCAGAAAAAAAACTTCACTAATATACTTTTCTTCAATTGCATACCTTTCAGGCATTAACATAAATTCCACCACGCTAATTTTCTCGGCATTATCAACTTTTTCAATGTCTTTTTTGCCAATTATGCGCTGCGCTCTTTCCTCTAATATTGCTTTTTCGTCTTTCATCTAAAGCTTATTGATTATGCTTTCTGTTAATTCTTTTATTCTTCCTACTGTTAAACCGTCCGAATCGGGTACTATTTCATTATCGTTTAATTGACTTACTATTCTAATAATATTTTCGTAGTGTTTCGTTGCTAAAGTTCTTTTATCTGTTTTCAGAAAAATGTCACCTAGCATTAAATGCGATAATATATGATTGTGATTCAGGTAAATAGCCTTTTTTAGATGCTGTTCTGTCTGCTTTAAATCGTTTTGTTCGTTCAGTAAACTAGCATATATATAGTACATTTCGGCTGTAACAGCTTTTGAATTCTCAATCTGACTCATTACTTTTTGTCCGCTTTGAAATAATCCCAAATTCGCATACGACTTAATTAATACCGTAAATACTTTGTTATTCAAACCACCTTGCGCTATGCTAAACAAACAACTGTCGATGCAATCCTTATATTCGCCCTTTTGAAAATACGATTCGGGGTCAGTTTTGGTGGAATAAAAGATTTCAGTAGGTTTTGTAACCGTAATATTTTTTTCAGCAGGCTCTAATTGTTTTTTTTGTTTTTCTTTTATAATTCGTGTGTAATTATTTGATGGTTGTAAATCAAGTCTAGCCTTTACAATTTCTTTGGGCTTGTTGGTTTTACGATAGAAAATACCATTTAAGTAGTTAACTCTTTCGAAGTTAGAGAAATACTCATCGTTTAATTCTACCTGACTGGTAATAAACCACCCATTTTCGACAATCGACTTTTTAAATCTGGCACTGACCTCATTGATTACCTGTGGTGTAAAATACATCATCACGTTTCTGCAAAAAATAACATCCACTTGCTCGGTATTGGTAGCGCTGGATGGATATGAGTTTTTTGAAAGGTTTAAGTAAGAAAATGATACCATTTTCTTTATTTTGGGACTGATTTTCCAATTCTTCCCCGAAGGGCTAAAGTATTTGTTTTTTAAGTGATAATCTGTATTCCTAAACGACCATTCAGTATATTCTCCATGTAAAGCTTTTTGAATTGCATTGGGGCTAATGTCTGTTGCTAAGATAGTTATCTCCCAATCTTTTAATTCCGGAAAATGCTCATTTAAAATAATTGCCAACGTGTATGGCTCTTCGCCCGAACTACATCCAGCACTCCAAATCTTTATTTTCTCGTTTTTCCCCCTTCTTTCTTTAATTATGCTTGGAATAATATCGTGCGTAAATAGCTCTAGAGCAGTCATTTCCCTGAAAAAATAGGTTTCATTGACGGTGAGATGCCCCGATAAGGTGTTTAGTTCAATGTTAGTAAATGTGGGTTTGGATAACCATTCGAGCAATCCTGGAATACTAGCGTCAATTTTCAAATCGGTAGCTGCAGCCATGGTTCGCCTTTCCATATCCACCCACTGATTTGGCTGGAAATCGAGCCCCAATATGCTGACTATCTTGATACTTATCTCAAATAAATACTCCTCTTTTGTCATACATTCTCGATTGTTGTGAAATTTGTTTCTATGAACTTTTCCAATTCAATTTCATCCGTTTTATTCAATAAATTTTCTAAATCGTAAATCAAAATGATGCCTTCATCTTCTCGAAGTATTTTTATGAATTGCATACTAGCATCTATGATTTTCGAATCAGACACTTCTTTATCGTCGGGTAGTAATAATTTTTCAACTTCATCTACAATAAATGCAATTTTCCTTGTCATCGTTTTTGCAATAATAAATCGGTCGCTTGTTCTTAATTCATGAAGTGGATATCCCAATCGTTTCCGTAAATTTACTACCCCAATAACTTCCCCATAATAATCTATTACACCTTCAATAAATTTTGGCGAATCGGTCAATTTAGTAATCGCAACTGCCCGTATTACCCTGTCGACATTATTTATGTCCAATGCAAATCGTTGATTTTCAACAATGAAAGTCAGTATTTCTTGTGGTTTCTCCTCCATTACGCTTGATTTGTAAATTATCGAATGTAATTGTTTTTATTAAGGGTTCTATAGATTTTTGTTTTGTGGCTTATTGTTACAAAATCATTCTTTCAGCTGCTTCAGAGCTCAATTTATGACTTTCTTTATCATCAAAGCGCACCAAAGATATATAATCATTTTGATTGTTCAAATTAGCTATCTACTTTAAAACTAGTCACATTGTCAATTTGTAATACAATTTTCTTTTTGCTGTACTATTATCTTTTATTATAAAATAATATCTGCGACAAAATTTACAAGCTTAACCCGAATCAGAGTTTGAATTTTTAAATTTATTGATTTGAGAACTATTCTGTAAGTATCTATTTAAATCGTAGTATTCATGTATTCAGGAATTTATAGTCTTTTTGACTCATATATAGTTAAAAGATTCGTTTTCTTTTAAATAGTTAGAATTTGTAATAATTTTGTTTGCTGTCGTATTTTGTGCATTGTTGTGCTTCAATCTTAAATAGAAATAGAAGTTTATTCTATTTTCACTACCTTTGTAGCTCTAAATTTCCAATTAAATTCATGACTGATAATTCTATATTCAACAATAAAAAAGTAGTTTTCCACACTTTGGGTTGCAAGCTCAATTTTGCCGAAACTTCTGCCATAGGCAAACAACTCAGCGACGAAGGTTTCTCCAAAGTGCGCCCAGGCGAACAGGCAGATGTCTGTATAATAAATACTTGCTCAGTAACCGACACTGCCGACCACAAATGCCGGCAAGCCATCAACCGTCTAAATCGTAATCACCCAAACGCCATAATGGTAGTAACTGGTTGCTATGCGCAATTAAAACCCGACGAGATTTCTAAAATTGCTGGTGTTGATTTGGTGCTTGGTGCCAACGAAAAATTCAGCATTTTAGACCATCTCCATAAGCTTGAGGCTGCGCAAACGGGAATTATTCATCGTTCAGAAATAGCAAGTGTTGAAGCATTCAAACCTTCATGTTCTCGCGATGACCGTACCCGGTTTTTCCTGAAAGTGCAAGACGGTTGCGATTATCATTGCACCTATTGCACCATACCATTGGCGCGCGGAAAAAGCCGAAATGCAAGCATTGAAGAAACCGTAAAAATGGCCAAACAAGCCATTGCCGAAGGGGCAAAGGAAATTGTGCTAACCGGCATTAATACCGGCGATTTTGGAAAATCTACTGGTGAGAATTTTTTTGATTTGGTGAAAGCGTTGGATGCATTGCCCCAAGAAATTCGTTTCAGGATATCGTCGATAGAACCCAATTTGCTTACCGATGAAATGATTGCGTTTGTAGCTCAAAGTAAACACTTTATGCCGCATTTTCATATTCCGTTGCAATCGGGTTCCAACGAAGTGCTGCAGTTGATGAAACGCAGGTACAATAAGGAAATGTTTGCCAAGAAAATTGACACCATCAAAACTACAATGCCTGATGCATTTATAGGCGTGGACGTGATAGTGGGCGTAAAGGGCGAAACGGACGAATTGTTCGCAAATGCCTTGGAGTTTATCAGTTCGCTGGACATTTCTCAGCTGCATGTTTTCAGTTATTCCGAACGGGCAGGTACCAAAATGCTAGAGATTGAACACAGTGTTTCAAACACCGAACGCAAACGCCGAAGTGATGTGCTACATGCACTTTCCGACAAAATGACCAAGGCTTTTTATCAAAATCAAATTGGAAAAACTGCGCAAGTGCTTTGGGAAAGTACCCACAAAGACGAAACGATGGTGGGCTTCACCGAAAACTATGTTCGCTTAGAACGACCATTCGATAAATCATTGGTAAATAGCATTCATTCAGTGAAAATGGGTGAATGGAATGAAGATATGTCAGCATTAAAAGTATAAAATCAAACTAAGTATCACAATAAAACAACGTCTTACTCCCCCTTCGGGGGTTGGGGGGCTAATCCTTTTTCCCATGTTAGCAAAACGAATCATACCTTGTCTGGACATTAAAAACGGACAAACCGTTAAAGGAATCAACTTTCTGGACATTACCGAAGTGGGCGACCCAGTGGAATTGGGAGCATTGTATGCCCGTATGGGAGCCGATGAGCTTGTCTTTCTGGACATTACAGCCACGGTGGAGAAAAGAAAAACTCTCTCCGAACTTGTTACCCGCATTGCCAAGCACATTAATATTCCGTTCACCGTTGGTGGTGGAATTTCGAGTGTCGAAGACGTGTCGGTTTTGTTGGCTTGTGGTGCCGATAAAATTTCGGTAAATACTTCCGCTGTGCTTCGACCAGAATTAATCAAAGAGTTGGCAAGTCAATTTGGAAGTCAATGTGTTGTGCTGGCCATCGACACCAAATGTATTGATGGCGAGTGGTTTGTATTTCTGCACGGTGGTCGTACCCCAACAGATATCCGCACAGTGGAATGGGCAAAACAGGCTGTGGCATTGGGCGCAGGAGAAATTCTACTTACCTCGATGAACAACGATGGCACCAAGGATGGTTTTGCGTTGGACATAACGCGCGCTGTTTCCGAAGCCGTTAATGTACCCGTAATTGCCAGCGGAGGAGCAGGAACAATGGAGCATTTCGTGGACGTTTTTGCAGAAGGAAAAGCCGATGCAGCACTCGCCGCCAGTATTTTTCATTACAAGGAAATTGGAATCCCAGAGTTGAAAGCTTATTTGAAAGAAAAAGGGGTGGAAGTAAGGATATAATCGAATACATTTACTTTAATTTTCTATAATTAATTGATTCGCAATGTTTAAACGAATAATATATTTGTTCCTGATTTTCATAGGATGGAGTTGCCATTTTCCTGCTGATTCTCCTTATGACCCTATCACTTTTGTGAGAAGTAAATCCGTCACGTCTCCTGCCGCTCGTGCCTCCGCCGTAGCCTTTGTTATTGATGGTTATGGATATGTGGCATTGGGTAGAACGGCTGTTAGAAGTAGCGGTGAATACTCAGCTTCGGCTATCAATGATTGCTGGATGTACGACCCCACACTTGATAGTTGGACGCAAAAAACATCATTTCCGGGTACTCCTCGTGTCAATTCCATTGCCGAGGTGGTGAATGGCAAAGCGTACGTGGGGTTAGGTTTTGATATTTCCCATCAAGTTTATACTGGCGGAAACTTGTTCGACTTGTGGATGTATGACCCCGCCAACGATTCCTGGACCAAAAAAGCAGGTTTAGATTCATTAAAAACCACTGCTACCAATGGTTGTGTAAGTTTTGTTTTTGACAATAATATTTATATAGGTTTTGGTTTTGACGGACATGGTTTCACTACTGAATTTTGGAAGTTTAACCCCGAGCAAGGTACACTTGGCGTGTGGACCAGGTTAAATGATTTCCCAAGTTACGGAAGGTCAGGTGCAGTGATTTGTGCCAATGCCAATCATATTTTTTGCGGAACAGGTTTTAATACCTTCAATCAGAGCGACTGGTGGGAGTATTTTCCCATATCCGATACATGGAGGCAATTGAGAACAATGCCAGATTTAGGACGCGAAAATGCAACAGCGCTTTGCGTCAACAACCGTTATTTTATTGCCACAGGACGGAATTTCGGAGGCAACTTGTCTGGCGGTTATCTCAAGTCGGATATTATGGAATACAATGCCTCATTAAACGTATGGTACGATAGGGGAAAATTGCCAGGCGAAGATAGAGAAAATGCCATTTCATTCAGCATTAATGAAAAAGGATATATCGGTTTTGGTGGCAATGATACTAATGTGCTGAATGATTTCTGGAGTTTTGAACCCTAAAGGAATTTACTATTTAAGGATTTACTATTTACTATTTGGAAATTGCTTTACTATGACCAGCTTAAAAAAAACACTAATTAATTCAATTCTATATTTTATCTGCCCATTCTTATTATCAGCTCAAAATGATACAATTAAGTATGATTTGAGTGCTTTGGGTGTGGTATCGAGTGGGGCATATTCTCCTTTTTGGATCAATAGTAAGCAATATGGAAAAATATCTGACCAACCTTTTGGAACTGATGTAATGGTTGGGATGAACAAAGATTTCAGTAGCAAAAAATCTTTGTTTGATTATGGTTTTAAAGCCGATGCACTTTTGCAAACGGATAATAATCAGTCAAAAGTTTATTTTCACGAGTTGTATGCCAAGGCCAGATTGTCAGTTTTTGATTTGGTAGTGGGAGCAAGGGAGGAGCATTTAGGAAATCAAGATTCAACTTTGTCGTGTGGTGGATTCCTTTTTTCGCAAAATTCACGCCCCATGCCCAAAATTAGCATCGGTATTGAGCATTTTACTGCTGTTCCTTTTACCAATGGATTTCTTGAGATTAAAGGTGCTTTAACCCACGGTTGGTTTACTGATAATAACAATGCCCAAAATGTATTTCTACATCACAAATATGGCTTTTTTAGATTGGGAGGAAGGCATTTATTCCATTTCCAATATGGATTGGATCATGTGGCACAATGGGGCGGCTATATTCCAGGATTAGGGCAGCAACCTACTAGTTTCCATGACTTTAAAACGATTTTTCTTGGTGGGTCTGGCGGTTCAGATGCGCTGGTTACAGATCAAATTAATGCTTTGGGAAATCATATTCTTTCGCAGAGCATGAAATTTGAACTCAAAGTTTCTGAATTTGCAATGAACCTTTTTTGGCAGAATATCTCTGAGGATGGCCCAATAAAAATCATGTGGAATTCAATGAATCGCTATGATGGGCTGGTTGGTTTTTCTATTCGAAATAAGAATTTTCCCATTGTAAAAGGGATTCTTTATGAGTTCTTAAACACGCAAAATCAATCAGGGCCTTTTCATGATCAAGATGGAATTGTATATGGTGGAACTGATAGTTATTTTGCAAATGGAGTTTATACACAAGGTTGGAGCTATTTTTCGAGAACCATTGGCACGCCTTTTATCTTTAATAAATACAACGACAAGTATATTCAAACCAATAACAGAGTGCAGGTTCACCATTTTGGCATAGAAGGGGAATTGTCTGGTTATCAGTACAAGGCAATGTCGTCTTTTAGTAAAAATTACGGCACTTATTCAGAACCCATCAATATAGAAAATACTTCGGTAATGTTGGAGGTGAAAAAACATTTCCAAAAACTCTCGAATATTGAATTGGGATTTACCGTTGGAGCCGACTTTGGAAAATTGTATGGAAACACTGTGGGTGTATTGTTCTCAATTCGTAAAACAGGTGACCTGTTTCATTATTGATTTCAAATTATAGGATTACAATACTATAAATGATTATACCAGTGAAGCTTAACCCCAAAATTAATAGGGGAATAAAAGTATTCGGCTTGTTAGAAATTGAATCTTTTTCTTGAATTTCAAGAAGGGAAGGTCTGAATCTTTTTATTATAGCAAAACACAACAAAGCAGCCAAAATACCCACCATTATTCCACCCACAATATCCAATGGATAATGAACTCCCAAATAAATGCGTGAATAAGCAGTAAGTACAGCCCAAACAAAAAGTAGAATGGTATAACTTTTATGTCTGAAGATTAGCGACGAAAGTAGCGCGAAACCAAACGAATTGGCTGCATGTGAAGATACAAAACCATACAAACCACCACTATAACCGTTTACTAAATGCACCAAGCCATTTAAGTGGGCTGCGTGAGAAGGACGTGGGCGTTCTACCAAATGTTTTATCAAGCCCGATGAAACCTGATCGGCAATGACAATGCAAACTATCAATGCCAAAATTATCCAAATAGATTCTCTTTTCCAATGTTTTATAATCATGTATAAAACAGCAATATAAAGAGGTACCCAAGTAAATTTATAACTTATGGCAAACATTATTCCATCAAAAAATGGAGCATGCATTCCATTTATAAACAGAAATAATGTTGAATCCCAAAGTTTTAGAGTATCTATTATATTCATTTTATATGTTTAATGGTTTGAAAATTTAAAGATTTGAAAGTTTGAAGATTTGATGTGTCTTAACTACCTACCACAATCTACCGACTACCTACTAAATCATATTTTCTCAATATTCACTTGTTCCACCCAACCAATACTTCCATTTCCAAGTTTTATTTCAGTCCATTTACCCAGTGTACTTTTGATAATTACCTTGGTTCCTTCGTGCAACTGGAATAAATCGGTGCCGCTTCTGTCAGGTGAACTTTTTACGGTAATAACGCCCGACATTACAATTGCCTCGTCGTGATTTAGCATTTGGTCTTTACGTATTCCAGAAAAAATAACGGTGAAAACACTAATAATCAGCATTACAGCCCCAATGTAAAATGATATTTTGCGGACTGGTCTTGAGGAACCAAAGATGAATATAAAAGTTAATATCAAACTTAATACAAAGAGCCCTAAACTCAAAAATAACCATTGGTTTGTTGAAAGCAATTTAATTAGATTTTCAATCCAGCGACCCAAAAAGAAAGAGGGGGTTTGAACCACATTATCTACCACTTTTAATTGAACCAATGCTAGATTTGCTCGTGCATCATCAAAGGTTGGCGACAGTCGCAATGCACGCTCGTAGTTCAAGATGGAACGACCTATTTCATTCATTTTATAATAGGAATTCCCCAAATTGTAATACAGTTCTGGAGCAACCCCTTCATTTACAAGAATCTCTTCATATTGCTTTGCAGCCTGTTGATATTGCCCTTTTGAGTATGATTCATTGGCTTGCTTCACGGCTCCTGTTTGAGCCAGCGCCAACAGGCTAAAACTCAATATCACAGATAAAAATAAGTGGATACGTTTCATATAATTTTTCTGAATGACGTGTTTACGATTTCTTGATTAATTCTTCCAACTGGCTGATGGCCTCCATGGTTTCGGCATATAAATTGCCCATTTCCTGTTGCCCCGAATTTGGAGCGTAACGAGCAAATTCACAGGTGTTTAATATCTGAATAAATTGATTGGTAATGGACAATTCAATTCCGCGGTTTGCCAACTCAATTTCTACACGGTCTTTGGTGAGCGAAGCAGCTGGTATGGACAGTTTATCGCTCAGGTAAGTCCAAACTGCTTTTAAAACTTCCTCGTAGAACTTGTCTTTATTTCCTTCCTTCAGCAGTTTCTGTGCAATTTTCAACCTTTTTACTGCCACTTTATTTGCTTTTCTATTCTTCACCAAATCCATATTGGCATTTTCCTTGGCTTGTTTTCTGAAGAAAATAAATAACAACAATGATATTACCAATGGAATTAGATACATCAACCAGCAGGTAAGTGTCCCATAAACAGGTTCTTCCTCTTTTATTAATGCAAAATTATCAGTTTGAATATATCGAATGTCTTTTCCCAGTTGTTTAACATCTTCTTTGTCAATGTAAGTAGTTCCAACAACTGCGGTACTCTCATTTCCATCTCCTTTTAGTACTTGCAGTTTGTATGCTGGCGTACGCAAAGTTTTATAGTTTTTTTCTTTTATATCAAAATAAGAAAATTCAGCTGCTGGAATTTCAAAATCTCCCGAATGACGAGGAATAAATAGATATTCAATCGTTTTTGTTCCTGTAACTCCAGTGGGTGTTGTTTTGAAATTATTAATCACCTTAGGGTCATACACTTCAAATCCTTCTGGGAATTTTATGGCCGGATTTTTAATTAACTTCATATTTCCCGCACCTGCAATATTCACCTTTACCGTAACCGCCTCATTGGCTTTTATTTGTTGTGCGGTAATACTTGAATTCAACGAAAAACGACCAACAGTTCCAGTAAATGATGCGGGTTTGTTGTCAGGCAAAGCATTCACGGTAATTTTTGTTGGTGGTGCAATCAAACTTTTCGTAACATTGCTGTAAGAATCAAAGAAATCATCAAAAATACTTCGTGCTGCAGCCCGATTTTGAACCCGTACAACCGCATCGAAATTAGCTTTTTCTATTTGAATAACCCCCGAATGTTGAGGATAAAGCAATACTTGATAAAGCACTACAGTTCCATAATTTCTCCCGTTAAAATTTTCATAAGAGAACTGTTTGTTCTGTGTTTGCTCAATGTCTTGTTTCATAAAGCCATTGAAATCAGGCATTTTCTTATTGGCACACTGAACTACATCAGCTAAAGTGTACAATTTGTAGGTCACCAAAATAGCTTCTTGTTCATACACATTGGCATTGGAAACAACAGTTTTGATGAAAATATTCTCATTGGAAATGCTTTGACCTCCAGCACTTTGATTGGATTGACCCCCCGATTGTCCTTGCCCTTGGGATTTCGACGGAACTGTTGCATCGGCAGGTAAAACCTTTATCGATACGCCATTGGATGTTAACTTTTGTCCGCTCACCGTAATACTTGCCGAAGGAATGGAAAATGTACCCGTTTTTTTTGCTTGAAGTGTATAAGTGAAAGATACAGAGGTGGATGAAGAACTTTTTCCGTTGATAATTTGCATGCTCGAACTGTGCGACTCGAAAGGTCCTGCCAGCACATCAAAATTCGTAATCTCGGGCGCACGCAAATCTCTTGCCGAGGTATTAATTGAGTACACCAATTGAAATGGCTTGTCGAGTATAACGGTGGATGGTGCTGAAGCAGTAAATCGAACAGGTTCATCTGCCTTCACACCCCAAGCCCCTAATAATAAGAGCGATAAAAAAATTATTTTGAGTTTCATATTATTTCTATGTTCTTTGTATTTCTTAAATTGTCAACAAACTGATTGTAAATTGTTACCAATCTTTATCGGCCTTCTTTCTTCCTCTTGCTGGTTGTTTTTTAGCTTTGTCCTGAGCGTTTTTTTCATCTTGTTGCAAAGCATCTAATATCTGTTGCGCATTTTCTTTTGACATTTGCGGCTGCTGTTTCTGTTGTTGCTCCTTCGGTTTGTCAGGCTTATCTTGTTTGTCAGGTTTTGGCTCTTGTTTTTGCTTGTCGTCCTTCTTTTTATCGTCTTTTTTATCGTCCTTATTTTTCTTTTTATCTTGTTGTTGCTTTTTCAACATCGACTGAGCGTACGCCAAATTATAACGAGTATCATCGTCTTTTGGACTGTTTTTCAATGCCTTTTTATAAGCATTTATACTTTCTTCAAATTTTTTGTCGGATAATAAAGCATTGCCCGTATTATGATAGGCAGCTGCTAATCTTGCTTTATCTTTTGGTTCCAAAGCCAAAGAATTTTTGTATTGTTCCAGCGCATCAGTATATTTTCCTTGCTTAAACAACGCATTGCCCAAATTGTAATTGGCCTCAAATGATTTTGGATTCTTTTGAAGTCCTTTTCGATATTCAATTTCGGCTTCTGTGAATTTCTTCGATTTATAAAGTTTATTTCCGCTTCGTACATCCGCACTTTCCTTTTGAGCCCAAACGGTAAAGCTCAACAAACTCATCATTAGAATACATACGATATTTTTCATTGTTTGAAATGTAAAATGTAAATTTTTAAAATGTCAAATTTCAGTGACCTTTTCTTTTAGGTCAAAAATTTTAAATCTACTCAACCGTTTATTGATTCGGTTGAATATGAAAAATTCAAGAATCAAAATCAGCAATGCCAATAATGCAAACGACTGATATTGTTCATTGTAATCGGAAAATACACTCGTTTTGATGTCCGATTTTGCCAAAGTGTCTAATTCCTTATTTATAATTTTAAATGCACTGTTGCTATTGTCAGCCCTCACATAAGTCCCTTTGCCAGCTGCCGCAATGCTTTTACACATTTCTTCGTTTAGCTTTGATACCACCACGTTTCCATCCTTGTCCTTCCAAAAGCTCATAGTTCCTGCCACTGGAATGGGTGCACCATCCACTTTTCCCATACCTATTACGTGTACAACTATACCATTTTCAGCAGCAAGTTTTGCAGCACCTACAGCATCATCCTCATGATTTTCACCATCTGTAATAACGATAATTGCCCTTCCAGCTGCACTTTTTGTCGTTCCAAATGATTTAATAGCTAAATCTATGGCACTACCAATGGCAGTTCCTTGCCGAGGTACCAGTTGAGGTGAAATTGACGAAAGAAACATTTTAGCCGACACATAGTCCACTGTAATAGGTAGTTGAGTGTAGGCATCGCCAGCAAAAACCACCAGCCCTATTTTATCGTTGGAAAGCCCGTCTACTAATTTCGACAGAAGTTGTTTCGATTTTTCCAATCGGCTCGGTTGTATATCTTGCGCCAACATCGAATTGGAAACGTCCAAAGCAATCATTACTTCAATTCCTTGGCGCTTTACATTTTCAACTTTTGTACCAAATTGAGGTTGCGCCAATATAACGATTAGCAAAATAACTGCTGTTAACTGCAAATAAAATTTTAATTTTGGGCGTATAAATGAAACATTGGGCATCAACTGAGCCAACAAATCAGGAGTACCAAAAAGTTTAATATTCCGTTTTTTCAGTATGTCCGCATATATGAATATCCCAACCAAAAGAGGGACAAATAGAAATAAGAATAAGTATTCTGGATGTGCAAATCGAAACATAATTATGGGTTGATAAGTTTAAAAAGCTATTTTCTGAACTGATTTTTTATGGTATTCGTCTCAGAATTGTATTTCGTAACATCACTTCCATTATTAAAAGTATTAATGCAATGATGCTGAAAATAAAGAATTGTTCGTTTTTCTTGCTGTATTCTCGAACGCTCACTTTCGTTTTTTCTAACTGGTCAATCTCTTGGTAAATACGGCGCAATTTGGTATTATCTGTTGCCCTAAAATACTTACCACCAGTAGTTGCTGCAATATTTTTTAGGGATGTTTCGTCAAATTCCGACTCCATTTGTTGGTACTGCATTCCCATAGGTGTTTGCACCGGCACATTCACTATTCCATGCGAACCTACACCAATCGCATACACCCGAATCCCAAAAGTTTTGGCAATTTCTGCAGCCGTTATGGGCGCAATATCTCCTCTGTTGTTCGAACCGTCTGTCAGTAAGATAATTACCTTTGATTTTGCCTGACTGTCTTTAATTCTATTTACTGCATTTGCCAAACCCAGTCCAATTGCGGTTCCGTCTTCAATCATACCAAAATTCACACCGTTGAATAAATTTATCAAAACTGCATGGTCAGAAGTGAGTGGACATTGAGTGAAACTTTCACTTGCAAAAATCACTAAACCAATATTGTCATTGGGGCGTGAAAGTATAAACTCCGAAGCCACCGATTTTGCCGCCTCTATTCTGTTTGGCTTTAAATCTTCGGCCATCATGGTACCCGAAATGTCCATTGCCATCATAATGTCAATGCCCTCAGTATTTTCTGTCCGCCAACTATTTGAAGCTTGTGGACGAGCCAATGCCAGTATTAAGAATACCAAACTCAATATTCGTAGAACAAACGGAACATGTAAAAGCCTTACTTTCTTGCTTTTGGGGAATTGAGCCAGCTTTTGATGCGATGAGATTTGCAAACTTGCATCGGATTTGTGCAGCTCCCATACGTACCAAAATATCATTGGCAGCAGCAACAAAAGCAAAAATAAATATTCGGGGTTATGAAAAGTCATCACAATCTTTTAATTTTTTAGAAATTACGAAACTGAAATTGTTTCACCTTACTGATTTGTCGTATTCTCTTCGGGAACTACTTCCAATGGTTTTACTTCTTCTACCTTCGTTAAATTTACAAAAGAATAAGCATTTGTTAAACTTGATTCATGCTCATCTGGCGTAGGATTCCATTTTGCAAATTTCACCAAATCAGCTAGTTGTAACATTTGTTTCAACGCAAAGTAGGCAGTTTTTTGTTCCCTTCGCAAATCTCCAAGATGCTCTAAAATCTCTATTGATGTCATTTCCATGCAATTTATATCAAATGACTTTTCAATATATTCTCGGATAACATCTACTAGTTCAGTATGATACTCTTTTACACGATTTTGTTGCCACGGTTTTTCTTGTTTGATTTTATCCAAATGGTTCAATGCAATAACAAACGGAGGTAAAACTTTTTCTGGCGTGGCTTCAAAAATTGGTTTCTTCATCCAATACTTTCGAAGAATAAAATACAGTAACACCAGTAAAGCAATGATTACCAACCCAAGAAGAATTGTTTTCATCAATCCCATCCAGTCAAATTTTGGTTCAAACACCGGTTTTATGTCAGCAATGGAATTGGCAGCAGTATCAATTTTAAATGGTTGAACTACTTTCAACGACAATGATTTTGACCAAACGGTATCTCCATTTAATACAAACGGAAATGGCGGTATATACATCAAAGAATCTTGAAAAGCAGTAACCAAATATCGTTGCGTTACCAATAGCGGGCCATCTGGCGATTTTACAGTGTCATTTTTTACAGGCTCTACCAACTCTAAACCGCCAATTATCGAATCAGAAAAAATGGGTGTAATCACTTTCTGATTAGGCTGTTGCGATATCACAAACGTCAAATGTTGCTGAGCTCCTATCCATAGCTGAGCAGAATCAAGTTTGGCGGTAACCGTTATCTTTTGAGCCCACAAATTGTTGTGTACCAAAGAGGCAGAAAATAGTAGCAACATTAAAAGGTATTTTCTCATACAAAAATATCAATAAACGAATTATTAATTATTAATTTTCAATTATTAATTACCTTCAGGCTCTCATTTTAAATAATTTCATCAGCGCACGTACGTAATCTTCAGAAGTGCTCATAGAAACTGAATCAACTCCCGATTTTGTAAATGCCTTTTGAAGAGCCAATTGCCCTTCTGCCCACGCATGCTTATAAGTCGTTCGTAACCGTTTATCAGAAGTATCCACCCAAATTCTTTCGCCGGTTTCAGCATCCTTTAGTTTGACTAGCCCGACATTTGGAAGTTCAGTTTCGCGAATATCATACACCTGCAAAGCCACCACATCGTGTTTTCGATTGGCAATAATCAATTCTTTCTCAAAATTTGTGTCAATAAAGTCGGAAATGATAAATGCAGTTGAGCTTTTCTTTATGGCATTGGTGAAATACCTCATCGCTCCAGCAATGTCAGTTTTGTTGCTTTCGGGCTCAAAATCAATCAGTTCCCTGATAATATACAATACGTGCTTTTTGCCTTTTTTGGGTGGAATAAACTTTTCAATTTTATCCGAAAAGAAAATGACACCAATTTTATCATTGTTTTGAATGGTAGAAAAAGCAAGTGTAGCAGCAACTTCGGTGAAAATGTCTTTTTTGAGTTTCGATACTGTTCCAAATTCCCTACTTCCCGAAACATCTATCATCAACACTACCGTCAGCTCACGCTCTTCCTCAAAAACCTTGATATATGGATGTCCAAAGCGAGCGGTAACATTCCAGTCAATCGACCGAATGTCATCACCATATTGATATTCACGTACTTCTGCAAAGGTCATACCGCGACCTTTGAACGCAGAATGATATTCGCCTGCGAAAATGTTTTTCGACAAGCCACGTGTTTTAATCTCTATTTTCCGTACCTTTTTTATTAATTCACTCGTTTCCACAATCTTTTTGTCTAAAGTTTAATCCCAATATTTAATGAGATAAAGGAGTAATTCAAAAAGTCTAAAGTAAACAATTAACTGTTCACTGATAACTGTCCACTGATAACTGATTAAGGCACTTCAACTGTGTTCAAGATTTCAGTAATGATTTCGTCAGAAGTCATATTGTTGGCTTCAGCCTCATAACTCAATCCAATACGGTGACGCATAACATCATAGCATACTGCACGTACATCTTCCGGAATTACGTAACCTCTACGTTTGATAAATGCATAAGCACGTGCGGCCAATGCCAAGTTGATAGAAGCACGAGGCGAAGCTCCGAAAGAAATCATTTCCTTCAGTGATTCTAAGCCATAATCTTGCGGGTAACGGGTTGCAAAAACAATATCAACTATGTAGCGTTCAATTTTTTCATCAATATAAACCTGACGAACAATATCACGTGCTTCAATGATGTCTTTTGGTGAAAGAATTGGAAGTACAGTCGGTTTGTCTTTCAGCAAGTTTTGACGGATAATCAATTTTTCTTCCTCTTTGTTAGGATAATTGATAATCACTTTAAGCATAAAACGGTCAACTTGTGCTTCGGGAAGTGGATAAGTACCTTCTTGTTCTATTGGATTTTGAGTAGCCAAAACCAAAAATGGCTCGTCCAATTTGTAGGTGTTTTGGCCAATGGTAACCTGACGCTCTTGCATCGCTTCAAGCAAAGCACTTTGAACTTTGGCTGGTGCGCGGTTAATTTCATCTGCCAAAATAAGATTGGCAAAAATCGGCCCTTTTCTAATGCTGAATTCTTCGTTCTTCTGACTGTAAATCATTGTTCCAATTACGTCGGCAGGCAGTAAATCCGGTGTAAACTGAATACGACTAAAATCAGCCTTAATTAAATCAGATAGCGTTTTGATAGCCAGTGTTTTAGCTAGTCCGGGTACACCTTCCAACAAGATGTGTCCATCGGAAAGTAAACCAATCAATAAAGACTCTACTAAGTGTTTTTGTCCGACGATAACTTTGTCCATTCCCATGGTAAGTGCATCTACAAATGAGCTTTGACGTTCGATGCGTTCGTTAAGTTCTCTAATATCAACAGATTGAATCATATTTATAAATGTTAGTTGTGTTCTTTTTTTGCGTAGCAAATATAGTATAATTTGAAACGTTAACGCACAGATTTAATGTCTATTAACTGGATTTTAGTATATTAAATATTGAAGCCCTATTTGCGCTTTTTATTGCTTAAATATTTTGCTTTAGTATGAAAAAAAGTCCTGCATAATATTAAAAAATGCAGGACTTGTACAATAATAGAATTGAGAACTCATCATTTCATTGTTTCTCAAGCAATTGATTTTTATTTCACATATAAATCATGCAATTCGCGTGCTTTTTTAAGGCATCTAGGATTTGTACCATCAATTATTCTAGGGTCAATTTTAGGAATATAAATCAATGTACCTGTTGGAATATTGTCTGGATTTACAATTCTGTCTTTATTTGCTTCGTAAATATAAACCCAAAAATCCGATGTTCCATAATAGCGTTGTGCCATGCGTGCTAGCCTACTACCGGTCACTATTCTTTCAGTGGCAATATACTCTGGATAAACGCGCGGTGCATCAAACAGCATTTGTAAGCTGTCGTCAGTTACTTCTTCGATAATGGAATCGCCTTCAACCTTGTCTTTCGGGATGATTACAGTTTGGGTATTTACTTCTTCCTTTTTTGGTGGATTTACCCATTTTGCTATCGAATTTAGCATGTCGGTAGTGGAAGCCATTTCTTTGAATCGAACTACGAATTTTTTTGCGCCAATTACAGCAGATTGAACTAAATCAGTTGCTGGTGGATAGAATAAATAACTCGAAACACCACCTCCAGTAAGTAGTATTATTATAATTGTCACCCAAAGCCATTTTCTTGATTTCCTTCTAGGTTTTTCTATCTCAATAAAAGGATTTGACGTAAATGTACCCTCAGAAACGACCACTTTCTCAGTTTCTATTTCTGATTTTGTTTCTTCAGACAGTTGAGAATTCGAGTCTTCTTCAGGAACTATTTCAATTTTTTCTTCAATAATTTCAATTTCAATTTCATCCTCAGAGATATAATTTATATCGTCCGAGTTTTTCTCTACATCTTCATTGACTTCTAAAATTGCAGTTAATTCCTCTTCGTTTATAATAGGTTCAATTTCAAGATCTTCCTCGGCAATGATAGGTATTTTGTTCTCAACGAATACTTTCTTCGAATTGGAAGATAAGGCCTGAATTTCTGAGAGAAGGTCCTTTATCTCAGAGGCTTGTTCCTCAAAAATGCGTAGTGGATTCAATTCAACTTCGGTCTCAACTTCAATTTTCTCATCATTGGGAGCATTTAAAATTACAGCTTCTAAATGCGCAAAAGGTTCATTCACTAATTCTTTCAAAATGGTATCTGGAACAAATGTAACTTTATGATAACCAGACAACAAAATTTCTTCACCTGTCTGAATATTCACACTTTTCCGTGGCTCGTTCCATTGAAGTTTAAAAGTACCAAAACCCTTAATTTTCACAGATTCTCCGGCCAAAAGTGCATCTTCAATAGTTGCAATCAAAACCTTCAGAAATTCTTCAGCCGCACGCTTACTTACCGAAGCTTTTAATGCCACGAGGTCAATAATTTCTTGTATCGAAATCTTATCCTTATCCTTATTCATTGTGCGGTAAGTCTTTAAGTTTGTCCTTTAATATGTTACTTTGCTTAAAATTCACTACTAATTTTGGTGGTATTAATGTGCGAATTTGAGTGGATGGATGTACCGATAATCGTTCTTCCTTTTTTCTGACCTCAAAATTTCCGAAACTTTGAAATCCAAAAGTTTTTTCTTCTGCCAATTGCTCCGTAAAAATACCAATTGTTGCATCCAATAAATTAGCTACCACCGAACCTGGAGTGTTCAACTTGGCTGCCATGCTGGCAATTAGTTCCTTGTGATTCATGATATTAAGAATATTTCGTGTTCAATGTTTTGTGTTTCGATTTCAAATATATGAAAGTAGTTGTTGTTCAGATAGAATTAATTTTTTCATTCATCCATTTCTTCATTTTTCAATTTTCTACTCTCCGTACAAATCAAAATCGGTAGCCCCAGTAATTTTTGCCAAATAAAACTCCCCTTTTTTTACTCCCAAAGTAACAATTGGGATTAAAACTTCAGGGTCAACTTCCGGTGAGTCAAATTCAGTTCTTCCCACATAATATTCATCCTCAACTCTGTCAATCAGCACTTTCAGGGTTTGCCCAATTTTCAGCGCATTCAATTCGGCCGAAATACCTTGTTGAATGGTCATAATTTCATTCACCCGATGCTGCTTTGTTTCCTCAGGAATATCGTCAATCATAGTTTTGTAAGCATGTGTGCCTTCTTCGTGCGAATATGCAAATGCACCTAATCTGTCGAAACGCACTTTCCTCACAAAGTCCTTCAACTCTTCTACATCTGCTTCAGTTTCACCTGGATGACCGAGCAATAAAGTGGTTCGTAAATGAATTCCGGGTACTTCTTTGCGAATCCGCTCCATTAATTCGTAAGTTTTTTCCGAATTAATATCACGTAGCATGATGTTAAGCATGTTGTCGCTAATATGTTGTAGTGCAATGTCCAAGTACTTGCAAACATTGTCACGTTCGCGCATTACCCTCAAAATATCATAAGGAAATTCTGATGGGTAGGCATAATGCAGTTTTATCCATTCTACACCCGGAATATCCGAAATTCGTTCAATCAATTCCCCCAATTTCTGCGACTTGTATTTATCTAATCCATAAGATGATAAGTCCTGAGCAATAATCAAAAATTCTTTTACACCATTGCTCACCAAATTTTTCACTTCAGTTTCAACATCTTCCATCGACCGCGACCGATGACGACCCGTCATAATTGGAATGGCACAATAGGAGCAACCACGATTGCAACCTTCTGATATTTTGATATATGCATAGTGCGACGGTGTAGTCATGGTACGTTCCAACCTCAAATCAGCACGGTATTCCTGCCCCAAATCTGTAATAATATTGTTGTAATTGAATTTGCCGTAATATTTGTCAACTTCAGGAATTTCCACGCGCAATTGCTCTAAGTAACGTTCTGAAAGACAACCCATCACAAAAAGTTTTTGAATCTTCTGATGCTTTTTCAAATTTGCAAACTGCAAAATTGTGTTGATGCTTTCTTCTTTGGCATCGCCAATAAATCCGCAGGTGTTGATAATTACAATATCACCATCCGGCTTTTCGGCATCATGGCGCACCTTATATCCAAGTACGTCAAACTGACGCATAAGTTGTTCTGAATCAACTAGATTTTTAGAGCAGCCGAGTGTTACCACGTCAACTGTTCCTTTATTTGTATTTTCGATAGACATATCAATTTTATATAATTAAGTGTTTGTCTTAGAGTCTTTTATTTGATTATTTGCAATTTCAATTGCTTTATGCAGTTTTTCAAATAAAATTTCTTTTGGTGGCAATATCGTTAGATAATCAGCAACTTTAATGTTTGATTTTTCTAGATACAAGAGTTCTAGGTGTTCAGGATTTTTTCCAGTACACAAAATTAATCCAATTGGTAAATTTTCTCCTTCTATTGATTCATGCTTAGCTAGATAGCCAAGATAGAGTTCCATTTCTCCTTTGTAAGCAGCATCAAATTCGCCTATTTTCAAATCAATTACAACCAGTGATTTCAAACGACGATGATAAAATAACAAATCGATATAATAATCGCGGTTATCAATCATTATTCTTTTTTGTCTTGCAAGAAAAGCAAAATCAGAACCAAGCTCGCATATAAATCTTTGAAGTTCTGCAATAATTGCAGTCTCGAAATCTTTTTCTGAATATGTATCTTTCAAGCCTAAAAAATCAAGAAAATATGGATCCCGAAAAACCAAATCCATTGTCAATATACCCTCGTCTTTTAGTTGTTTTAGTTCATTTTTAATGGTTAATTCAGGCTTCTTACTAATGGCAGTTCGTTCATAGAGCATTGAATTTATTCTTTCCCTGAAAGTTCTAACACTCCATTTCTCTATTTTACACAATTCAATGTAGAATTCCCTTTTGGTTACACTATCAATGTAAATTATTTCTTTAATATGTGACCAACTCAATTGTCTCCACACTGTAGAGACAATTTCATTATCAGGAAAAACTTCAGCAAATCGGATACAATGTCTTAGGTGTTTCTCACTCCAACCTGAACCATATACTACTTCTAATTGCTTAGCCAGGGTTAAAACTATTTGTTTCCCATATTCAGCTCTCTGCTCTTTAAGAATTTCGTTGTTAATTCGTTGCCCAATTTGCCAATAAAGCATGCTCATAATGACATTAACTGTTATTGCCACCTGTTGTTTACTTTGTTCAATCAGAGATTTTATCTCTAAAAACATTGTTTCATTTCTTTTTAAATCGCGATTCTCCATTGTCTAATTAGTAATGTTCAAATCTGAATCCACTACGTATTTTGAACTGCCGAGTGTTACCACATCGACTGTTCCTTTATTTATATTTTCAATAAATGGAAAATTTGGAATGATGATTTGTGGTTTTAACTCTCCAGTTAAAATATTAATTTCTTTTAATTGTATAATTGATTCCACCTTAAATACAGCAAAAATTTTGTTTTCATTTTCGTCTTTTATGATTTTTCCAATATAAGCTTTATCCTTTATAAATTCAGCCT
>JBAXAD010000003.1:0-64787 GCA_037142715.1 Paludibacter sp. | reverse complement strand
AAAAACTTTCAGTTTTTCTTTGCGGCTTTGCAACTTTGCGACTTTGCGTTCAAAAAATCTTTTTTTATAACGAACTATTGAAAAATAGGAAATTTTTATTTCATCCTTCAATTTTGTGGGTTACAAAAGTAATTCAAAATTAAGAGACCCTCAAATAATTACAATTAAAAAAAATGATGTAATTTTACGCGGATTATTTCTCAAGTTTCTAAAAGCTAGTAAAACGTCAGACAATAAGCCCTATTTTTCAATAACCAATCAAAAAAACAATTGGAAGTTAACCAATTACCAATCAGTCATCATGGAGAAACAAGTAACTATTTTTTGCAAAAACACAAAGACTTATCACAATTACCCCTTGGGCACTTCGCTAATAGAAGTATTTGATGATTTGCAAATTGAATTAAAGTACCAAGTGGTGGCTGCACGCGTGAACTACAAAGTGGAAGATTTGAATTTCTTAATATACAAACCCAAAGACATAGAGTTTATTGATTCGAGCACCCCTTCGGGAATGCGCGTTTATGTCAGAACACTGTGTATGGTGCTTTCAAAAGCCATTTCGGAGCTTTTTCCTGCCGCCACACTTTGCATAGAACACCCCATTTCGAAAGGCTATTATTGCAAACTAGAAAATCTGGGACAATCTTTGACACCCGAAATTATCTCAGAAATCAAAGAACGTGTCAATTTGATAATTTCTGAGGGAAAACAAATTATTAGCGAAGAAAAACAGACAAGAGAGGTGATAGAATTGTTTTCAAATCAAGCCAATGACGAAGACCAAATAGCACTTTTCGAAACACTGGGCAATCCATATTGCCGTTTTTTCCGCATCGACGATTATATCGATTATTACAATGGCGTACTTCTGCCATCAACCAACTACCTGGATTTGTACGATTTGCAAATGTATTATGACGGACTGTTGCTTGGCGTTCCCAACCGCGAAAATCCTTTTGAACTTGAGAAAATCGTTTTGTTACCCAAGATGTTCGACATATTCAAAGAGTTTGTGGGCTGGAGCAAAATCATGAATATGAACAGTGTAGGCGAATTTAATGTGGCTTGCCGAAACAATCAATCATTCAATCTGATAAAGATATCGGAAGCTCTGCACGAAAAGAAAGTGGCCAAAATTGCAGACATGATTTCACAACGAACCCAGAAGGTACGTTTTGTATTGGTTTCAGGGCCATCATCGTCGGGCAAGACCACTTTCAGCAAACGACTTTCCATACAATTGAATGTAAATGGCTTGAAACCAGTGGTGTTGTCGCTCGACAATTATTTTGTAAGCCGCGAAGAAACACCATTGGACGAAAATGGCGAATGGGATTTTGAGCACATCAATGCCTTGGATTTACCACTTTTCAATCAGCATCTCAAACAGTTGCTCAATGGTGAAGAAATAGAAATACCATCCTTCAATTTTGAGGACGGAAAACGTTATTTGAAGGGCGAGAAACTGCAATTAAAGGAAGACAGTGTATTTATTATGGAAGGAATTCACGCACTAAACCCAGACTTAATAAAGGACATTCCGCTCGAAACGACTTTCAAGATTTACGTTTCGGCACTCACCACCATTTCCATCGATAACCACAACTGGATTCCAACAGCTGATACCCGCCTGTTACGCAGAATTATACGTGATTACCGTTTTAGAAACTACAGCGCTCGGCAAACCATTGCTCGCTGGCCAAGCGTACGTCGTGGCGAAGAGAAATGGATTTTTCCGTATCAAGAAAATGCAGATGTGATGTTCAATTCTGCCTTATTGTTTGAACTGGCGGTACTGAAAAAACATGCAGAGCCAATATTGGCAGAAGTACCTAAGTTTTGCGATGAATATACCGAAACGCATAGACTGATAAAATTCTTAAATTACTTTGTTCCCATCCATGATCGTGAAATTCCACCAACTTCTTTGCTACGCGAATTTGTGGGAGGTAGCAGTTTTAGATATTAAAATGTAATAAATAATTCATGCTGAACATTCTTTTTTGCTATTAATTCTCAACAATCAATATTATGTAATTTTCAACCGACATAGGACAGTGTATTGGATTAAATTAGCACTAAAAGATAAAATTCAATATACTTCCATTTTATATAGTCGAAAAATATAAAAGCAGGCAAATACATATATATCAAATACTTGAAAAGACCCAACAATAAAATAATTGCTGGGTCTTTTTCGTTAATTAATGATTGTTTGATATTTATCTTATTACGCGATTATCACTTAAAAAGTTCCAATTTAAACTCATAAAAGGGTATATTAATAGTAATTCTAGAGATATGGGAGCTAAAGTTATGATATTAGTTATTAGATATTTCAAAATATAATTAGTATATTTGCGCGTCGTTTTTGTCAAAACAGAAAAACCAACTTTTGAATGAAAAAAATTCTCTTATTTTCTTTACTCTCCTTACTAGTACTGCCTTCACTCAATGCGCAACGTAGAAATGGTTTAATTGGTCGTAGAAGTACAGGCGATTATTCAATTATATTTTCAGCAGGACCAGGTTTCCTTTATGGAGATACTCAGGGCTCAATTTTCAACACATCAAATTACTCAAGTGTTCATAATTACGATATTTCGTTGGGCTTTCGTCAGAGATTTAAAAATAACTTTGGATACAAAGCCAGCATTAATTTTGGGAATCAAGTGGGTGATGACGTTGGTTCAAAAATGATAACTAGAGGATATTCTTTTGAATCTCAGATTATTGAAGCATCTGTTTCTGCAGAATACATGATAAAATTTGGAGGTGGAAGATACAGACGTTACAGAAGTTCAGAACCTAATATAATTTATGGTTTTCTTGGCGCAGGAGTATTAAATAGCAGTATCAATCATGCACCAATCACTTATCCAGGAACCGAGTTTGTATCTAAAGATACAGCACCTGTAATTCCCTTTGGAGTTGGATATCAATATAAGATTACTGATGATTTTTCTTTAGGTGCTGAAATTGGTTGGAAATATGTTATTTCTGATTTAGTTGATGGTATTAAACCTGCATCTGGCACATCAAAAAGCAATGATGTTTTAGCAGGATTATCTGTAACAGTATCATACAAATTATAAGTATTTAAGACACATACAAGCTTGGTATTTACTCATTTCTATGAGCCTTTAGAGCAATTCTTTAATACATTCAAAGAATCTCTAGGTATTTTCAAAAAGGATATATTCTAGCTAATAAAAAACGTATGATGTCTATGCTCTCGCTTTAGAATAGACATGAATTAATAGGATTGATGATTGGCTTATACTTTTTGAAATGTAATTTCATGGAGTATTCAAAATACTACTTCAAACAAAAAAAAGGAACAGTAACTGTTCCTTTTTTTTGTTTGAAGTAGTAGGGCATATTAAAGCCCTTCACCTTTGAGCGTAATTACTTTGTCTGGATTAAGTCCACCACCGGATATAGTAAGTGTAGCTGTATGTTGCCCAACGGATGTTGGAGCATAAGTAACTACGATATTTATTCCGCCTGTGGCATTTACCAAGTCTTTGGTTACCGAACCTTTTGAAACCGTGAATTGACTTGCATTTGCTCCGGAGATTACGAGCGACAAATCATTTACAATATCCGTAGTCTTTATATTGACTGTTTTTGATACTGTAGAATTCAATTTTTTTGTTGGAAACACTAGCATATTGTCAATTTTCCCAACAATTATTGCTGGAGCAGTTGGGTTGTAGGGTGCAGTTGCCGTTCCGCTCAAGCTGAGGTTTACAGCAGTGGCTCCAACACTAGTTATACCCAATTGCTCGGTGTGCGCTCCTATTGAAGTGGGATTGTAACGAACTTGAACAGTTGCGCTCACGCTGCCAGAGGTAGGGCTTACAGTAACGGTTTTGGCCCATGTTGCATCTGTAGATAACTTCACATCAAAATGTGTTTTGTCAAGCAACGTAACAACCACATTGTTTGTCAATGCCACACCATTTACAGTAATGGTTTGAACAGCTGATGGCGTTCCAATTTCGGCCGCAAATGCCGCAAATGTTCCTGTAGCTGATACTGTAGGACTTACATTACCACCCATCAATTTGAAAGTAACATTATTGGCAGTTTTTACAATAGAAGTAATTGGACGGTTAATATTAGTCCCACTCCAAGTAGTAGGAGTAAAAGATCCAGTAGTAAACGCTGTTCCTGGAGTTGTAGTTTGGCCACTTAAAGGTTGCAGGTACACATGCATGTGACTAGCATTTGTTTGTGTTGTTCCTGTATAATTGTTCGGGTCATTGTCATTCCAGTTAGTAGCATTATAATCAATATGCCATATACACATTCCTTCGGCCGGTAAATACGCGTCCCAACCTGTTTGTTTTCTATATTCCACTAAGAAGAATTCAGCAGGACTAGGTGCTGCTCCATTCAGATTATGTGTTGTGGCCGAGAATAAATACGCCTGATTATTGGTATTTGCTGGTTGTGTAGTTCCTTGATAAAGAGGAAGTAAAGTAACATCTGACCCAGAGCTGAGTTGTTGTGGTGTAAGATAGCCCAAAAAGAATCTGTCAAAAGCAGAATAAGTTGGAGGAGTACATCCATTATTACTGTACGCGCCGTAATCCATAATATCCCATTCGTTCAATGTATTGCTTTGTGTTCCAGATGTATCATAATAATCAGGTAAACCCAAAACATGTCCAAACTCGTGGCAGAAAGTACCAATACCGCACATATTTGTTCCACTTGTGCCTTTAAGTTCTGAGGTACATGAGTAGTCTTCAATTTTCTTTCCATCGAAAGTAATTCCGGTAGTGATTCCCGCAGAAGAAATACTCCAGCGGTGAGGCCAAATAGTATTGGCAGCTCCACCTTCAGCTTCATTATAGCCTGCATAATATACAAAGACGTTGTCAACAAATCCATCTCCATCAGTATCGAATTGGGTAAAATCCAATCCAGCAACATTTGCAGCATTACAGGCATCCACAATCATTTGAGCTGGGTTTGTATCTTGCTTACTAGCATCGTTTTTTCCATAATAATCAAGGGTTTGCGGTAAAGTGACAGGGCCTACCACTACAAAATCGGGAGAAAACTTACCATAAGTACTTGCCATAAAATAATCCTTTGCTGACCCCGTTCCACCATTGGCACTGTATCCCGTTTGGGTTACTAAGTTCTGATAAGAAGATTGTGGAGTGCTGACAGTAAAAGCTTTGTCTTTAAAATTGGCCAAAATTACCAATGCTTTTGGTGAGCCATTGAGCGGGTAAGCTTTTCGTGGCTGTGTGGAAGCGGCGGCCCTCATTTTACTTTTTTGGGCTGAGCTTTGTAAGGTTTGTTGAATTGCAGTTTGGTTGATTGTTTTTAAGAACTGAACTTCAGTGGCAGTTCTTTTATTGGTATTTTTTGCAATATAATTACTTTCAATCAATTCGCCAGTTGTATTTAGTGTAGCATAAGTCAAAAAACCTTGGGTGTTTGCCTTTAAAACATATCCATCTTCAGTGGCTTGGTAATGGTGATGTTCATCACCGTGCAATCTTATAGAGAGCTGGGTTCCATCAGGCTGTGTGGTTGTGATTGGAAATGGATATGCCTTGATGGCAAATACAGGAACAAATGCCAATTGACATAAAAAGGCGAAAAGTACTGGGAGGAGATTTTTTTTATTCATGAATTCTTGTATATTTATTTGTTTTTTTGGACGACAAATATAGTAAATAATTTTGATTTCTTCTCCATTTTGAGATTCAACCGTTGATTTGTAATAATATAACATATAAATATGACATTTTTTTAGCAGAAAGTGTTACAAAATTGTTATAGTAATAGAAAAAGATAGGTTTCAATAAAACCTGACTTTTTTACTGAAATATAATATTGAAAAAATGTCATTGAAATGCTGACAATATTACAATTATTTTTGATGGCATTTTTTTTGATAATTGTATGAAGAATCAAATTTGCTAAATGTTTAATTTTAAAATAGGAGGAACCTACTATGTCACTCATGAAATTTTCAAATCCACTACCTACGTTTTTCGACCGATTTTTTGAAAATGATTTGTTTGATTGGTCTAACCGCAATTATTCTTTGACCAATACTACTTTGCCATCTGTAAATATTAAAGAAAACCAAGATGCATTTGAAGTAGATGTGGCTGCACCTGGCTTAAGCAAGAATGATTTTAAGTTGGAGTTAAACAATAACCTATTGACCATTTCATCAGAAAGAAAAGTTGAAAACGAAACTAAGGAAGGTGAACAGTTTACCAAACATGAATTTAGTTATCAATCATTCACTCGTTCGTTTACGATGCCTGATTTTGCTGATAATGAAAACATTACGGCAACTTACGACAATGGAATTTTGCATGTAGCCATCCCCAAAAAGGAAGAAGCAAGGCCAAGACCTGCGCGAATGATTGAGATCAAGTAAACCTTCAATAAAGGGACAGTAGTTCAGGGGGAAACAATTCACTTGTTTCCCCCTTTTTTTATTGGTTTGCGATAGTTAAATCTAATGCTTATTTATTCTTTTAATAGTGGTTTGAATCAATTTATTTGTCCTATAATTAGAAGCAATAAATCGAAGAAAATATTACAACTTAATTTATATCTTTGTCGTTCTGTTTTATTGGTTATAATAAAAATATGATAGACACGATAAAGGCATTAAATGAGGGAAATCATTTGGCATATGAACAACTATTTGATAGTTGGTACGAGCCGCTTTGTAGATATGCATTTTCTATTTTAAGGGATATGGACGATGCAGAAGATGTGGTTCAAAAAACGTTCTGCAAATTATGGGATCAACGCGAGAACTTGAATATTAAAAGTTCCATCAATTCATATTTGTATCGGATTGTTCACAACGAAAGTTTGAACACAGTTCATCAAAAAACAAGTCATCAGGAACATAATTTGAATTATATTTCAACGATGAACGAAGCTGACAATTCTGTAGCAGAACAAATTACAGCCAATGATTTACAACTAGCTATTGACAAGGCACTTACAGCTTTGCCGCTGCAATGCCGGCGTGTTTTCGAAATGAGCAGAATGGATCAATTGTCCTATTCGGAGATAGCAAAGGAATTAAATATTTCAACCAATACGGTAGAAAATCACGTTTCCAAGGCGCTCAAAATCCTTCGTGTAGAGTTAAAAGAATTTTTATTATTGTGTTTAATCCTCCAATTGCTAAAATAGTAAGCCATGAAAATAGAAATAGATAATATATTGGCACGATATTTTGGTGGAAATGCCTCTGAGGATGACATGAAGGCATTGGAGAATTGGATTTCCGAATCGCCAGAAAACCAACAAGTTTTTGATCAAACTACAGATTTGTATGAAAAACTGACCACCAATCAACGCAACACACCAAAACCAAACACCCAGGCTGCAAAGTCAAAATTTCTGGCATACATGTCTATGCACAATGACATTCAAGAATTGCCAAAATTTGAGATTAAACACAAACCATTCTATAAAAAGTGGATGTATCAAGCTGCAAGCATCGCTATATTTATGATATTGTCTTATGGCGGTTGGAAAGTCTTTTTGTCAGAACACGAAATGGTTCTGGCCACACAAATGGCCTTAAAGGAAAGCATTTTGCCCGATAAAACACAAGTAAAATTATCGAAAAACAGCAAAATCACTTACAGTTCAAACTTTGGAAAAAAGAATAAAGTGATCCGATTGGAGGGCGAAGCGAACTTCACGGTTGGTCACACGGGCAAAGGAACTTTGCAGATTCAGGCCAACGAAACATTTATTGAGGACATTGGAACTGTATTTGCGGTGACTGCCTACCCCGACAGCAACTTTATCAGTGTAAAAGTGAGCAAAGGCTCTGTTCGGTTTTACACAAAAAACGACAATGGAATAACGCTAAATTCAAATGAAACAGGAACTTACAACAAACAGAGCAAGACTTTTCAGGTTCTAGCTCAAAAATTGGATAAAAAAGCTGAAGTTGGATCAATGCACATTGAATTTCAGGGAATGATGCTCAAAGATGCCATAGCAGTTATTTGTAATGCTTATAATGTGAAAATTAAGCTTGAAGATGCTTCCATTGGTCAAAGAAAAATTACGGTGAATTTCGATGGCGAAGATGTGAATGTCGTGCTGCAAATAATAGCGGAAACCTTGAATTTAAAACTCAAAAAAGAGGCGAATAATTTTGAGTTGAGTAATCAAATTATTAGAACTGATAAATGAATAGATTGACAATGAGTTATGTTGTTTTATTTTTTCTGATGTCCACATTTCATCTGAAAGCTGAAAACTCGTATTTGGACAAAGAAGTAAACCTGCAATCAGGACAAAGAACAATCAAAGAGGCACTTAACCTATTAAGCAACCAAACAGGCTGCATTTTTTCTTACGAGGCAACACTAATTGGGGAAAAACAGATCATCAATTTTTCATCCAATACAAAACTCAGTCTTCAATCAGCATTAATAAAGATTTTACCCAAAGGCATTCATATTAAAACAAATGGAAAATATATTGTTTTGAAAAGGTTTGCTGATAAAAGTGATATAAAAATTGAAAAAAGCTTAGAGAAATCAGCAAAATTATTCAATCTGAATCAAAAAATGGCAGGTAAAATTGATAATAGCCCCACAAAGGAACGCCTCGTATTACCACCAATAGCTGATAATTCGGATTTAGTTGACATTAAACAGAAAGAGGAAGATGCAGTGCCAAATTTAATTTCTGAAAATACAAGTTTAATCAAATTAGAGTCGAAAGATACAGCTGAAACGAAACAAGTCACTCAAAATCAAGAAAATATAAATCCGAAAAAAACGAATGAAATACTAATTACTAATTCCCAGTCGGGTTTAAAGAATGTAATTGACACGCTGGGGGTTAAAAAAAATTTTGGTGAATTCCTAAAAAAGAATGGATTTTGGGAAGTTGGAATGTCGTTTAATAAGAAATTGGGGGCAATTTCAATTCGTACTGGACTTTATAATGCATATTCAATACTTTCAATAGCATCAGATTATAACAAATCGTATTTATTAGGCATTGGCGCTGGTGTGAACGTAAAGTTGAACAATCATTTTAGTATTGATTTTGACCTGTTGAGAAATTCACTTTATGCCGGAAAAACCTATTTATTAGATGTACGAGCATCAAATACTCAATTCTCCCCCATTTTGAATTATCGAATTGGAAAAAGTTTCAAAATCTCGGGTGGTCCAATTTTACATTTGATAAAATCGAGCTATATAAGTTCTGATTCCACTACCGACCTAGGAATGCTGGTTGCAGTTGGAGTATCTGTAGGAATAAAAGTTGATTTGAAAAACCTCTTATTTCCAAAGAGTTAAGGTTTTTTTCAAAGAAAAATCAAATACGAGTAGTGGTATCTTTCTTGTTGTTTGTCTTAATAATATATGAAATAAATAACTCATTCTAAAAAATAACATTAAAAATTAATCATCATGAAAAAAGTAAATTTATTGGCCATTTTCGCCATTTCATTCAGCCTTGTTTCCTTTGTATCTTGCAAAAGTTCAGATGAATTTACCGGAACGGATGCTTCAATCGCCGAAACAGCATCGGACGAAGCCCAAGCTTCAACTGTAAATGACCAAGTTATTAGCACTGTTGACGACTATGTAAATGCGTCCGAACTAAGTGGCTATCAACAAGTAAGTGCCTCCCAAAGAGTAAGTGGCGTTACTGCTGCCGACTCCGTAATTGTAACTATCGACAAAACCGGATTAACGGTTTTTCCTAAAAAAATCACTATTGATTTTGGAACAACAGGTTTCACTGATAAACGTGGAAA
The DNA here is from genome assembly GCA_037142715.1 of Paludibacter sp. Lineage (GTDB taxonomy): Bacteria > Bacteroidota > Bacteroidia > Bacteroidales > Paludibacteraceae > Paludibacter. The sequence continues at coordinate 54,979 of JBAXAD010000003.1, read as the reverse complement.
TGTACTGAAAGGAAAACTATATATTACGGTTAGCAATCGCATGATAATTGCAGGATCAACCCGCACATTTCAATTTTCAAATTTCTTCGTAAATGACAACTCAGTAAAAGGTTTTAAAGTTGTAACATTTAATGGCGAAACGGCTGGAAATCCTAATTGGAGCATAGTTGCAAAAGATACCATCACACGTACAGATGGCACTATAGTAACTTGGAACTCTAGTCGCACTCGCACCCGCATTAGCAACAACAGCACTCCACTAATTTATTGGGATGATACTTATGCAATTTCTGGCAATTCCAATGGTGTAAATGCTAAAGGTGTAGCTTATACCATGGAAATTGATGCTGCTAAACCACTCACAATCATTGGAGGTTGGAAATATTTTGTTAGCGGTGCAGTGGTTATTACTACCGAAAAGAGAACCGCTTTGCTCGATTATGGCAATGGAACCAAAGATGCAATAGCCACGGTTACCATCAATGGCGTAACCAAAGAGATTACTTTGAAAAAATAAATTGAAAATGATTTTGATTTTAAAAAAAAGGTCTGTCGATATAAACGACAGACCTTTTTTTTTGAATATTCATCTATTTTTGAATAAATTATTTTCTAAACATTAAATCTAAAATGCATTATATCACCATCTTGTACCACATATTCTTTTCCTTCCACGTTCATTTTTCCGGCTTCTTTACAAGCAGCTTCAGAACCTAAAGTTATAAAGTCAAGGTACTTAATTACTTCGGCGCGGATAAATCCTTTTTCGAAATCCGTATGAATAACTGCCGCAGTTTGAGGCGCTTTCCAGCCTCTACCAAATGTCCAGGCACGTACTTCCTGCACACCGCATGTAAAATAAGTTTGTAAGTCGAGCAAGTGATAAGCAGCTCGTATCAAGCGCGATACACCCGATTCGGTCAATCCAGCTTCTTCCAGAAACATTTGGCGTTCTTCGTAAGTTTCCAATTCCGCAATATCTGCTTCGGTAGCGGCCGCAACGACCAAGATTTCAGCATTTTCTTCTTTTACAGAAGCTCGTAGCGCATCCACATACGCATTTCCATTTACGGCCGAAGCTTCGTCAACATTGCAAACATACATAACTGGTTTATCCGTAAGTAGATATAAATCACTGACCAGTTTCTTTTGCTCTTTGTCAAGCACTACAGTTCTGGCCGATTTTCCTTGCAGCAATGCGTCGCGGTATTGAACCATAATGTCATAAGCCGCCTGCGCTTGTTTATCACCACCAGTTTTGGCTTGTTTTTGGGTTTTCACCATGCGGCTTTCTACAGTCTCCAAGTCTTTGAGCTGCAACTCGGTATCTATAATTTCTTTGTCGCGCACCGGATTTATACTGCCATCCACGTGGGTGATATTTTCATCGTCGAAACAACGCAATACGTGCAAAATGGCATCAGTTTCGCGTATGTTGGCAAGGAATTTATTACCCAATCCCTCGCCTTTGCTGGCTCCTTTTACCAATCCTGCAATATCAACAATTTCAACAGTGGTAGGCACAATACGATTGGGATGTACCAATTCGGCCAATTTATTCAATCGCTCATCGGGAACCGTAATTACGCCCACGTTGGGTTCTATTGTACAGAATGGAAAATTAGCTGCTTGAGCTTTAGCATTTGATAAACAGTTGAATAGCGTAGATTTACCTACATTGGGTAAACCAACGATACCACATTGAAGAGCCATATATTTTTATTTGAAGAGTTTGTCCCGATAGCTTTCGGGATTGAAAAGTTTGAACATTTCATATCAAACAAACTTGTAAAATTTTGATTTACAAAATCGGTTTAAAATTTTTTGAAGTGCAAAGGTACAAAAAATAATTGAAGTGAAATTATCAGCTCTGTATCAATACTATGAGATTTAAAATGCATGTTTACATTATCCGACAAACCGCTTAAAGCGGTTGAGCGGAGCGGAGCGCAGACAAAAAAAGATGATAGGAAAAACCCATCATCTTTTTGTAGAATATATTATTTCAGATACTACTCAATCAGTTTATTGATCATAGCATAATGTGTCAATTCAACATTATTTTTGATTTTCAACTTCTCAAAAATCCTTACACGATAAGTAAATATGGTACTTATACTTAAACCCAAATCGGCTGCAATGTCTTTTACCTTTTTGCCCGAAACAAGCATAAACATAATTTCCAATTCGCGATTTGAAAGTTGTTCGTGTGGTAATGAATTGGTTACAGGCATAATATCAAATGCCAATTGTTCGGCTAAAGTGGTGCTTAAATACCTGCCTTTGGAATAGATTTTCCGAATGGCAACCACCAGCTCTTCCAGAGCGGTATCTTTGCATAGATAACCAGAAGCACCTGCCTTTAGAGTGCGCAAAGCAAACTTGTCTTCGGGATGTATGCTTAACACCAAAATGTGAAGCTGTGGTTTCATGTTTTTGAGGTCGGTGAGAAGTTCAATGCCACTTTTTCCTGGCATATTCATATCAAGTACCATCACATCACACTCAAAATCAAGTGCTTGCATTTTCTCAAGTACATCAGCTCCATTTTGGGCTTCACCTACTACTATTAAATCTGATTCTTCTTTTAGAATTTTCTTTAATCCTTCACGAATGATTTCATGATCGTCTACAATGAATACTTTTATCATAAGTCTTATTTTAAATATACTCGGGAATTCCAGAGAAAAATATGTTTTTATTTTATTGTTAATCTGCTATAAATCAGCCTTTTTTATACTTTTTTGAAAATAATCCCGAAAAGCAAAATACACTTATCAGATGAAAATGATTAATCTTTTAAATTCCAAAATTGCTATAAAAAAAACAATATGTAAAAGTAGTAATAATTTTCATATAATCATTAGCTAATCAAAGATATGTAGATATATTGCTACAAAAAAATAAAGATTTTAAAAAATGGAATGCTGACTAAATTTATAGCATCAAGCTTTTTTCAAAGTACTGATTTAATAGTATATAGAAAAAAACCTTTCAGTTAACAAATTCGTCCAGAATAATCTGTGTGCTGAACTTCAAAAAAAATCTGACAAAAAATTACTAATTTGCTACATAAGCTTATTTTCAAAAGCGTAATGAGCTAACTCGGTATTGTTTTTGACATTAAGATTCTTGAAAATTCGAAGTCTGTGTGATAATATTGAACTGATTTTGAGAGACATATTTTCAGCAATATCACTAACGTTTTTTCCAGAAGCCAGTGAAATCATTATTTTGGTTTCAATATCAGTAAGTTGTTTTGGGACAAATACATTAGATTTAATATCTCCAAATGCCAAAAGCTCAGTAAAATTAGCACTAAGATATCTTCCATTGGCTACCATTTTTCTTAAAGCATACACTAATTCATTCAGTGCGGTATCTTTACTTATATAGCCAGATGCGCCTGCATTCAAGGCTTTAAGTGCGTATTTTTTTTCCGGTTGTATGCTAAGGACAAGTATTTTAAGCTTTGGCTTAAGTTTTATTAGCTCAGAAATTAGCTCAATTCCATCGATTCCGGGCATATTCAAATCTAACAATAAAACATCACATTGAATCTCTTTGATTTTTTCGAGTAATTCGGAACCATTGGAAGCTTCACCAACAATAATCATATCTGATTCGTCTTTTAAAATCAAGTTTAATGATTTCCGCATGATTTCATGATCATCTACAAGAAATATTTTAATCATTTTATTTTTTTTGAAGTTAAATTATTAATTTACCATAATCCCATTTCAGACACAGCTGGGTGAATTTTATAGTTGTGGTATTTCCACTTTAATGGTTGTACCTTGACCCAAAATAGCTGTAATAGAAAAAATCCCATTCACAAATAGGGCTCTTTCTTTCATCCCAATAATTCCATAAGTCTCTGATTTTAAATGCATACATTTATTGAAACCTATTCCATTATCATTAATTACCATCACTAAATTGTTCTTATCTAAACTTAAATAGATAACTACCTTTGAAGCTTTTGCATGTTGAGCCACATTCTCGAGTGCTTCTTGCAGAATCCGAAATAACGCTATTGATTGCTGTGGATTAATATCATGCTCAAAAACTGAGTTTTCAAACTGACAATCAATTTGGTATTTGGATTTGAATTTATTGACATACAACGATATAGCCTCTACTAACCCAAGTAAATATAAAGCTTCCGGTCTCAGGCCAGTCATAATACTGCCTGCGGTTTTAATGGTATTGTTCACCAATCCGAAAAGCTGGTCAAATTTAATCAATATATCGTTTGCATCTACATTTTCAGCATCTTTTAATACTTTTGATTTCAACATTCCCATGTCAATTTTCAAAGCAATCAAAGTCTGGGCAAGTTCATCATGGATTTCGCGTGCCAACAATACTCTTTCCTCCTCGTGAATGTGTTGTAAATGAGAGGCAAACCTTTTCAGTTCTTCTTGCGACAATCTCAAAGCCTCTTCAGCTCTTTTCCGTACAGTAATGTCATGTACAATCGAATTAAGAACTGTTCTCCCGCCAAGTTGAATAGGACCAGAATAAACTTCCACATCACGAACTTCGCCAGACGCCAATCGATGTTGAAAATAAAAACAAGTAGAATTCCCATCGATGGCAATACTCATTTTGTTTCTAATTTGAGTAAAATCGAGTATATTTATCTCATCAATATTCATGTTTTCAAGCTGTTTTATTGAATAGCCGTAGAATTTTCCGGCAGCTAGATTTGCATTAATTATCGAGCCACTTTCAGGATCTACAACTAACTTTACCGCTGTATTTTTTTCAAACATATCGCGAAATTGCTGGTCTGATTCTCTTTGCTTCTGTTCAAATAACTTTCTTTCAGTTATATCCGAAATATATCCATGCCAAAGCACAGATCCATCTTCTTCAAGTTGAGGTATGGAATCTCCAAAAAGATGACGAACGGTTCCATCATCAAATTTCACCCGATATTCATGTTGCCATTGGGTTAAATTTTTTGCCGAATACTGAATGGTATCGGTAACTTCTTCAAGATCATCAGGGTGAATATTTTTAAAAACTGAGGATGCATCTTCGATTACATCTTTTGGATTAACACGATAAATGCTTGCCAATGCTTCACTAGAAAATGGAAAACATGAAGTTCCGTCTGGTCGTAATTTATACTGATAAACTACACCTGGCACACAGCTCGCAATTTTTTGGAGGCGATGAAGCGCATCTCCTTTAATGGCTTCTTGTAATTTTCTTTCGGTTATATCTATTACCAGTCCTGCAACCACCAACGGTTTACCCTGTTCGTCTCTTTTAGTAATTGAACCCATATCCAAAGTCCAAATATAAGTACCTGAAGCTGTGCGAATTCTATATTCAGCTTCATATTTTTTGGCGGTTCCATAAATATGTTGACGCATTGCCTCCATTGTTCTTTCCACATCTTCGGGATGCACCAAAGCTGTATAATGGGTATAATGGGTGAAATTTTCGGGTGAAAAACCAAGCATTGCTGTTTTTCTGTTGTCGCAAGTAATATTTCCAGTAGGAGTTTCCATTTCCCACCATGCAATTTTTCCAGCCTCCATAGCCAATTCCAGTCGAGAATTATCCGCAATAAAAGCTGCTTCAAATTTTTTCTGTTGCGAAATATCTTTTACTGTCAACAAACATTTAACTGAGTTTTCTGAAGCAATGCCTATCAATTGACAAATACTTAAAATCCCTTCTGGTGTAATCAGTTCAACTTCGCAAGTTTTCTTTTCGGAATTTTGAAAAATTTGCTCTATAAACTTATTGAAAATCTACTTTGTAGACTCAGACACAAAAAAGCCGAAACGTGCATTTATTAAATGGTTTTTTGGTTTTCCAATTAACTGTGCGCCGTATAGATTTAACTCCAAAATATCTCCTTCGTGGCTTAGTGTAAAAAAACCTGTGTCAGCATTGTCAAAAAATTCAGCATATTGCTTTGCTGTTTCCGACAATTCCAACTTTGCTTCCACAAGTGCTTCCTTCTGCATCTCCAACTCAATATTTTTTATCGCCTGTTCTTGCATCAATTTCAAGTTATTGGAATACAGCTCATTTGCAATTGCAAACTCATTGGTTTGCATTTCCAGTTCAATTTCATATACTTCCAATTCGTGCAAAAGTTTCAAAGCTTCGGCTTCAGAAAGCTGGGCAACGGTGTTTTTAGCCGGAGCAGCCTTTAACAACTCTTCTGCTTTTTGTCGCAGAATTGGAAACATTTTTTTAAATTCTTTATTCATAATTCGTTTTATTGTGTCAAACCGCTTTTATTTCTGCTTACTTATGCTTCAAACCGTAAAAAAAAACGATTGGACGCGAAACTTGTAAAGTGAACTTGCCTAATTCCCGTTGGAGGGCTAGCTGTTCTTCTAATATGGAATTTCCACTTTTACGGTAGTTCCTTTTCCTGGTTCAGTTTCAATACTTAATTTTCCATCCAACAAAAAAGTCCTTTCTTTCATTCCAATTATCCCATAAGTATTGGGTTTGTTTTCCGTGGTTTTATCAAAACCCCTACCATTGTCTTTTACTTCCATGATAAGTATTTTTGATTTAACTGTCAGATAAATATTTAACTCAGTAGCCTCTGCATGCTTAACTACATTTGTTAATATTTCCTGATATATCCTTAATAAAGTGACAGATTTATGTGGATCAAATTCTACTTCATTGCTTTCAATCATCATATTGCATTTTATATAATGCCTGCCTTCATACTCTTTGGTATATATTTTAATGGTTTCAATCAATCCAAGCAATTCAAGCATTTCTGACCTTAGTCCTGACATTATTTTTCTTGAGGTATGAATTGTGTTGTCGACAAGACCAAATACATGGTTAAAATTCTCCATAAGTTCCTCATTACAAATACTATTTAGTCCTCTTGATAATTTTTGTTTTATTAAACCCATATCCATTTTTATGGCAATAAGAATTTGAGCCAATTCGTCATGAATATCGCGAGCCAACATTATTCTTTCTTCCTCGCGGATATTTTGAAGATGCGCTGCAAATTTCTTCAGCTCTTCCTGCGTATTTACCAATTTGAACTCCACTTGCTTGCGCTCGGTAATGTCGTTTATCAAAACATGACGTGCATTTCTTCCGTTATATTTGACCGAATGAGCAATGACTTCTACAAATATTGACTCTTTATTTTTCTTAATGTGCCGCCATTGGGTAACCGTGTTATTGTCGGCTTTGGCCAATTCCAAATCCCTCATAAGTGCTGGAAAATCCTCTTTTGGTCGTAAATCTTTTAATGTCATTGACAGAAATTCTTCTCTTGAATAACCATAATGGCAAATTGCTGATTGGTTAACCTCCAATATCACAAGGGTTTCCAAATCATAAATCCACATCGGTTGCGGATTATTTGCAAACATGAACCGATAATTCTCCTCACTTTCTGTCAATGCATCCTCGGCCAGTTTTCGTTCAGTGACATCTCTTATTGATCCATCAATATGTTTTTTGTTTCCTAATTGGTCAACAATTAATATGGCATTTATGGATAAAAACTTTGAATGACCATTTTTGGATTTAACTTCAATTTCAAAGTCTGTTAAATCCACATTGTTAATAACGGAATCGAAAAGCAATTTTGTTTTCAGAGGATTATTATGTGAATCTATGAAAGACTTACCAATAAATTCCTCTCTAGAGATATTTGTTAATGACTTTACCGATGGGCTAATATCTATGATTTTTCCGTCTAAACTAATTTGAAAGAAAATATCCTTGGTGTTTTCAAAAATGCCACGGAATTTTTCTTCGCTCACTTTTAAAGCTTCCTCAGCAATTTTTTGATTCGTATTATCTATAACAGATGATTGATAACCAATTATTTTATCATACTTATCTCTAACAACTGTAGCAGTAGCATAAGCAAAGAAGTGTGAATTGTCAACCCGCTTGGCAATAAATTCGCCTTCCCATTGTCCGGTTTCATTCAAGGAATTCATAATCTGCTCGGCTTCAGAGCTATAAGCAAAAAAACTAGCTATAGACTTTCCAATAACTTCATACTTACTTTTATAACCCCAACCGAGGTAAAAAGAATTGTTTACTTCTATAATTATACCATCAATATCGGCTATACTATTAGCAGCAATGGATGAATCAAAAATGACATTCTTAAGTAACAGTTCTTCTTCAGCTTTTTTCCTTTTGGTAATATCAACAACAGTAAGAAGGCATTGGTCTTTATTTTCAGAAATCAATCCAGTTACATGTGCATATATAGAGGGATTGCCATCGGTTTTGATTGTAATTTCGCAGGTTTCAGTTTTATTGGTAATAAATACTTTATCCAGAAAAAGTTGAAAAAATGGTTTGGTGTTGTTGGAAACAAAAAATGCAAATCTGCTATTCAATAAATTACTTCGCTCTTTACCAAGCATTTGCGCTCCACAAAGATTGAGTTCAAGTATCTCACCATCAACGGAAAGTGTAAAATAACCAGTTGGCGCAAAATCATATAAAGTAGAATAATTTTTTGCAATTTTTTCAGCCTTTACACGAGCCAAGCTGAGTTCATGGTTTTGCATCTCAAGCTCTACATGGTGAGCTTCCAATTGGTGTATGAGTGCTAACCTTTCTGCATCATACAATTTCGATTGCTGAAACTCATCGGTTTGCATATCAAGCTCTATTTGATACACATCCAATTCGTGGATTAATTTTAACGAATCGGCTTCTGAGAGTTGCGTTTCTACTTTTTTTGTAGCTTTCTTTTTTAATAACTTTTCTGCCTTTTGGCGAAGAGTAGTATCAACATCGGTAATTTCGTTTTTCATTAAGGTAGTTTCTACGGGAAATTTAGGAAACTAAGAAATAACCCCTAGTCCGCCAGCTAGCGGAGAACTAGGATAGTATTGATATACTTATATCTTTATATCTAAAAAATCAGGTCGAATGAACTTGCCTAATTCTCCGCCAGCTGGCGGACAAGGAGCTCTACTTTCTTCTACTTAATACGGCATAACCACTCTCAACGATGTACCTTTACCAGCATTACCAATGATGCTAAGTTCTCCGGCCAGCAAATAAACCCTCTCTTTCATGCCAATCAAACCATAAGAATCGGATTTGATTTTGAAATTTTGGTCAAAGCCAACGCCATTATCGTTTATTTCCAAGGTTAAAACATTGTCAACTAAACTAATATGAATATCTACTTTTGTTGCTTTTGCATGTTTTACAATATTGGTCAATGCTTCCTGAACAATACGATATAAAGCAACTGATTGCTGTTCTGTCAGTTCAAGTTTCGTATCTTCAGTATAAAACTGACAATCAATATTATGTCGTACTTGAAATTTTGAGATATGTAATTTTACAGCTTCCTCAAATCCCAGCAAATAAAGTACCTCGGGACGTAAGTCGGTCATGATTTTACGAGCGGTATTTATTGTGTTGTCAACCAGCCCGAAAAGATTTTCAAATTTAGTCAATATTTCCGAATAATTAATAGAGTCGACAACCTTTAACACTTTTTGTTTAAGAAGGCCTGTGTCTATTTTTATTGCTATAAGTATTTGACCCAGTTCGTCGTGAATTTCTCTTGCCAGCATAATTCTTTCTTCTTCGCGAACATTTTGGAGATGCGATGCAAATTTTTGGAGTTCGTCTTGCGATTTATTCAAAGCTTCATCTGCCTGCTTCCGCTCGGTAATGTCGAAATTAAATCCTTGAAAATGCTTAAACTGTTGAAATTCATCATATATAGGCACAACATGACACCAAAAATCACGATAAATCCCATCCTTGCTCAATAGTCTGAAATAGTTATCATGTTCAGCTTTTCTTTCCCAAGCATCATTCCACACCTTGCCAGCTGATTCCAAATCATCAGGGTGAAGGCACAAAGTCCACATTTCTATGGTCATGATATCTTTCTTTTCAATTCCCGTAAAATCAAAATACGCTTTATTTACATAGTTGTACACTTCACCATCGAAAGCCCATATATGAAATGGCGAATTTTCGAGGATGTTTCTGAATTTACGCTCACTTTCTTTCAAAGCATCTTCGGCATTCTTCCGCTTGCTAATGTCCCTAATGGTACCATCAATATGGTTTGGATGACCTTCTGCATCGAAAATCAACTGCGCATTTAACAGAATTGATTTTGTTTCGCCTTTTTTATTTTTAATTATAAATTCAAGATCTTTTATTGTCCTTTTTTCTGTCAAAAGGGATAAGTTTATCGAATCATCATTTTGATAATAGAAATCGTAAATAGATTTACCAATAATTTCCTCGCGTTTGTATCCATAAAGCTTTTCTATAGAGGGACTTATTTCAAATATTTCGCCTAACAAGTTCATTTGAAAATAGACATCTTGTACGTTTTCAAAAATGTTGCGGTATTTTTCTTCACTCTTTCGCAGTGTTTCTTCGGCTAGTATTCTATTGGAAATGTCGTGACCAATACCCACTAGTCCAACAATTTGGTTGTCTTTGTTGCGCAATGGAAGCTTAGAAGATAACATCCAGCGATTGTTTCCATATCCGTCAACAATTAAGCCTTCTCTGTTAAAATCAGGGATTCCGGATTCAATTACTATCTGATCACTCGCCTTAAAACGTCTTGCATATTCTTCATCATAAAATTCTGAATCAGTTTTCCCAACAACATCGGCTTCGGATTTTGCCCCAAGTATTTTCACTTCGGCTTTGTTGGCAAGTGTTTTCTTATAATTCAGATCCTTGGCATAAATGGTATCTGGGATATTGTCGATAACGGTTCGGAGCAAGAGTCGCTCATTTTGGAGCGTCTCGTCAACCTCCTTACGCAATTGGATATTTACCAGCATTTGGGCAAATGCCCTGAATAAATATTTTTCGTGTTCGGTATAAGAATGTTGCTTTTTAAAAGAATCGAATCCTACAAATCCAATGGTTATACCATTGAGCATCATTGGTATAGTAATAAAACTTTTCAAATTTCTATTATGCAACCATTGCTTTAATTTACCATCATGCAAGTCAGAAACATTAGGAATGACCACTAATTCTCCTTTTTGATGAGCTTCAAACCCCAACATTTCATTTAAAGGAATAGCTTTCATTGAAGCAATTTGAGCATTAATTCCTTCGGCACACCACTCATAAGTATTGTTTGAATTTTGACTATCTAGGTTATAATCAAACACATACGCCCTATCTGCTTCCACATATTCAGCCAAATTGCGTAAAGAAACATGAATGGCAGCTTCAATTTTATTGATGGGCAAATTGATATATTCTGATGATATATTCATCAATACTTGTTGCATTCTCAGTTGATCTTCCAATGCCAATGCTGTCTGTTTAAGTTCGGTAATATCCTGAATGGAACCAATCATGGATATGATTTCGTTGTTATCACCAAAAATTAACCTACCAATTCCATGCACCCATTTTTCTACACCATCATTAATACTGATAATTTTATATTCTTTATTAAACTGGGTTTTCTTGCCAATTACTTCATTTATAAAGTAATCAATCATTACTTCCTGCCATTCGGGATGTATAATACGCTTCCAGCTTTCCAAGGTTTTTTCATAATTGGCCTCAATACCAAATACTTTGTCCAACACCTCTGAGCTTACCCAAATTCCTGATTTAACGTCTAATGAATAGCTACCCACTTTGGCAATCATTTGTGTTTCTTTGAGAAAACTTTCGCTTTTGCGCAAAGCAAGTTCTGCTTTGCGTCTGATGGTAATGTCACGACCAATACCAACCAAACCAATAACCTGGTGATTATTATTAAAAAGTGGAAGCTTTGAAGTTAGTAACCAACGTTTTTCACCATTATCATCCATTAAATACTCTTCTCTATTGAGTATTGGTTCACCTTTTTTCAACACACTTTGATCATCATCAAAAAAACCTTCAGCCATTTTTTTTGGAAAAATATCAAAATCGGTTTTCCCCAATACTTCTAGTTCCAAATTTGCACCCAAGTTTTTCACATCAGCCTTATTTGCAAGGGTTTTGCGGCTTTCCAAATCTTTGGTGTAAATGGCATCTGGCATATTATCAATCAGAGTTCTTAACAAATGCTTTTCATTTTCTAAAGCTTCTTCAGCATATTTTCTTTTGGTAATGTCCTGTACCGTAGTGCGTATACCTATTATTATGTCATTTTGATCCTTCAGTATTTTATCATTGCTAAGGAAAATTAGCTTAGTTCCATCTTTTCGTAGAAACTGGCGTTCAACACTATCGCCATGGTTAATGGTTCCGTCCAATTTTCCTTGGATTCTATTTTGCGACAATTCTTTATCTTCAAGAAATTCCCAACCATACTGTCCCAATACTTCATTTTCAGTATATCCCAACATTTTTAATTCAGTCTGATTTATCCGAATTATTCTGCCCTCATTGTCAAGTTCATGGTACCCAATTGGCGCATTATCATATAGTTCCTTAAAATCTTCACGACTTTTAATCAATGCTTCATCTGTTATTGTACGCTGGGTAATGTCGATAAAACTTATTATAATTTCAGAAATTTCCCCCGTCGGGTTTAACATGGGAAAGCCATTCACCATTACCCATACAAGGTCATTGGTCACTGGACGGTTAATCCCAATCACATAATCAATAATCGGTTTTTTAGTGCGTGCAATCAAATTTACCGGATAATCTTCTAGTGCTAAATGGCTACTGTTTGGAGCAAGAAACTTCCAATCGGGATGCATTGCCATTTTCCCGAACATTTGCATTTCAGTCAATCCCAACAATTCCGATGCTCTTGGATTGCTTGAAAAGATGGCTGTATCGGGGCCATGAACCACCACTCCAGCTTCCAGATGGTTTAGCAAGTCGCTGTATCTTTTATCCGATATCTTTTGTGATTCTTCCGATTCATATTTTTCAGTCACATCCGAAAACACCAACACAATGCCTGTAATTTCACCTTCACAATTTTTGATGGGCGCGGCACTATCGGCAATTTGATATTCTGTTTTATCTTTGGAAATGAGCACTGTATGATTGGCAAGCCCCACAATTTGGCCATTTTCCAGTACTTTATCCACAGGGTTTTCAACTGGCAATCTGGTTTGAGCATTCACTATTTCAAAAACCTGAGTCAACGGTTTTCCTTTTGCATCCTTCAATTTCCATCCACAAAGCTGCTCTGCCACAGGATTCATTTCGTTTATCAACCCATTTCTGTCGGTAGAAATTACACCGTCACCAATAGAATGAAGGGTGATATAAAGTGATTCCTGACTTTTTTGCAATTTCAAATTTGCTTCTTCACGTTTTGCAATTTCATTTTTCAATTGCAAATTGTTGTATGCTTTTTCTGACAAATCAATGACAAAAACATGAAGCATTTCGGCCACTTTTTTGAACCTGTTTTCAGTCATTTTAGGCACCTCTTCCAAAGCGGATAAAAATTCATTTCTATCAACACCAATTTCATCGGCATAAGCTTTCATTTTTTCCAAGTCTACATCTTCAGCCTGCACCTGCCCAATCAGCCAATTGGCTATATGATTTCCACCTACGGTAATGGGAACGCCAGCATCCCAAAGCCCAGCACTTAAACAATGTTTTACAACAACTTGACAGGAATTTAACCCGCCAATTGTTGCATCGGATTTGATACAATTGGCACAACCTTTTGGGGTATTGCGAATAATATCATTACACAAACGGGTAAAATTACTAGGTTTGGTAATTAATGTACCGTCAGGCTGTGTGATAATAGAAGCCACTCCCGTAGCATCTGAAAACATATCCTGCAATTGTTGAATTTCTTCAAGAATAAAGATGTCGTTAAATTGAATGTCCATATTAAATTTCGATATATGCCAGTGGCGTTCTGTGTTAATTTATATGATTTACTATATTTAAATTGATAAAAATTCTACTCTTCAGTACCTACAATGGGTTCTTTGTAGGGTATTTCTACCCTCACGGTTGTTCCTTTGCCTATTTTTCCTGATATTGTCATTTGTTCATCCAGCAGAAATACCCTTTCCTTCATACCTATCATTCCATAAGAATCGGATCGACCTTTGTTATTTTCATCAAAACCTTTTCCGTTGTCCACAATTTTCATTATCAGTTTTTCGTGTTCTACTTTTATTTCTACTTTCACAAGGGATGCTTCTGCATGACGAGACACATTCAAAAGTGATTCTTGCAAAATACGGAACAATGCAACCGACTGCTGGTCAGTGATTTTCAATGCCATTACATTGCAATGAAATTCAGTATTAATAGAATATCTATTTTGAAATTCAGTCAGATGAATTTTTGTTGTTTCAACAAATCCCAGCAATTCAAGCACTTCTGGTCTGAGTCCTGTCATTATTCTTCTGGTGGTTTTGATGGTATTGTCAACCAAAATATACAGCTGATTGAGTTTTTCTAAAACATCATTGTTTTCATTATCTGTATTGCATTTTATAACCTTTTGCCGCAGCATTCCCATATCAATTTTAACCGCCACTAGAATCTGACCCAGTTCATCATGTATTTCGCGTGCTAAAAGTGCTCTTTCTTCTTCGCGAACATTTTGAAGATGCGCTGCAAAATTTTTCAATTGCTCCTGCGAGTTACTTAATTGCTGCTCAGCCTCTTTCCGCTCGGTAATGTCTGTTATAAAGTTTATAATGGCGGGCTTGTTTTCCCATTCTATTTTTGCACCACTCATTTCCATCCACCTAATAGAACCGTCTTTGTGAACAAACCGAAATTGATAACGCGACACAATAACATTACCAGCCATGCGCTTTGCCTTATTGCTCATCACAAATTCTCTATCGTCTGGATGAATAAACTCCTCATAAGGGATTGACATTAACTCTTCTTGCGTGCGTCCTGTTAAATCCAGCATTCTGGGATTTACATATTTAAAATACATATCGTAAGAAACCGCAATGCCTTCATTTGCAGTCTCTATTAACATTCTGTAATTTTGCTCACTTTGTTTCAACCGCTCTTCCACCAATTTACGGTCGGAAATATCGCGGGTAATATAAATCATTTTTATAGGTTTTCCCTCGGGGTCTCTAATAAATTCGGCGTTTACCTCCAAGTCAAAACAGGTCCCATCGGCTCTCAAACCACGATATTCGCCCACGCCAGTCATAATTCCCTGAAACATTAGCACCACATTTTCCATGGCACGTTGGCGATCTTCGGGAACAATAAATTCAGAAATTAAATGACCTTCAAAATCATTTTTATTTTTGTAGCCAAACAAGGATAATGCTGCTGGTGAGCTCATTATAATTATCCCTTCTAGATCTGTAATGGTAATATCTTCGGGTGAGGCCTTTATTATTGAATGAAATAATTCATTGCTTTCCAATAAATCTTTTTCTATAGCGTGTCGATTATTTATTTCCTTTTTAAGATTTCTTGCTGAACGATAAAACACCAAAGCAATAATTACAATAACGAGAAAAACAATAAATATGACACCAATCAATGCCCAAGGAATCACCACTTTAGGTTCAACATAATCGGAATACATCATGCCATCAATTTTGAACGAGGCATCAATCATGTCCAATTTTTTATAGGCATCCAATATGCTTTCCCATCGTCCTGGATTTGAATATCCAATTTCTACAACATCGGGGAGAATGAGATTTTTCATCTTTTCGGCTTCAAACCTAAGATGCTCTAAACTATGCCTTTTGCCATAATTATTGTAAATAAAATTGATGATTTCTTCAGGATGTTCCATGGCATATTTCCATCCTTTAAGAGAGGCCTTTCTGAAATTTTCTACTAATTCAGGATTCGATTTTATCAATCCTTCGGTGGTATATAGCAAATCGCCATAAAAATCTATACCTCCCATTGAAGGAGAAATAATGTTATAATCGAAATGAGCTTGATTTAATTCAAAAGGCTCATCTGTTAAATAGGCAGTGGCAGCATCTATTTTTCCCTCAATTAGATTATTGGGGTTGAAGGAATAAGCATGAAGCACACATTTATCCAAAGCAATTCCCTCTTCCTTCATAAATGCAATGATGTCGACAGCATTATGTTCCATGGCAATTCTTTTACCAATCAGATTGTGAACATGCTCAATACCAGATTTTTTGGATGCTACTAATATCTGTGGCGAATGTTGAAAAATGGTAGATAATACCACTACTTTCTTATTCTGCGACCGCAGCAAAAGAATATCTGTTGTACACACACCAAAATCGGCCTTTCCGTTCACTACAGCATCATTGGGATCCACACCTTCCATTGCTTCTTGCAAATTGACTGTAATTCCTTTTTCTTGGTAAAATCCTTTGGCGATGGCCGCATAATATCCCGCAAACTGAAATTGATGTTTCCATTTCAGTTGCAAAGTTACGTTTGTGGGTTTACCTACTGCTGATGAGGAACTTATCAGAAAGAAAAGTCCAATCAGAATGTTTGAAATTTTAAATGATGATTTCATAATGAATTCTGGAAATTGAAATTTTTAATGTTAAATTGTAAAGGGTTTTTGGAATCTTGTATTCTACAAAATCCTATTTCCAATCACAATTCACGCTTCTTTATAAGGCATCGAAACCTTTACAGTGGTGCCAATTCCCAGTTTTCCTACAATACTCAATTCGCCATCCAACAGAAAAACGCGCTCCTTCATACCAATCATTCCATACGAATCGGATCGTCCTTTGTGATTTTCATCAAAGCCCACACCGTTGTCTATTATTTTCAAGACGAGTTTATCATTCAGAAATTCCAAAGTGATACTCACCGTACTTGCTTTGGCATGTTTTGCTACGTTGGTGAGCGACTCCTGCACAATTCTGAACAATGCCATAGAGTGCTGAGGTTGAATTTCAAGTTTCGTAATGTTGCAAGTAAAATTACATTCCATCCGATGTCTTTCCTTAAAGTCACGGCTGTATAATTTCACGGCATCCATAAATCCGAGCAGATCAAGCACTTCCGGCCGCAAGTTGGTCATTATTTTCCGGGTAGTTTTAATGGTATCGTCCACTAAAACATACAGGTGGTCAAATTTTGTAATTAAATCACCTGGATCTGTATCCTCAAATTTTCTTACTACTTTTTGTTTCAATAATCCTAAATCAATTTTAAGAGCTACCAGAATTTGACCTAATTCATCGTGAATTTCACGGGCCAGTATTTTCTTTTCTTCTTCACGCACATCCTGAAGATGAGCTGCAAATTGCTTCAATTGAACTTGCGATATTCTTAATGCTTCATCGGCACGCTTCCGTTCGGTGATGTCAATATTAAAGCCCGCAATACCTATGATTTCTGACTTGTTGATAATAGGAAAACTGATTTTTTGATAGAATAACAATTCTTTGTTTTCCTTAAACTCAACAACTTCATCTATCATTTCACCTTTAAAAACCCGAACGTTTTGACTTTCCCAAGTTTTCCCCAGTTTCCTATCTTGTATTGAAAGTTCATTCGGCTGTTTGCCTAATATAGATCCATAATGGTCCACCACTTTTTTGTTTTCCAGTATTCCAATATTATTGACATCTCTGGCCCAAATTTCAAAAGGAGTATTGTCGATAAATGTCCTTAAAAACATTTCACTTTTCTGAAGTGCATCTTCCGCCTGCTTCCGCTCAGTAATGTCAATAAACGTAACCAGCACTTTAGACAACGTGTCTTCATAGTCGGGCATCACGGTGAGGTTCAACCAAAAGTTCCTCTTTTCTCCCTTCAAAGTATCAATTTGCGTTTCGCCCTCAAAATGGATTTTTCCTTCGGCCAATGCTACAAACTCTTCCAGAAACACAGGCACATTGATGTGGCTAAAGGCAAAGGGCAAGCTAGAAATTAGCTCTTCTTTGGTATCAGCACCAAAAATTTTAACGCTCGTTTCATTCACTTTCGCAACTTTTATAAGCATTGCTAGCTTTTCTACCTCGTGGGGATTACTAGTCAAAAACTCTCTAAAATCAGCTATTCCTTGACCTTTCAATTCGTCAAAATAATTTTTAATCTCAGAAAAATCTTCTTCCCAAATAGAAATTGGCGAAAACTCAAACAAGTTATTCAAATGAATTTCACTTAGTTGTAATGCTTCTTGTGTTTGTTTTCGAATAGTAATATCACGACAGACTAAATAAGCGCCAGCATAATTTCCATCGTCATCGTAATTGAATTTTGTACTATCTTCACGCCAAATATAATGTCCTAAAAAATGTTTAACTCTATAAGAATAAACCAATTGAGGTTTCTTTTTTTCTATCGCATCAAATATATTTGCAAACACTTCATCACGATCTTCAGGATGAATGATTGAAAATATATCAGTTACGCCCTTATCAAGCTGCGTCTTCTCTGAATAACCAAGTTGTTTAATATAAGATGCTGACACATAATTAATTTTGTTATCAGCCCCAAATGATAAAATTCCATCATGCATATTTTCTGCAAGCAATCGGTACTTCTCTTCACTTTTTTGAAGGGCTTCTTCGGCTTGTTTACGATTTGTTATGTCTACCAAACACAAAAGAAGACGCTTGGTTTTACCTGTAAGTATTAACGCAGTAGAAGCTAGAAGGAAAACATCTACATGTATTCCATCGCGCACCAAAGTAGATTTATGCTCAATATTGTTATGTCCTTTGCCAGTTTTAAGTGTATTCAACATAGCGCCTCTTAATCCACAATTGCCACATAGTTTTCCAAAACCACATCCAGCATTGTTCTCTAAAGCCTGAACACATCCCATCACATCGCCCACTTGTTCGCCCTTCAATTCGCTCTTAATAGTTTCAGATAAATGGGCAAAAGCCTGATTAGCAAATTGTATGTCAGCCTTTTCGTCCACCACGCACATCATTACAGGCGAGTTATCGTATATGGTTTTTAATTCCGTCATGGTATCTGCAAGGGCCATTTCAGCATTTTTCCGATCCGAAATGTCATGACCTGACAATTGTATGGCTGGTTTTCCATCATAAAGAATGGGCATCACTTTAATTTCCACATACACTTCTGTACCATCAAGTCTGATATATTTTTCTTCCACCGATGGCAAAATGGCATACAAAGGTGCCATTGCCACATATTGCATGCGCTCCAATACCAAGGCTTGATTGTCGGGATGAATAAAATCTACAATTGTTTTGCCCAATAAGTTGTTCTTATCTTTTGCCCTCATCAATCGCATGGCTTCCTTGTTGATGTATGCCACTTTTCCGTCAACATATATAGTGATTCCTTCGGGCGAGTTTTCCATCAACTCTCTGTATTTTAGCTCACTAATTTCCAAATCTTGCTGAATTTGTATGCGCTCCAATTCAGAATCGATGGCATCGATGGCATAAGAAATGTTTTGTCCAATTTCTGCCAACAGTTTTTGTTCATCATTATTAAAGAACCCCACTTCAGAGGCATAAAGCGTAAAAGTTCCGTAAGGTTTTCCGCCTCGCAAAATAGGTGCTGCAAACGATGATTGATAACCACGTTTAAGTGCCTGATCTTTCCATGGTTGCATCATTGGGTCATTGGCAATATCGTTACAAAATACAATTTCCCCTTCATGAAATGCCCTGCCGGTAGGTCCTTTCCCATTGGTTTTGGAGTTGGGGTCAAGACGTAGTAAATCCAAATAACCATCGCTGTAACCTGCTGATATTATGGGAATAATCTTACATATATCTTCATCGTATTTGCCAAACCATGCCATCCGAAATTGACCGAATTCTATGGCTACTTTACATATAGTATCAAAAAGTTCGTCCTGATTTTTATGCTTAACAATGGCTCTATTTATTTCACTTAGCAATGCATAAAGGCGTGCTAGATGCCTGAGATTTTTTTCTACTTCCTTCTTTTGTGTTACATCACGTCCAGAACCCACAACTCCAATTAGTTCGTTATTGCTATTATACAATGGCGCTTTATCAACATCCAAATATATAAATTTGCCTTTTACATTTCCATATTCATCAAACCGCATGGGTTTCATTTCTTGCAATGTAAGGACATCTGTATTGGCGCAAATATCGCCAAAAGTATGCCATTCAGGATTTTCAATGTGGGTTTCACGTTCTCGCAAGGCAAAGAAAATATCGTTTTTACCAATTGCTTCAGAAGTATCAGTAGCATTAAGTATTATTTTGCTAAATGCCTTGTTTGTAAATATATAGTTATTATTCAAATCCTTGGCCCATAGCATGTCGGGCATGGTATCGCTCATTGATCGAATAAGTGAATATAGGTTGAAGTATTTAGACTCACTTTCGCGCAACTCTTTTTCGGCATTTTTGCGGTCGGTAATGTCATTCACCATTATGTGACGCGCATTTCTACCATTCGAGATAATTGAAAGTGCAGTAACTTGTACGTAAATCAACTCTCCGTTTTTCTTTATGTGTTTCCAATCATTGGAAGTACTTATGAAGGTTAGCTTTGCTTTTTCAACGTCTTCCAAAAATGCGGGTAAATCTTCTTCTGGGCGAATGTCTTTTATTGACATGGCAAGAAATTCCTCTCTCGAATATCCATAATGGTTTATGGCTGATTGGTTTACTTCCAAAAATGCGAGAGTTTCCAAATCATAAATAAACATCGGTTGTGGATTATTTGCAAACATAAACCGATATTTCCCTTCCCTTTCCCTGAGTGATTCTTCTGCTAATTTCCGATCGGTAATGTCCTGAATTAAAGTGAAACGGTAGCTTTTATCTTGTACATTTATGTTTTCGGAAGAAATTAAAACCTGTTTTTCATCTCCGGTTTTAGTTTTCCCAATGCTTTCTATATTATATACATTACCAAATGCATCTCCTGAGTTTATATTTTTATGATAAGATTCAGGACTAATAATTCCCAACTCTATAGCCGATTTTCCAATAACTTCGTCCTTATCAAAACCAAACAGCTTGTAAAATGCCTCATTTACTTCTACATATTTATAATTATCCATTTCGGATAATGTACATGCCGAAGGATTGACATGAAACACTTTGGAGAATTTTTCTTCGGACAATTTCACTTTCGAAACATCTTTGGTAACGCCAAAAATCACTGGCTCTCCGTTCCAAAATCCATGCGTAACCCTAGTTTCTACGGGTATTTGTACTCCCGATTTTGTGACAATTGGCACAGGGCAAGTTTCGGCAAGTCCACTGAGCATTTCACCTACTATTTTGCCAGCTTCTTCGCGTCGGTCTGCGGGATTAACTTCCAATACCGATTTTCCTAAAAGCTCTTCTTTCGAATACAATAACCTGTTATTTACCGTATTATTGGTGTGAATTATATTTCCCTGCACATCAAGTACAAATAGAAAATCATCAATCGTATTGAAAAATGTTTCGTAATTTAGTCGGGTTTGAGAAAGCTCCTCATCGGCTTTTCTTTGTTCGGTTATATCTCGAAAATTAATTATTATAAAAACCTCATTTGAATCATCAATTTGAACAGTGAATTTACTTTCAATCCAGATCCAAACACCCACTTTATTCAAAAAACGATATTGCAATAACGGACATAAAGTGAAGTCATGTAATAGTTTATCAATTGTAAATAGCACGTTTGGTAAATCGTCAGGGTGTGTTAAGTCATAGGGAGTTGAGTTAATTTCTTCCGTAATATCATACCCTAACATTCGCTTGGCCGATGTGCTAATGTATTTGAATTCACCGTTGGTATTAATTAACACAATTCCGTCGGGTGCATTTTCAATAATTTTCTGATAGTGATTACTTAATTTTTTTAGTTGAGATTCAACTTGTATTCTTTCTGTAATGTCTTGTATTTGAACTAAGTATTCAGTTTCATTTTTTCCTTCTTTTGTTATTGGGGTAATAATTGTGTCGAGGTAAATTTTTCCTGATTTGCTTGTTTTATAAAGGTTCAATTCTTTTACTTTATCAAAATCGAATTCATCTTGATAGTTAATTGATCTACCTTGCTTCAATTCATTTTTGTGAAACTCAGAAATATTTGGATCATCAAACAATGAAAATCCTTTAATATTTTCAGGGTTAATTATTCCAAACAACTCCAAGCACGCTTTGTTTGCATTTGCAAGTTTGCCATCTGAATTATACAACTCAATGGCAATGGGCGATTGTTCGGTTATAATTCGGTATTTCTCCTCGCTTTCACGTATAGCCGCCTGCGCTGCTTTTCTCTCAGAAATATTACGCGTAACTCCATGAAATCCAACATGTTCTCCAGCTTCATTGAAGTGAGCTGTAGAATTTGTTTCAATCCAGATCCAACTACCATCTTTGCAGATTTGTTCAAATTCATATTGATAGGTATTGCTAAAAATCCCGTTTTTTTCGTCTTTCAACCGCTGTGCAGTTACTTGCTTAACCTGTTCATAACCTTCTGGTTTAAGTATCGACAATATCGATTTGCCTAACATTTCTTCTTTACTAAAACCACGCATTCGCTCATCGGCTGGACTGATATAATCACAACAATAATTGCTGTCTAAATGCCAGATGACATCGCTGGAATTTTCGGTCATGAATCGATACTTCTCCTCATTTAACCGCAATGCTTCTTCGCTATTTCGGCGAGCTTCATTCTCGTTTTTCAACTCTTCCAATAAATGTAGCGTTGCTTTGTGGGTTTCCAGTAATTCGCGGGTTCGTTCTTCCACCAAAACTTCAAGTCGCTCATTTTCAGTACGTCTAGCAACATTTGCAATTTTAATTTTCAACATGGCACGTATCTGCATCGCAAGCTCCTTCATGTCAACAGGTTTCTCCAAATAAGCTGTAGCTCCCACTTCCATGGCACGTATCCGTATTTCGTTAGTCCCTTTTACATTTGTAACAATTGCCACCGGAATATCAACTAGTATAGGGTCTGCATTAAGAAACTCACACACTTCAAAACCGTCCATATCGGGCATAAGAATGTCCATCAAAATAACATCAGGGTATTGAGCTGTAGCTATTTCCAATCCTTTTTTTCCATTAGGAGCAGTTAAAAACAATGCCTTTGGAAATTCCTTTAAAATCAATGATTTAATAATCATTAAATTTTCAAGATTATCATCGATAGCCAGAATTTTGATGTTATTAGTTTCCATAAATTTAGTGAATAAGTAATTTTGTTTTCAGTAGCGTACAACCGATTTTTTCGGTTTGACGCGTTAGTTTCAGTAGCGTCCAACCGATTTTTTTCGGTTTGACGCGTTAGGTTTCAGTAGCCTCCAGCATCCTTCTAACAATTCATCCGACAAACCGCAAAAAAAAGCGGTTATGCGGATTTCCAGCATCAATTAAAATCTTCATCGAACTTGTCCTGCATCATTATATAGGTAAGTTCATAAACCTGATTTTTGGGTACTTGAAAAATATCAATCCCCATTTGTTTATTAACTAAAGTTCCGTTTCTTCTCCCAATATAATCTAGGAAAGAGGAAAATTCCCAGTCCTCAATTTTATCAACCAATTTTGCTAGATAAGGATTTTGATGTACATACATATAACAATTTAACGCATAATCATCTTTTGCATCATTCAGAATCTTTGCTTTTGTTTTGTGTGCAAAAAGACATCCTTTATTGCCTTGCTGCTTGTTTACAGCTTGAGTATATGAACTCAAAACCGTTCCTATTCCCCGTGATAATTGTTGTAAATCTTTCAATCTTTCATTTTCTAAAAAAACAACACCTTCTGCTTTTGCAGTCAGTATTAAATGAAAATGATTGGGCATTAAACAATAAGACAAAATATCCGCAAAAGGTAGAATATGAATTCTAATCTTTTTCAGAAAGAAAATGTAATTCTCCCTATTATGAAATAAAAGTCCATTACTCCGGTTGTAAACATGGTATGTACAGTCTTTTGTAAAATACATAATATCTTATTTTTTATAGCTACCAACCGATTTTTTTCGGTTGGAAGTGTTAGGTTTCAGTAGCGTCCAACCGATTTTTTTCGGTTTGACGCGTTAGGTTGTCTTTAATGCTTTCGGGTTCTACCTTATCTTCCATTCATCCGACAAACCGCTGAGAAAGCGGTTGAGCGGTTTAGTAGCGTCCAACCGATTTTTTTTCGGTTGGACGCGTTAGGTTGTCTTTAACGCACTCTTGGTTTTCCTCTTATCTTCCAATCATCCAACAAACCGCAAAAAAGCGGATAAGCGGATATGTTAAATCTTTTTGTCGTTTTTCAAAAGTTCCTCTTTGGCTTCCTTCAATTCATTTTCCATTTTTTTGGCAAATGTAATATCCATAAAAGTAATTATAAGCCCGTCAATGCGGTCATCCAGTGTACGATATGGCATTATGCGAACATTGTACCATCTCCCATCATTGGTTTTTATTGGCGTTTCAATAGTAGTTAATGTTCTTATTACCTGACGGGCGTGTTTATCCATTTCGGGGTATTGCAAATCGGAAACAAGGTCGGTATATGGTCGTCCCACATCGGCATTTCTCAATTTAAAAATGGTGGTAGCCGAATCGGTAAAACGCCTTATATTTAAGTCCTTATCCAAAAATAAAGTGGCAATTTCAGTACTGTTGAGCAAGTTTTTCATGTCGTTACTTGCCTGCATAAAATCGGTAACACGGGTTTGCAGTTCTGAATTTACCGTTTGTAATTCTTCATTCAAGCTCTGCATTTCTTCTTTGGAAGTGGTCAGCTCTTCGTTGGTCGATTGCAATTCTTCATTGGTAGATTGCAATTCTTCATTGGTAGATTTTAACTCTTCTTGCGATGTTTGCATTTCCTCGCGTGTACTTTGCAAATCCTCATAACTTCGCTGAAGTTCAATTTCAAGTTCCTTATTCCTACTAGAATTGTGTTTACTCAGTTTTTTTGCAGCATCCACTATTTCGGGCACAAAAGGAATTTCATTAAACACCAACATAATCATGCCTTTTATAGAATCTGGAGTTTCAATGCGTTGAATTGTCACATTAACTAACACACTGCCACCATTAATTCCAATTTTCAGATTTGACAATAATACTTGATCATAATTTTGCATGGCCTTGCGGAACGCAACCGGAAGTTCCTGTCGCAGTCCTTCCCTGGCCATAACGTGAATATTCCAGTTGGCTTTGCCAGCCACCAATTCCAAATAATTTCCCGTGCGACCAGTAATGTATAAAATGTCGCCTTTGGAATTTACCAAAACACTGGAAGGAGTAAACCTCTGAAGAAGTATCTGATCGGCAATGGATTGAATATTATCAATGGATTTTGAAGTATTATTATTTTCTTTTGAAACCATTTTTGGTCTATGAAAAGAGCTTGGAAAATCAATCAGTTCCGGAGAAATTGAATTTACGCTTCGTTTAAATAATTTCAATCTTCCATCAATTTCCTCAAATCCAATGTTCATATTTCCAAGCGTTTCGGCAGTGCCAAGCACCATTATTCCACCTGGATTGAGGCTGTAATGAAATAAAGTAATAATTTTCTTCTGTAATTCTGGTTCAATGTAAATCAACATATTGCGACAAGTCAAAATGTCGAGTTTTGTAAATGGCGGATCTTTAATCACATTTTGTGGGGCAAAAACCACCATTTCACGTATGGCATTCGTAACCCTGAAGCAGCCAGCTTCTTCAATAAAAAAACGATTAAGACGTTCGGGCGAAACATCGGAAACTATATTTTTAGTGAAAATGCCTTTTCTGGCTATTTCAATGGCATCGCTGTCCAAATCGGAAGCAAAAATCTGTAATGATATATTCCTGCGGTTTTTAAGCTTTTCCACCGATTCTTTGAATAAAATTGCTAGTGAATATGCCTCTTCGCCGGTAGAACAACCAGCCACCCAAGCACGCATCACAGCACCATCAGGCATTTCGTTCAATAAATCAGGAAAGATGGTTGCTTCTAATTTTTCCCACACGGCAGTGTCCCTAAAAAAACTTGTAACGCCTATCAGCAGTTCTTTGAAAAGAATTTCTACCTCCTTGGGATTTTCTTGCAAAAAGCGGACATAATTTTCAAGTCGGTCAATTTGATGAACTCCTTTGCGCCTCTCGATGCGACGAAACAGGGTGTTTTTTTTATACATCGAAAAATCATGTCCCGACTGTTCACGCAGCAGAATTATAATTTTATCGATATTACTTTTATTTTTCACCTCCACTTCTGCATCTAAATTGATTGTTGGAATAAACTTCATAAATTCTATCAACTTTAATGGCAGCTGATTGGCTGGAGCTACTATGTCCACTATAACCGATTCGATGGCCGAACGTGGCATACTGTCAAATTTTGCCGTACTTGGATCCTGAACCAGAACCACACCATTTTTTTCTTTTATGGCTTTAATGCCAAGGGTACCATCGGAGCCCATACCCGAAAGAATAATGCCAACACTCTTATCCAGCCTGTCTTGTGCCAACGAACGGAAAAAATAATCAATTGGAAGGCGCAGTCCACGTGTTTCAATAGGCTCAAAAAGATACAAAGTATCTTTCAGAATCGACATACTTTTGTTGGGTGGAATTATATAAACGCAGTTCGGTTTCACTTTGAGTTGATCGGTAGCTTGCATAACCTTCATGGCCGTAAACCGTTGCATCAGTTCGGGCATAATACCATTGTGGGTAGGGTCAAGATGCTGAATCACAACGAATGCCATGTTATTGTTGAGAGGCATATTTTCGAAAAAAGATTCCAATGCTTCCAATCCGCCAGCCGATGCACCAATTGCCACAATCAGAAAATCAGGCACAAGGTTCTTTGATATTTTCACTTCGGATTTTGGTGGTAAAATGTCATTTTCTATTACAGGCGTTTGAGATTCATCATTTTGTTTTTCGGGTAATTGGGAGGGTAAAATCTTGTTTTTCATATGTTTTTTTTAAGAATAACATTTAGTCTTGGAAAATCAACTGTTTGACAGGCAAAGGTGTTTTTTACTTCTGAGCTACAATTTCAAAATTAGCTAACAATCTGATTGAAATATATAAAATTCATATTTATTGATTCAAAGAAAACCAAAAATCAGACAAGCCATATCGCAAGAATTTATGGCTTTACTTAGCACAAAAATAAATACTATGCAGGCTCTAAAGTGTTTATTTTACAAGAAATTTTCGTTCTATGAAAAAGCATTTTACAGCAAGGAGATGATGTCAGTTATAGACTACAAATTTCATTTAATTCTAGACCTTTTTGAAGCGAAAAAACCTAAATTAAATCACTATAACTTACAATACAAGATGCTAAAATACGAAATAATTTTTGTTCGCCAATAAAAACAACATAAAAAAAATATTGAAGCACTTAATATATTGATTTTCAATATAATAAAATGAGCATTTTAGAATTAAATTATGAATATAACCCCATTTTTTAAGTAGTAATTTGTTTGAAACAAATAAAATAATTTACATGCTCTGCTAGAATTATTACTACTTACATTGCTGGCATAATGTTACAGTATTTCGATTAAATGTTGCTATATATTATATTTTTGAACTTCCCATATATAATTTCAACAAAAATCATTCTAGGTCTTATTTTCAAAAATTACATTATCTTTGTGGTCATTTGAATGAAGTAAACGCTGATTCATTGCGCCAAACCTGTTTATGTTAAAGCAACAATTACAACAAAAGTTACAACAGAAACTGTCGCCTGCTCAAATTCAGGTCATTAAAATGCTCGAAGTACCTACTTTGGAGCTAGAGGAGCGCATCCGGCAAGAATTGGAAGAAAACCCAGCACTGGAGGAGGGCGCAGATGCTGACAAAGAAAATGACGACGAAGATGAATTTAGTTTGGATGATGGCGGCAACAACGACGATGTAGATTTTGACGAATATATGGCCGACGACGACATCCCAGATTACAAGCTGAAAGCCAATAATACTTCAAAAGACGATAAACATGAAGACATTCCTTTTTCGGTAGGAATGACCTTTCACGAATACTTAATTGACCAGATTGGTCTGTTGCAACTAACTGAAAAAGAACGACTACTGACTGAATATGTGATTGGGAATATAGATGACGAAGGTTATCTCAGACGGATGCCAGAAGCCATGGTGGACGACATCGTTTTTCAGGCAGGTGTGCAAACCACCGATGCGGAAATGATGCGCATTATCAATTTGGTGCAGCAATTGGATCCAGCCGGAGTGGGTGCATGCAATCTGCAAGAATCGCTAAAACTGCAGCTTGAACGCAGAGATCCAACACCTTCTGTTTTATTGGCTAGACGATTGATAAACGAATACTTTGATGATTTTTCCAAAAAGCACTACGACAAAATCAAGCTTAGTTTGGATATGGATGATGAAATGCTAAAAAAAGTGTTGACTGAAATTATTCGTCTCAATCCTAAACCAGGAAATGCGTGGGGTGGCAATATTTTGGAGAAATCAATGTCCACCATTGTGCCCGATTTTATTTTGGAAAACGATGAGAATCACCTTACTGTACACCTCAATAACAGCAATATACCTGAATTGCGGGTGAATACCACCTACAACGAAATGTTTCAGGATTTTGCTGGGAACAAGCAAAATCAGAGTCGCGAAATGAAAGACGCGGTAATGTTTGTGAAACAAAAAATTGATTCGGCACGCTGGTTTATTGATGCCATCAAACAGCGACAAAACACTTTGCTCACCACCATGATGTGCATCGTGAATTTTCAGAAAGCATTTTTTATCGAAGGCGATGATACTTACTTGAAACCTATGATATTGAAGGATATAGCCGACATAACCGGCTATGATATTTCTACCATTTCTAGAGTGAGCAACAGCAAATATATACAAACTGAATTTGGCATTTTTCCTGTAAAATATTTCTTCTCAGAATCGATGACCAACGACTCTGGCGAAGAAGTTTCGACTCGAGAAATTAAGCAAATCCTAACCGAATGCATAAATAATGAGGACAAACAGAAACCAATTACCGACGAAGCATTAGTGCTTGTACTCAAAACCAAAGGTTACATTATTGCCAGAAGAACCATAGCGAAATACCGTGAACAATTAAGTATTCCGGTGGCTAGAATGCGGAGAGAAGTTTAATTCAGTTGACAGTTAGCAGTCAACAGTGAGCGGTTATTAGTTAACAATAGTATAAGTCTGGAGACCGTAGACTGGAGTCTGGAGACCTTTGACCTTTGACTTTAGACCTTAGACATAAAAAAAAACATGAGAACATTTTATAAAATAATTTCCCTGGTTTTTCAGCCACTTTTGATGCCAACTTTTGGTATGTTGTTGTTGATGAACATGGATGTATTTTCTTCACTTCCAAGCTATTGGCGTTGGATTGCTATTGGTGGAACCTTCTTGTTCACGGCTTTGCTTCCTGCAGTTCCAATTTTGCTAATGTTGCGCCGAGGTGAGCTACACGATTTATTTATTTCCAGACGTGAGGAGCGCACCATGCCGTATCTTTTTTCGTTTATGGCGTATTTCTTCTGGTCGCTATTTTTGTGGCGCACCATGCAATTTCCGATGTTTATTGTCAGCATGGGCATTGGTTCTGCAGTATCCATTTTTATCATTATATTAATCAACCTAAAATGGAAAATTAGTGCTCACTTGGCTGGAATTGGAGGCTTAACCGGTGCCATTTTTGGTGTTTGCTATCGCGTAGCCATTAATCCATTGTGGTTTTTGGTGTTAATTATCACTATCTCTGCATTGGTAGCCATATCACGCATTGGACTTAGAGCACACACCCCAGGTCAGGTTTTTGCAGGTTTTTTGGTTGGCTTTTTTGCGATATTTCTGCCTTGCATCTTTTTTTAGCGAACCCCAAGCGTCCAACCGATTTTTTGCGGTTTGACGCATTGATGATATAAACACAACCTGACAATATAAAATTAAAGTCCTTTATGACCGAACCAAATTCCGAAATTCTCATTTATCAAAACCCCGAAGGTAGCATTAAAATTGATGTTAAACTCGAAGAAGAAAGCGTTTGGCTGAGTCAAAGTCAACTCTGTGAATTATTTCAGAAATCGAAAGCAACTGTTAGTGAACACATTAAAAATGTGTTTGAAGAAGGAGAACTTGAGGAAAAAGTGGTTGTTCGGAAATTCCGAACAACCACTCAACACGGTGCTATAGCAGGTAAGACACAAGAAATCGAAGTAAATGCTTACAATCTCGATGTAATTATATCGGTAGGTTATCGTGTTAAATCACAGCAAGGCACAAAATTTCGTATTTGGGCTACGCAAAGGCTTAAAGAATACATTATCAAAGGCTTTACGTTGAACGACGACCGTTTTAAATCGGGCAATTCGATGAATTATTTTATCGAATTGCAAGAGCGCATTCGTGAAATTAGAATTTCGGAGCGGTTTTTCTACCAAAAAATTAAAGATATTTATACAACTAGCATTGATTATGATGCAAAAGATGAAAGGACGATTGGATTCTTCAAAGTAATACAAAACAAACTGTTATGGGCAATAAGTAAACAAACTGCTGCCGAATTGGTTTATCGAAGAGTAGATGCCTCGCTGCCATTAATGGGAATGCAATCCTATGACAAAAAAAGCTCATTGTCAGTAAAGAAAGCAGATATCAGCATTGCTAAAAACTATCTAAAAGAAGATGAAATTAAGTTGCTCGGTTTATTGGTAGAACAGTATTTGGCTTTTGCCGAGACAATGGCACAGCAGCAAACACCGATGTACATGGCGGATTGGGTGCAAAGGTTGGATGCAATTCTTCAATTGAACGGAAGAGAATTACTAGACCATGCCGGAAAAATAAGCCACGATAAAGCCTTGGAAAAATCGAATGATGAATTTCAAAAATACAAAGTTGTACAACAAGAAATTGAAAGAGAGCTAAGCTTAAAAGAAATTGAAGAAGATATTAAAAGTCTGAAAATAAAATAATTACAAACAATAGAATTAAACCAAAGTCTTTGGTCCTTTGACTTTAGACATTAGACAACAAAAAATGATAACGATAGACCAACTGAAAAATGTGTTGGAGCGCGAGGATGCACTGAGGAGGTACCTTTGACGTGGACACGAAGCTTATACAGATAGAAGAAGAAGAGTTACGCACGCAAGTGCCTGGTTTTTGGGACGATGCAAAAGCGGCTGAAATCCAAATGCGTAAAGTGAGAGAACTGAAAAACTGGGTGATTGGATACAATGAAGTGAAAACTGCCGTTGATGAACTCCAACTGACTTACGATTTTTACCGCGAGGAAGCCATGACCGAAGAGGAAGTGGACGAAGCTTACCGACTGGCCATGGAATTGGTGGAAACGCTGGAAATGAAGAACATGCTTTCGCACGAAGAGGACAAGTTGGGGGCGGTTATTAAAATTGTGGGCGGTGCCGGTGGTACCGAAGCGCAAGATTGGGCGCAGATGCTGTTCAGAATGTACCAACGTTGGTGCGAACGACAAGGCTACAAGTGCGAAATTACCAACATTCAGGAAGGTGAAGAAGCTGGTATCAAATCAGTTACCATGCAAATTGAAGGCGAAATGGCCTATGGTTACCTCAAGAGCGAAAACGGTGTGCATCGTTTGGTGCGGGTTTCTCCGTTTAACGCACAAGGCAAGCGTATGACCTCATTTACTTCTGTTTATGTGGTGCCATTGGTGGATGACACCATTGAAATCAACATCAATCCGGCCGATATTACCTGGGACACTTTCCGCTCGTCGGGTGCAGGTGGACAGAATGTGAACAAGGTGGAAACCGGTGTGCGGGTGCATTACAAATACCGCGACGAGGAAACAGGCGAAATGAAGGAAATAGCGATTGAAAATACCGAAAGCCGCTCGCAGTTTGGCAACAAAGACAATGCGATGCGACTCTTGAAATCAATGCTTTACGACATGGAACTTGCCAAACGGCGCGTTGCATCTGCAAAGGTGGAAGCTGGCAAGAAGAAAATTGAATGGGGTTCGCAAATTCGTAGTTACGTGTTTGACGACCGCCGCGTGAAAGACCACCGAACCAACTACCAAACTTCAAATGTTCAGGCAGTTATGGATGGCGATATCGATGCTTTTATCAAAGCGTATTTGATGGAATTTCCTGATTAAAACTATAAATTGAACCATTATTTAAGCGTATTTGATTCTAATAATTAGAATCAAATGCGCTTTTTTTCTACTTTTGCCGTTATATGATTTATAATAAAGTAAAACCAACTTTGCAATGAAAAAATTCATTCTTATTTCACTTATACTTCTCAATATCAGTATAATTTACGGTAAAGATTTCAGCAAAATTGACAACCAATCCAAAACCGTTCCCAGTAACCTAAAAACCGCAGAAGAAATTGCAAAATATCTGACTCAAAACATCACTTCGCCCACCGAAAAAGCACGAGCCATTTATATTTGGATTGCCCATAATATCAAATACGATTTGGCTAAGCTGAATTCAAATTCCACTTATTTTAATTCGCAAGAACTGGTGGATGATGTTTTGAAAAACCGAAAAGGAGTTTGTGCCAATTATGCCCAATTGTTTCACTCATGCTGTCAATCCGTTGGTGTTCAATCGTATGTAATTAATGGTTATACAAAACAGGATGGAAAAATGGCAAATATTAGTCACGCTTGGAATGCCGTGAAAATCGATAAGCAGTTTTACTGTATTGACATAACTTGGGCTGCCGGATATCTTGATGCTGGAAAATATGTGCATTCATTTAGAGATGAATTCTTTATGATAAAACCGGCAGTATTTATCAAAACGCACATTCCTTTCGACCCAATTTGGCAGTTTTTCAACAATCCCATCTCGAATTCAGATTTTGAGAAAAGTGATTTCTCGAAATTGCAAATGGCATCAAACTTTAATTTCAATGACTCAATCGCTCTTCTTGAAAAATTAAATCCATTGGATAAAATGGTTCGGGAGAATCGTCGCATCTTTCATTGTGGGATAACAAATCCGTTGATTGAAGCTCAATTTACTTATAATCAAAAGAGTATTGAGAATTTTAAATACAATAAATTGGTTGTAATGATGCAGAATTCACAAGATTTATTCAATAAAAGCGTGGCGGATTTCAACTTTTATATTCTTTCAAAAAACAAACAATTTGAAAATATGAGCTTGAAGGATGAAAAAATTACAGCGATGCTGGCAACATCCCGACAGAATATGGAATCGGCCGAAAATATCTTAAAAGGAATTTATTCCAATAATTCAGAAATGAATAATTCGATGAAAGAAATGAAAACCGCTATTGAAAATTTAAAGTCAAAGCTTGAAAACGAAGACGAATTTGTGAAGAAATATATTAAAACCTGGACGCCGTTAAGGAAACTTTTATTTGTAACCATTAGACAATAAACTTAGTTAAATCAACATTTTAGACACCTGAGTTAAACAACTTTTCAAATTCCTTATCGTTTAGTTTTCATATTTATAATCAACACAAAAAAATATGAGTCAAAAAAGAAAGAATTTAATTGGTTTTTCATTGCTACTAGCTATAATATCATTTGTCGGTTTTGGTTGTACAACTGCCGCAGTTACTTCATCAGATGCAGTACCGACTGTTACATCAGGCCTTCTGATTTCTGCCACAACTAGCTCGTCTGGTGGTCAATATGCTCCAAAAAATGTTGTAGCCATCTGGGTGACTGACAATTCAGATAAGTTTGTAAAAACGCTTTATGTAAAAGCTGCTGTGCGAGTTAGCGATTTGATCAAATGGAGATCGGTTTCTAGTTCCAATAAAACAGACGCCATTACAGGAGCTACCCGCGATGGTCATGGCACCATTTATGCAACTTGGAATGGAACCGATATCAATAAAAAAGTAGTGGCTGACGGTACCTACAAAGTTTGGATGGAAATGACAGAAAATTCGGGAGCTGGCCCAAACACCTCGTTCACTTTTGTGAAAGGTACAGCTAATCAAACCATTACACCAGCAAATGGAGCTAATTTCACGAATATCACTTCCAATTGGATGCCATTATAGAATTATTAAACACGTTATTAAAACCTGAGTTGATGAAATAGATTTACTAGTTTTTTATTCTTCAATCAATCACAAAACAAATAAACAGTATGAAAAAAAACAGTAGATTTTCAATTCTAAAAACCGTATCATTCGTAATTGCTGTTTTAGTTTTTGCAGCATGCACAAGTACAAAACTAGCTCCTGTGTTAACCACTACTGCTGTTACTGAAATAGCTTCAGGAACTGCAACTTCGGGTGGAAACATAAGTTCAGACGGTGGTGCAAGTATAACAGAACGTGGCGTTTGCTGGAATACAGCCGCCAATCCTACAATTAACAATTCTAAAACATCAAATTCATCAGGCTCGGGAATATTTACAAGTTCGTTAACCGGATTAAAGGCAAGCACAACTTATCATGTACGTGCTTATGCAACAAACAGCGAAGGAACTTCCTATGGTGAGGAGTTTACATTTACCACTTTGCAGGCTACTGCTCCGGTTTTGACAACTTCTGCAACAACTAATATTGCTGCAACCACCGCAACATCTGGCGGAAATATAACAAGTGATGGAGGTTCAACATTAACTGCAAAAGGAGTTTGCTGGAGTACTACAACAAATCCAACCATTACCAATAGCAAAACTTCTGAAGGAACAACAATTGGAACTTATATCAGTAGCGTTACCGGACTTACGGCCACAACCACTTATTATTTAAGGGCTTATGCCACAAATTTGATTGGAACAACTTATGGCAATGAAATTACGATGACAACTACTGCAGTTCCGCCTAAAACAGCAGGTACTTTTACAATAAGTACAGCAACTAGCACTGCTGGAGGAAATTATGCACCCAACCATGTACTAGCTTTTTGGATAGAAAATAATTCGGGAGTATTTGTCAAATCATTGCTTGTATTCGCTGCTGCACGAAAAGCAGATTTGACCTACTGGATTTATAATTCAACCGGAAACACAACCAATGCTACAACAGGTGCTACACAATCGATTTATGCTACGCGCACATGTTCTTGGAATGGTACAAATGTGAGTGGGGCAATAGTAGAGGATGGAACATACCGAATCTGCATGGAATTAACAGATAGAAATGGTACAGGAAATTTTTCTTACTTCAATTTTACAAAAGGAGCTGTAGCACAAACCCAAGCCCCTGCAAATGTTTCAAGTTTTTCGAACATTTCATTAAAATGGACACCTAATTAATTGAAAAAATGTTATACTGTCAATAAAAAAGTCTAATATCTTACTCTCACCCATGCATTTATATCAATGTATGGGTGTTTTGATTTTATTCGTTGGAAATAGCTAATCATAAGCGTGAATTGTCTAATTTTGCAGTCACGTCAATATCAAAAAGAAAATTGTTTGCATGCAAATTGTCAAAATCAACAATTCCAAACAGCGTAAAGACTTAATTGCGTTATACATTGAAGCTTTCTCAACTGGTTTGTCAAAACAATACATTGATACAGTAGTGTTAAATCAATATATTGATGAAATTCTGACGGAAGGATATGCGTTACTTGCGGTTGAGAATTTGCAGGTAATGGGTGCAATTTTGTGCTGTCCATTAAAACTTGACAAGGCCGTTCCACCTGAGATTTACAAAAACTTTCCGCTTGATAAATGCGTATACGTGGCAGAAATGATGGTGACAGAATCAGCACGTGGTATGGGAATTGGGACAAAATTATTGAATGAATTTTTCCAAACAGTTGATAAATCGATTTTCACAGATGCTTTTATTCGGGTTTGGGATGAAAACGTGGGAGCCATTTCATTATATCAAAAGGTTGGTTTTGAGCAAATTGCCAATATTGAACAAACAAAGACGAAAGCGGACGGGAACGGAACTTTCGTAATGAAAAAAATATATTTACACAAAAAACTAGTTTAGAATATGCAAGATTTATTGACCAAAACAATTGATTTGCGGAATGGAAAACCCGAAGATAAACGTCGGGAAATTATCAACTATTTTGAGAAAACATGGGCAGTGGACGAAAAGCTGTACACCCAGCTAAAATCCGATGAGGTATTCTACCATCGTGGCGACCCATTGCGCCATGTGCTGCTTTTCTATTTTGGACATACAGCAGTGTTTTTTATCAATAAATTGTTTCTGGCAAAAATGCTGGAGGAACGAATAAATCCCGAATTTGAGTCCATTTTTGCTATTGGCGTAGACGAAATGAGCTGGGATGATTTGAACGAAAAACATTACAA
The DNA here is from genome assembly GCA_037142715.1 of Paludibacter sp. Taxonomy (GTDB): domain Bacteria; phylum Bacteroidota; class Bacteroidia; order Bacteroidales; family Paludibacteraceae; genus Paludibacter. The sequence goes on along the minus strand of JBAXAD010000003.1, from coordinate 18,880 downwards.
TTGGCCAAGTGTTGATGCCGTTCGTGATTACAGAAATAAAGCCAAAAAAGTGATTTTGGAGGTGATTGAAAATGCCACATTAAACCTTCCCATTACGTGGAATGACCCACTATGGATTATCATGATGGGTATTGAACATGAACGCATTCATCTTGAAACTTCATCGGTTCTTATTCGCCAATTACCTTTGGACGAAGTGGTTGCAGGAAAATTTGGAGAAATCTGTACTGAAAATGGAGCAGCTCCTAAAAATGAATTATTGCCAGTTCCAGGCGCTGAAATGCATTTGGGAAAATCTTTCGAACATCCGCTTTATGGATGGGACAATGAATATGGAAAATACACGGAAAAGGTTTCAAATTTCAAAACGTCAAAATACCTTATTTCCAACGGAGAATTTCTAGAATTCGTTGAAGTTGGTGGCTATCACGCACAAGAATTTTGGACAGAAGAAGGCTGGAATTGGAAGACATTTAAACAAGCCGAAATGCCGTTATTTTGGCAAATAAAAAACAGAAAATATCGCCTACGTTTGGTGGCAGAGGAAATAGAAATGCCCTGGAACTGGCCTGCAGAAGTGAATTATTTGGAAGCAAAAGCCTTTTGCAACTGGAAAAGTAAGCAAACTGGCAAAACATTGCGCCTGCCAACAGAAGCTGAATGGAAACGACTATCAGAGCACGTAAAAGTAACGGACGTTCTAGAATGGGAAACTGCGCCGGGAAACATTAATTTGGAGCATTTTACTTCACCTTGCCCAGTTGATTCGTTCCCAGTAGGTGATTTTTACGATGTGGTAGGCAACGTTTGGCAATGGACCGAAACGCCAATTACCGGCTATCCTGGCTTCAAAGTGCATCCACTTTACGACGATTTTACTGCACCAACTTTTGACGGAAAACACAATATAATCAAAGGAGGTTCGTGGATTTCCACTGGAAATGAAGCTGCTAGTCATGCACGCTATGCATTCCGTAGACATTTCTACCAACATGCTGGATTCAGAATGGTGGAATCGGAAATGCCGCTAATTTTACACAACGATGAATATGAAACAGATCGGGAAGTAGCAAATTCGTGCGAAACAAACTGGGGTGATGCATTTACTGATACAGAAAATTTCTCCAAACAATTGGCCAAAATAGCCATTGAAAGTGTTGGTAATAATAAGAATATCAGCGTACTGGATTTGAATGCAGAAACAGGACGACTCGCCTTTGAACTTGCGCAACATTTCGAAAAAGTGACGGCGCTCGATTTGTCGACACGTTTTATTCGCATGCCCATTCAGTTGCAGGAAAAAGGTTTTATTCGCTATATTGTAAAAGATGAAGGCGAATTGGTTTTTTATCGAGACGTGGTTTTGTCGGAAATGAGTCTTGAAAGCGGTAAGGACAATATTCTTTTTATGCAAGCCGACGCCAATAACCTGAAACCTATTTACACCGGTTACGACTTGATTATTGTGCCCAATTTATTGGAAGAATTGATTTGCCCAATACTGTTTTTGAAAAACATTCAAGACCGCTTGAATGAAAATGGTATTTTAATTATCACCTCCACTTATAATTGGGACGGCAACGAAACAAAACGAGCACATTGGCCAGGTGGTTTCAAACAAGATGGTGAGCCGTTGACTTCATTCGAAGGAATACAAACTATTCTGGATAAGTATTTTACATTGGAAAATAAACCTTTTGATTTGGTATTGACACTTCGTAAATCGTCAAGAATTTCGGAAAAACATTTGACTGAAGTGAGCGTTTGGAAGAAGAAATAAGAAAAAAAATCCGACCATGAACAAAGGAGAAATTATCATTTACAGCACACCTGACGGCGGTACAGCATTGGATGTTCGATTGGAAGAAGACACAGTTTGGTTGACACAGGCACAAATGGCAGAGCTATTTGATTCATCTAAACAAAATGTAAGCTTACACATAAACAATATTTTCAAAGAAGGGGAATTAGGACAAGATTCAGCTGTCAAGGAATACTTGACAGCTGCTTTAGATGGAAAAACATATAAAACAAAATATTATAATCTAGATGTCATCATTTCAGTAGGCTACCGCGTAAAATCTATCCGTGGAACTCAATTCCGCATCTGGGCAAATAGTATATTAAAAGACTATCTTGTAAAGGGTTATGCTATAAACCAAAAAGTAAAGTTGGAACAATTGGAAGATTTAAAGAAAACCATAAAATTGCTATCCAATGTTATTCAGAATCATGAATTGTCGGCAGATGAAACTTCCGGTTTGTTGCGAGTAATTACCGATTATACATATGGTTTAGATATACTTGATAGATATGACTATCAACAACTTGAAGTTGGGAACACAAGTGAAACAACCAAATTTAGAGCAACTTATGACGAAGCCATGACTGTTATCACTTTGCTGAAAGATAAGTTTGGAAGTGGTGGTTTGTTTGGCAACGAAAAAGATGAATCGTTTGATAGTTCTATAAATACTATTTATCAAACCTTTGATGGCGAGGAGCTTTATCCGAGTATTGAAGAAAAAGGAGCCATGTTGCTTTATTTAGTAACTAAAAATCACTCATTTAGCGATGGTAATAAACGAATTGCAGCCTTTTTGCTTTTGTGGTTTCTGGATAAAAACAACATTCTTTACCGTGAAAATGGAACAAAATTAATTGAAAACAACACGCTGGTGGCACTTACGCTTATGATTGCCGAAAGCCGCACCGAAGAAAAAAACATGAACATGATAGTGAAAGTGGTTGTAAATCTGATTAATAAAAGTAATTAACATCAACAACTGTATCAACAAATCAAAATACCCTCAACTAAATTTCACTTAAAAAGAAATTTCAAATACAATTAACCCATTTCAAAAATGTTGAAAAGCTTGAAATTCATCGATAGTTGAAATTAATTATTTACTTTTGTGAAACTTTAAAAACAGCAATATACCATGAATCATCTAAAACATCTTCGCATTGCAATTTGCAACGACCATGCAGGCTACGACTTAAAAAACCAAATTATTGAATACCTTGAAGGCAAAGGAGCTGAAGAAATTAAAGATTTTGGCGCTTATTCAACAGAAAGTTCTGATTATCCAGATTACGCACATCCAATGGCGTCGGCAATCAAAAAGGGCGAGTTCGATTACGGAATTTCAATCTGTGGAACCGGAAATGGCATTAGTATGGTGCTAAACAAACACTTGGGCATTCGTGCTGCGCTTTGCTGGAACCCAGAAATTGCTGCTTTATCACGCCAACACAACGATGCAAATGTTCTTTCATTACCTGCTCGATTTGTTACTGAATCTGAAGCTTTGGATATTGTTGATACATTTTTTGTGACAGATTTTGAAGGTGGAAGACACCAAAGAAGAGTGGATAAAATATAAAATCGGTCGAATGTCAAAGGTCTGAGGTCTTAAGTCGAAGGACAAAGGACAAAGGTCTAATGACATTGGACATCAACAAATATAGTTTTGTTAAAGGAATAGACCTTTGACTTTAGACCTTTGACTTTAGACTTTAAACAAAAAGAATGCAACGAACAGAAATATCAACTTACGGCGAATTTGGTTTAATTAAACACTTGACCGAAAAATTTAAGAACGAAAACCCGTCAACCCTTTTGGGCATTGGAGATGATGCAGCAGTGCTGAGTTACGAAAACAAAAAAGTGCTGGTTACCACCGACTTATTGCTGGAAGGTATCCACTTTGATTTGGTGTATGTGCCGCTCATGCATTTGGGTTATAAAGCTGCCGTGGTGAACTTCTCGGACATTTATGCCATGAACGGCGACCCGAAACAAATTACTGTTTCTATTGGCGTTTCTAAGCGTTTTTCGGTGGAAGATTTGGACCAGTTTTATGCAGGCATTTCATTGGCATGCAAAAAATATGGCGTTGATTTGGTGGGTGGCGACACATCGGCCTCGCTTACTGGTTTGGCCATTAGCATTACTTGCATTGGCGAAGCGGAAGCAGATAAAATTGTGTACAGAAACGGTGCCAAGGAAAATGATTTGATTTGCGTAACGGGCGATTTGGGCTCGGCATACATGGGTCTTCAGTTGTTGGAACGCGAAAAAATGGTTTTTGCAGGCAATGAAGAAGTTCAGCCCGATTTTGAGGAAAAAGATTACATCTTACAACGTCAATTGAAACCAGAAGCGCGTCAGGATATTATAAAATCACTTCGCGAAAAAGGCATTTTACCAACATCCATGATGGATATTTCGGACGGATTATCATCAGAATTGATGCATATTTGTTCGCAAAGCAATGTGGGTTGTCGGGTTTTTGAAGATAAAATTCCTATTCATTATCAAGCGGTTGTAATGGCCGAAGAGTTGAATATGAACATTGTGACGGCTGCTCTGAATGGTGGTGAGGATTACGAATTGCTTTTCACGGCTTCGCTCGAAGATTATGACAAAATAATAACCATGGAAGGCATTGCGGTGGTAGGTCATATTACCAAATCGGCGCACGGTCTGCAATTGGTGGGGCGCGAAGGCGAAGAAATAGAACTAAGGGCACAAGGCTGGAATTCTTTGGAAAATTAAAATGACCCCCAACCCCTAAAGGGGAGTTTGAAGTTAGTATTGATTTAATTTTAAATTCACTTTTATAATTTAAATTGGGACTATTTAAAACCAATCGAAAAGCTATCAGGATTACATTCTAAATATATTGTCATACAAAACTTTAGATTAATTTTACAAAAATAAAACTTACTTACTTCTCCGTCAGCTGACGTACTAGGGGTTCATATAAAACATAGCATTATGGAAACAACAAATTTGCAAATTGCCATTATTGGTGCAGGAAATATGGGTGGAGCCATTGCACGTGGTTTATCGAAAGGCAAGCTGATTCAATCGAAAAATATACGGGTAAGCGATGTGTCACAAGCCAACTTGGATGCAATAACCGCTTTTGCGACTGAAATAACGGTGAGTACTTCCAACCGCGATATTATCAAAGATGCCGATATAATCATTCTGGCCGTGAAACCTTGGTTGGTAGAAGTGGTGGCTGAAGAAATTGAAAACAAGTTTGATTTCAAGAAACAAATCATTGTATCCATTGCCGCTGGAGTCAATTTCGAGCAATTAGCTGGTCTTTTTGATACAGAAGCAACCTTCTTTCGGGTTATTCCAAACACTGCTATCGACGTTTTGCAAAGTGTTTCTACAATTTCTTCTTTTCGTGCAAATAAGGAACAAGAAGAACTGATTATGGCGATTTTTGGTGAACTAGGTAAAACTTTTCTTGTTCCCGAAGCACAATTGAATGCCTTTATGTCGCTTTCTTCATGCGGAATTGCTTATGCTTTTCGATACATAAGAGCTGCCATGGAAGGTGGCGTGGAAATGGGAATTTATCCAAATGTGGCCAAGGAAGTGGTGATTCAAACTTTGCGAGGCGCCATTGATTTATTGGAAGCCAACAATTCACATCCAGAAGTGGAAATTGACAAGGTAACAACGCCTGGCGGAATAACCATAAAAGGATTGAACGAAATGGAAGCCAACGGATTCTCTAATGCAGTGATTAAAGGATTAAAAGCATCGCATATCAAATAGTTATTTCTTAGAAAAAACACAATGCATAAGAAATTAGACACATAGTCTCATATAGCTAACACATTGGAACACATAGAATAAAACACTACGTGTTTACTTTAAAGAACACATAGAAAATACCTATCGGTATTTTGAAGACAAGTGCCACAAACTATTACCAAACAAGCTATCTAGAATTTATAATTGCTAAACAAAATCCTCAATAAACTATTAGAAAACGTTTTAATTATATGTAACCATTTGATTCACATATAATTTCTTTCCTAAATAAACGATTACCAATGCTCGATAAATACCTAGAACAAACAGAATTTAGCAACTTTGAAGATTTCAAGGCAAATTACAAGCTTATAGTTCCCGACAATTTTAATTTTGGCTACGATATTGTTGACCAATGGGCAGCAAAGGCACCCAACAAAAGGGCTTTGCTATGGACAAACGACTTGGGTGAAAGTCGCACATTTACTTTTGCCGAAATGAAGCAATATTCCGACCAAACAGCATCCTATTTTCAAAGCCTGGGAATAAAAAAAGGAGACATCGTAATGGCCATTCTCAAACGTCGTTATGAATTTTGGTTCACTATTATTGCATTGCATAAAATTGGTGCTGTCATCATTCCCGCCACCCATTTACTGACAAAAAAAGACTTGGTTTATCGCAATAATGCCGCTGATATTAAAGCAATTATAGCTGTTGGTGAAGAAAGTATTATCAACCACATCAACGATTCCATGCCTGAGTCACCAAGCGTTGAAATGCTGATTTCCGTTGGAAAAATAGTTCCGGAAGGTTGGCATGATTTTCACGAAGGAATTGAAAACGCCGCACCTTTTTCTCCCATTGAAAAAGTTACTAATAATGCCGACCCGCTTATAATAAGTTTCACTTCGGGCACAACCGGAAATCCAAAAATGGTAATGTTGGATTGCATTTATCCATTGGCTCACATTGTTACAGCTAAATTTTGGCACAATCTGCATGAAGATAGTTTGCATCTAACAATAGCTGACACGGGTTGGTTGAAGGCCGTTTGGGGAAAACTTTATGGACAATGGATAGTTGGTGCCTGCGTATTTGTGTACGACCATGAGAAATTTTCGTCATTAGACATGCTTGCCATGATTGAAAAATATAAAATTACCTCTCTTTGTGCACCGCCTACAATTTTCCGTTTTTTGATTCGTGAGGATATATCGAGATATGATTTGTCATCATTGGAATATTGCACAATAGCTGGGGAAGCACTCAATCCTGCCGTTTATGAGCAGTTTCTCAAACTTACCGGCATTAAACTTCGCGAAGGATACGGACAAAGCGAAACAACACTTACGCTTTTCACTTCGCCATGGGCAGAGCCAAAGCCAGGTTCGATGGGATTAGTAAATCCTCATTACGATATGGATTTACTAACGCCCGAAGGTCGTTCTGCCGAAGTGGGTGAACAGGGACAGATTGTTATTCGTACCGACAAACACTATCCTGTAGGCCTTTTTAAGGGCTACTACCGCAATGAAAGCCTCACCAATGAGGCGTGGCATGACAATGTGTATTACACAGGCGATGTGGCGTGGCGTGATGAAGATGGATATTACTGGTTTGTAGGTCGTACAGACGATGTGATTAAGAGTTCAGGCTATCGAATTGGTCCTTTTGAAGTGGAAAGTGCGTTAATGACGCATCCTGCAGTGGTGGAATGTGCTATAACTGGCATACCCGACGAAATCCGTGGACAAATAGTGAAAGCCACTATTATTTTGGCCAATGAATACAAAGAAAAAGCAGGTGAACTGTTGATAAAAGAGATTCAAGACCATGTGAAAACAGTTACAGCACCTTATAAATACCCACGAATTATTCAATTTGTGGACGAATTGCCCAAAACTATCAGCGGTAAAATTCGCAGAGCCGAAATTCGCGAAAGAGATAATAATAATTGAAAATTTAGAAATTACAACTATATGAAAATCATTAATTTATCGGACAATAATTCCGTTCTGAAACATTATATTAAAGAAATCCGCTCAGTAGAAATTCAAAAAGATTCGATGCGTTTTCGTAGAAATATGGAGCGTATTGGTGAAATAATGGCCTACGAGATTAGTAAAACCATGCAATACAAACTAGAGGATATTCAAACTCCATTGGGCATTGCAAAAATTGAAGAAATAGATGAAAACATCGTGATTTCTACGATATTACGGGCTGGTTTGCCATTTCATACAGGATTTCTCAATTACTTTGACACCGCTGAAAATGCTTTTGTTTCTGCTTACCGTAAATACAAAGATGCATTGAAATTTGACATTTTTATTGAATACATTGCCTCGCCGAATATAGATGGTAAAACGCTGATTATTACCGACCCTATGCTGGCAACAGGAAGTTCAATGGAATTGGCGTATGGAGCTTTACTAACAAAGGGTAAACCAAAACAGATTCATATAGCAACGGTTATTGCCAGTCAGGTAGCTATCGATTATGTGGCAGCACACTTTCCTGAAGCAACTACAACGGTTTGGGCAGCAGCAATAGACCCAGAATTAAACGAGCATTCGTACATCATTCCTGGACTTGGCGACGCTGGGGATTTGGCGTTTGGGGAAAAACTTTAGGGGAAAAACTTTAGGGGAAAAAACTCAAAAATCCCACTTAATCATCAACCGCATATCTGTTTTCCGATTCCCCGGAATGGTTTCATTGCCGCTGCTCAATGATTCACGCTCATCGGCATAAACGGTTTGTGCAATTTTGAACCACAACGAAAGTCGGCTGTTCAAATCAAACTCCATATTCAAATAATACCGACTTCCCAAACCAAAATACATTGGAATGGAGAATGCATAAAGCACATCCTTTTCGTAAGAATAAAGGCGATTTTCGTAATTTACGGCATCAAAAAATTGAAACCGAACATCTACTTTCAATGGAATATTCGAAAACGCATAACTTACATCCTGCGAAGCTATTATGCCATAAGTCCAATTGAAATTTGCCTGTCGTGCTAAATTGCCCTCAAGCACATTCTTGAAACTAAAACTCCCGAAAGAATAAGCTAGATTATAGCGCAATGAAGCTTTTTGAATGGGAACAACCAATGGCATAACAGCATCAGTTTGGGTAAGATTGGATTTTTTTTCCTCATATTTCAACCGCCAAAACATGCTAATTCTTCGCTGTGCTGCATAATCAACCTGTAGCAAATAATCACTGCCAATAGACGGTGCATCAATGCCATACTTAGGCCACGGAAAACGATAACTGTCAATGTAGGTGGCTATTTTCCATTTCTTGTAGGGACGAATTTCAGCTCCGAGATAGAAACCACTTTCATTGTTGATACGTAAAGTCTCGGAAAAAGCCGTGGCGTAAAATGTATCAAATTCTGGAGAATAATAACGGTGCAACGCCACCAAACTAACCTGCGATAATGGGCTGAAAGTAAAACCATTGAGAGTTGCCATTGCACCATTATCAGTCATTGCCGTTTCGCCAAAGAAATTGATTTTTTGCCAACGAAGGCGATAGTTGAAACCGGCTGTGGTTTGCTGACTGCCCGAAAAGTAGAAATAATTATACACCGATTTATCAGGTATCAGCTTATTATCCAAGATGGTATGAACAGCAGTAAACCCAATTTGATAAGTGGAATTGGTCAGCGTGGCATTTCCACCCATCACTTGCTGATTGATGGTATGCTTTTTACTCAATTCAGACTCAGTGCGATGCAAACCCGTTGTGTAAATGCTGGAAAATGTGCCATTCACCGTGTCGCCGTCTATCATCTTATTGGAATAGAAGGCAGTAACATCAAACTTTCCAAGTCGAACCGTGGCACCTGCACCTCTGAAAAAATTATTCTCATCGGTGGAACCATATTTCTTTAATCCCGAATTGCGTGGCGAAACATTGAGCACATAGGACGATTTGCCCATACCAAATTCTGGCCGCAACACCAATCCTTGTCCAAAATTGGCACGAAAATCACCCACGACCAAGGTTTTAATTTTTCCAATATTATTCAATTGAGCGTAGGCAGAATAATAATCATAACCAACATTTTTCTTCCCCAAAAACTGTTCGCCAGCATCTTTTTCGGCAGTGATACCAGCAAGTATTCTGTCTTTGAAATGAAAACGATATTTCATGGAATGGTAAAGCGCATTGCCCAAATAATTATTGGAATTGGTTGCAGCGGCATTCACATCTTCCTCTGGCAGAAACTGATAGCCTTCTTTGGTTTCCACACCTTTATCCAATCGTAAGAACAATTCATTTTTTCCATACTTCAATAAATCATGCCAATATATTTTCTTGTAAGTATCATCAGATTCACCCACTACAACAAATGGTAACATACGTCGAATATCCGTCATGTCCAGACCGTCAATCAGTTGCAGCTCAAAGAGAGTTTGCAACTTACCAAATTTATAAATGTGAGCCTGTATGTTCTCAATTTGAATGTCCGACAAAAATAGTAATCGCTGTAGTTCTTCTCGATTAGTATGGTTCAAATTTATTGGATTTTGTGCGCAAAACATTAACTCTTCAAAAAACGTGTCGTAATCTATTTCAACCTCACTTTCAGCAGTATATTGTTCAAAAACATCGGCGATAAACTGCTCGGTGGTAGTAACAGCATCCTGTGCCCTTGCAAAACAAGGAAACAAAACCAGAAACCATAACAAACAAGTGAAAAATCGCATATTGTTGTAAATTAAATAATTAATGAAATTATAGGCTAAAAATGAAATTAGTGTTTAAAGCGATATTTAACTGCTGCCATGCTGTTTAAGCCAAGCAATGGATGTAATTCGCAGTTGAGATCAAACAGAAATGAGCCGGCATTAAATCTAAAACCAAGGCAAGGCACCAAATAATCGGTTTGGTAAGCCCCAAGTTTGACTGTAAAATTTTGTAACATAAGGTACTCAAATCCAGTGGCAAATCGATAGTTACTGCTTACTTCTTTGTCAATTTGCGTACGCCAAGCAAACTCTGGGGAAAAATAAAACTCTGATCCCAAACTAAAAACAGATGGAAGTCGTTTAATAGTAAAATCTGTTTGAATATTTGTTTGAAAAGGATTGAAGGCATTGAACCCCAAGCTAAAATTTGGAGATAATTTAACGGACAGACCAACCTGTGGAAATAGTGCGCCACGATAAGAATTGGAGGCAGAAAAATAAGCTGTATAATAATTAAACTGCACGCCCATAGCGAATTTTTCCGAAAAATTTCGGGCAAAACCTACACCAAACATCATTTCATGATAAAGCGAATAGCCAAAGTGCGAGAAGGAAAGACCGGTATTCACCAAATTTGAGGGCAAACTCACTTGCACACTCTTGGTAGAAAGTTCCGAAATCAAATATCGATTCTCGTATTGCAAACCAAATTCGGCATTTTGAATATAACCCAACATGGCCGGATTTGAAAAGGCTGTCCAACTGTGACTATCTGCCACAGAAGTTTGAGCAATGGAGGTGGAAGTGGGAACTATATTTGAGATTTGTGAGCTAATAACCTGAAAGGAAGTAACAATTATCAACAAAGTAAATAATTTCTTCATATATTAAAGCATGATTTAGATAAAATAATCAGAAAAATGAAACGTAAAATATAGAATGATTTTATTTTGTCAAAATTAATAAAACTAATGTGATTTAACAAGCTTTTATTGAAAAAAGTTTCATTTGGCGAAAGATTAACATCGTCAGTTGTGGATTTGGAAATAATTCTGTAGTTTTACAACAATAAGAAGTATTTTTTGGAATTTTATAAATAACTCAATATGAGCAAATTAAAAAAAATAATAAATGGAATTTTCGGAGGGAAGACAGAAAAAATTTCTATTGAGAAAAATAGAATTCGGGGACAAATAAAGGAATTAAAAAATAGAATCAGCGATGACCAAAAACAAAAAGATGCCGTTGTAGTTTTTGAAAAAATAGCAGGAACATCAGAATTTATTGCTGCAAAATCTATATTAATCTATTGGTCTTCAAGTGATGAACTGCCAACGCAAGAATTTATTTCCGAGTGGAAAGACAAAAAATGCATTTTACTGCCAATTGTAATAGGTGAGAAAATGGAGATTAAGAAGTTTACATCCATCGAAAAAATGAGAAAAGGATATAAGGGCATTTGGGAACCATATTCTGAAGAAAGTTATTGCGGTGATACTGATTTGATATTGGTACCTGGAGTAGCATTCGACTTGAAAAAGAACAGACTAGGGCGTGGTAAAGGTTTCTATGACAGGTATTTTAATCAATCCAAAGCTCCGAAATGGGGCATTGGTTTCGACTTTCAACTACTCAAATCAATTCCGTACGATGAGAATGATGTGTCGCTAGATAAAATTTTTACGCCATTGAGAACCATTGAATAAGGTTTAGCTCTGAGCAAAACTAAACTACTACATCATCCTTCACCAACTCAGGCTCGCCCTTTCGGTAATAATAAACCAAACCAAAAGTTTGGCATTTTATCATGCGAATATAGGGTGGTTCAGATCTAAATTTCGCCTCTACTTGATTCCAAATATTCAGAATAATGACATCCCCTTTTTCACGCAAACTTACCAAGTCTTCCCAATTACGATTGGTAGTGTTTTGGTAAATTTTTTGAGTGGATTTGTATTCTTTAAATACCTCATAATGAACCTGTACTTTGGCAATTGCGGGATTGTAGATCGGTAATCCTCCATTCCTAATTCTCTCATTTTCGCCTTCAATTATACTTTTTCCCCATTGAATTAATGAAGCCTCAGTACTTAAATCGGGAACTGTATGTAGGTTAGGATCTAAATGATAAAAAAGTTTGTGGTCTTTTTTTATATCGCCCCGTATAACCGAAAGATTTAACACCTGAATGAAATGAGAAATGTATAAACGGGCATTATGTACTATTTGCTGATACTTCTTATTAGCAGACACTTGACTATCTAAAGTAATTTGGTATTGATTTAATTGTTTCTCAAACACGTTGAGATAGGTTTTGGCATCTAAAATGGTTTTATAAGAAATAACCAGATTTCCAAATTCTTGTTTGTCAAATTGCTGAATAGCAGTACGTAATGCACGCAAACGCGCTTGATCAGTATTGGGTAGTCTTCGGTAGGGCATGGCAAGTCAATTAGTAATTTGAAATTGATTTATGCCCACAAAGATAAATAATTAATCGTTCCTAAACATCAATTTATCAGCTATATTTCTCAATTCTTGCTTTTTATTTTCCAAAACAGACACATTTTCCAAATTTGCGACTGCCTTTGAATAAAAAAACTGCATCTTGTCTTCGCAAATTTGTTTCACACCTAATTTATTGTAAAGTGATGTAACTGCAAGAATTTTTTTATCTGATTGTTTTGCGTCAGAAACTTCCAACCAATCATGCAGTTCTTCAGCCGCTTTTCCATCTGCTCTTTCCAAAGCGTGAATCAACATGTAGGTTTTCTTGTTACAAAGTATATCGCCTCCAATTTTCTTCCCAAAAGTAGCTTCATCACCATACACATCTAGCAAATCGTCTTTCAATTGAAAGGCCAAACCGATATTTATTCCAAAATCGTAAAGCAATTGTGCATCCTCCTCTCCTGCCCCACCTATCCATGCTCCAATTTGTAGCGAAGCACCAAGCAAAACAGCAGTTTTCAAGCGAATCATCTCCAAATACTCATCGGCCTCAACTCTATCGCGATACTCAAATTCAACATCATATTGCTGGCCTTCGCAAATTTCGGCAGCTGTTTGAGAAAACAAATCCAATGACCGCTTTAATTGATTAACAGGTGTTTGCGTCATAAATTGATATGCCGATATTTGCATCACATCTCCAGAAAGTATGGCAGTGTTATCATCCCACTTTTTATGAACAGTAGGTTGACCACGGCGAACATCGGCTTTGTCCATAATATCGTCGTGCAGCAAAGTAAAATTGTGGAAAATTTCCAATCCCAAAGCAGAATTAACGGCTGGCTGCACATCGTCCGAAAACAAATTACAAGCCATCAAAGTCAGAACCGGGCGAATGCGCTTACCACCCATACTAAGCACATAACCAATGGGTTCGTACAATCCACGAGGTTCCTTGTTCCAATTGATTTGTTCGAGTTCGGTTGTAATTATTTGAGATATTTCTTTGAAAGTTTTCATAAAATTGTAGGATTGAAATTAATCAATTTAATTCATTTTCAATAATCTCTGTCATCACGTCCTTAATATTTAACCTAGCAGCAGCTATTTGTTGTGGAATAAAGCTGGTGGCAGTCATGCCTGGTGTAGTATTTACTTCCAAAAGGTTGATTACTTCACCCTCTGAAATAATGTAATCGATGCGCACAATGCCTTTGCAACCCAAAATATCGTAAATGGCAGAAGTGAGTTTCTGAACCCGTTCTGTCAATGAATCACTGATGCGAGCCGGCGTAATTTCCTGAACTTGACCTTTGTACTTGGCATCAAAATCAAAAAATTCGTTTTCGCTCACCACTTCAGTTACTGGCAAAACTTGCGATTTTTGTTTGGTTTTATATACGCCACAGGTAATTTCCGTTCCTGCCAAAAAAGCCTCAATCATTACTTCACTACCTTCGGCAAATGCGTGTGCAATAGCAGGTTGAACCTGTTCTAAGCTTTTCACTTTGGTCACGCCAAAACTACTGCCGCCTACGTTGGGCTTTACGAAGCATGGGAATCCTATTTTCTGAGCCACCTCTTCGTTGGTAACTGATTGTCCCGAACGTAAAACGAGCGATTCTGATACTTTTACGCCGAATCCTTTAAGGTATTGATTACAAGTAAATTTATTGAAAGTAATTGCAGCTGCCAACACACCACAACAAGAATATGGCAATCCAATCAACTCAAAATATCCTTGTAAAATACCATTTTCGCCAGGCGTACCGTGAATGGTAATATAAGCAAAATCGAAGTTGGTTTTTTCACCGTTTCGAGTAAAACTGAAATCGTTTTTATCAATGGCAATTTTCTCTGTATCCGACCATTCCACTTGCCAGGTTTGACCTACAATGGTAACAATGAACAAATTATAACGCTCTTTGTCCATAAAAGAATACAATCCCGCTGCACTTTTGAGCGAAACAACTACTTCCGACGAATCGCCGCCGGCTACAATGGCTATGTTTTTTTTCATAAATAAAGATGACCCCTAGCCCCTGAAGGGGAATAAAATTAGTAATGATTTATTTAAATACAACCCCAAATCCTTAAAGTGGAACTGAAGTTAGTATTGATTTATTTGTTACATTTTGAATTTATAAAATTCAGGTCGAAAGAACTTGCCTCATTCCCCTTTCGGGTTTGTTAGGGGTTCTTATTCCATCGTTTGCTTATATGCTCTCCATTTCTCAATCAAACCTTGCATATCGTCTAACAATTCACTTTCGAAATGCATAAATTCACCAGTGCGTGGATGTACAAAGCCTAGTGTTTTGGCATGCAGTGCTTGTCGTGGACAGATTTCGAAGCAATTTTTCACGAATTGTTTGTATTTGGCAGCAGTAGTTCCTTTCAAAATATCATGACCACCATACCGTTCATCGTTGAAAATGGTATGCCCAATGTGCTTCATGTGTACACGGATTTGGTGCGTACGGCCAGTTTCAAGACGACATTCCACCAAAGTGACATAACCCAATCGCTCCAACACTTTGTAATGTGTAACGGCATGCTTGGCTGCTGGATTTTCACCTTCGGGGAAAACTGTAAACTGCATTCTATCCCGCGAATCTCGCGCCAAAGCACCAATAATAGTACCTTCGTCTTCTTTTACATTGCCCCAAACCAACGCTTGATAGCGTCGTTGCGTGGTTTTATCAAAAAATTGCTTACCTAGATTTGTTTTTGCCATTTCGGTTTTGGCAATTAGCAATAAACCCGAAGTGTCCTTGTCGATGCGATGCACCAAACCTATTCGCGAATCGTTGGCATCAAAACCTGGAGTGTCCTTGAGGTGATAAGCAATGGCGTTGAGAAGTGTACCGTCGAAATTGCCAAATCCAGGATGTACCACCAAGTTCGGTTGCTTATTGACAAGCAAAATGTCGTCATCTTCATACACAATATTGATGGGAATATCCTGCGGAATAATTTCAAATTGCGAAGGTGGATAAGCCATCACAATGCTAATAATATCGAGTGCTTTGGTTTTGTAATTGGATTTTACGGATTTGCCGTTCACTAAAATATTTCCAGCAGTAGCAGCATCCTGAATACGGTTGCGCGACGTGTTGGACATGCAGTTTACCAGATACTTATCTATTCGGTTGGAAGCTTGACCTTTGTCCACTACAAATCGAAAATGCTCAAAAAGCTCTTGCTCCTCTCCTACTTCACTCAATTCATCTATTTCATCCAAAGCTGATTCGTTCAAAAAATCGTCTGCCACTTTTGATAATTAAAAATTAATAATGAACAATTTGAATCCTAGAAAAAGACTTCTTCTTTTTCTGCAGGTTTGGTATCTTCTTCAAATACCTCATTTACACGCGATTTATCTTTGGAAAGGAAAATCTCTATGGCGGTGCCAGCAGAAAGTGAAGTTCCTGCAGCAGGACGTTGGCGATAAATGACATAATCTTTTTCGTCGCCCGAAGGTGGAGTATCATACTGAACCGCGCCAACAACTAATTGTGCTGATAGTATTTCGGCAGTGGCAGCTTCCATTCCAAGTCCTTTTAAAGCTGGAACAACGGATGCTGCAGCACCTAAACCATTACCAACCACCAAAACTACCGAACTGCCTTCGGGAATACGAGTGCCAGCAAGAATACTTCTGCCTTTGTATTTTACCTCCATTACCAAATCTTTGAAATCAGAAGGTGCATATTCTACGCTAGCTATCACCAAACCAATGGATTGAAGCATTGCATCGGCCTGACGATAAGACACATCACTCACATCGGGCAAACTTACTTGTCGCACTTGTTTAGAATTAATAATTAAATAAATGGGACGGTTATTTTTCACATTGGAATTTGGGGCAGGAATTTGGTCGATAATAGTACCCAATTTTTTATTGCGCACATATACCGAATCGATTACTTTTACATATAATCCTTGCTTGGTTAAAATCTGCACTGCTTCTTCCACATAAGCGCCGCGCAAATCGGGTACTACTTGATAATCACCATGATGTGTATAAAAATCCATACAAATTAATGCTATCCAAGTTAAAGCCACAATAATAGTGATGGCAATCAACACATTTTTCAGTACAAAACCAGCGAAAGTCTCCTTCCAAAATCTCTTAATATCCATAAGTTTACTTCCAAGTAAAGATTTGCGAGTTGCAAGTTGTTGATATATAGGCAATCTTACACTTTGCGGACTCTAATAATACAGATGCCAAAAATAATCAATTTATTGCTATCAAAGGGGTTAAAAACAAAAAAAGTAAAAACTTACCTGAAGTCTTTACTTTCTTTATACTGTTTTTACAGAATGCTTAGATTTTGTGACGAGGTTCGTCAGCAACGGTAAGTTTTGCTCTGCCTTTGGCACGACGGCTTGCTAATACTCTGCGTCCGTTTGCTGTTGCCATTCTTTCACGGAAACCGTGTTTGTTTTTTCTTTTTCTTACTGAAGGTTGGAACGTCCTTTTCATTGCTTTATGTGTTTATGTTGTTATTTTTACAATTCGGGGTTTTGGACTGCAAAAATAGATGTTTTTTTTGAGACTGCAAACTGTTGATAACTTTTTCTTTGCAAAATAAGTGATTGTTTGAAAAATACTTACACATTTAAGATTATTTCAAGTGGAAAAAGTCATTATGGTTGGAAAAATAACTTTTAATCCTTCAAATTCAAGTTTTTTAAAAAAATACGAATCTGCCTATTATAATTTACTATTCATATCTATTTTCAACCTTATTTCTTTACCACCACGCATTAAGGTAATGCTTAAAGGATGCTTGGACGGCTTTTCAAAATAATTTTTTATTTCACCCATTTGCATCTGAAATGTTCTGTTACCATTCAACTCCATGATTTGGTCGCCTATTTGTACACCCGCTTTTTCAGCCGGGGAATTTTTCCACACATTCAATACTTCCGTTTGGGGAATAAAAGGTATAATTTGTTCTATTTCAATACCTGCAATATTGTAAGTAAATGGATTTTTAAAGGAAGCATTGGGTTTAAAATAAAACAGCTTATTCTTATAATCGAAATAGCTGTTAAATCTACTAAGAAGCTCACTACCAATTGTTCCATCTCTTTTTGTGCTGATTACTATTTCGGCAATATCAGCCGAATCTGGGAAAGCAACAATCGTATTACTTAAACAGAATTCACCAAAACAAATCTGTGGAATTCGAGCAAATTTCCCTTTAACTTCTCCGTTGAGCCCCTGCCCTATTCTACCTTCAACATTTTTTTGTGGCAAATGAATGGCATTGGCAGTAAATGTTTGAAACCAAGCATTCAGCTCTGCACCAGTATCAATTAGCATTTTTACATTTTTGTGGATGCTATCATTTTCTAAAACAGACAATTGGACATACATTTTTTTCGATTCAATACTAATCGGCAGCTTCCGATATCCTTTTGGAAATTCAAACCCATCGTTTAAATAGAAATTAATTTGCTTGTAAGTATAGTTAATTTCCACCAAATAATCCTCAAAGAAGTCTACTCCTATCAATCCGTTTATTTTTGTGCCTGTATGTTTCGACAAATTGAAAATATCTTCTTTGATAACATAAACATTTTGATTATTCAGTTTTACTCTACCCATTTGAATGACATTGTTGTAACTCGCAAAGGCATTCAAATCAGTTCCAGAACCCAATCCCTGTAAATTTATCTCGTTGACATAGCTTAATGAAACAACATCCTCTGGAAATAATTCGGTAATAATAATGTTGCGTACACCAGAATCCAGTATAAAATTCAGAGGCTTAGAATCGTTCATCTTTACTTTCACAATCATATATGTACCCACCATTTCAAACGGAATAGTACCTATTTTTTTTCCTCTACAGCATGCAGAAGAATTTGTAAAAGCACAGAAAACACAAATAAAAATCAATAACTCCCTGAAGCGGAATTGTTTGATGGATAGAATGAAAAGTTTTTTCATTCTGAGGCAACACATTTTGAACAAAAGTTGCATTTTCATTTGCTTATTTTTTTGTACAATTTTGGGTATTTTCCAAATTCCTTTTATACTTCTTAAAAAGTATTCAATTACCTGCTTAATAGCTTTGTCTAATTTACGAATATACTTATTTTACAACAAATATATTTATCCGCAAGTTCTAGTACAAAA
>JBAXAD010000002.1:0-69538 GCA_037142715.1 Paludibacter sp. | reverse complement strand
CCATTAGGTACAGTTATAACACTTACGTCGCAGAAAAGAGAAGAGTTTGGAAATAAAAGAATTTCCATTTTATACAATAACAAAGAAGAGTTAATTGACAATAATCAATTTGATAAAATTAATTTTACTCCAACTAGTATAAAAGAATTTTGGCAAGGTCAAGCACTTAAAAATCAAACTTTTGATAATCTACTTAAAAAAGGATTCCAGTACAAACTACGTAGTGAACTTGAAGATGATGCCATTGACTATTTAAATCGTTTGAAAAGCAACGATTTATGTTTTGATGATAGTTATATGGAGAGTTATCTTTATTCGTTGGTTTATCGTTTATATCCAAGTAGTTTGGAGGATGGAAGACCTGGCATACTAAATGTCAAGATTGTAAAAGACTTCAATCCTAATGCTTACGTATTTTCAAATGGGTCACTATTTATTACTACTGGGTTATTGTCAACAATCAATTCAGAGGAAGAATTAATTGGAGTGCTAGCACACGAAGTTTCACATTTTGTATTAGACCATTCAGTAATAAATATCAACAAAGCATCTCAGCGACAAAAGAATGCTGAGTTTTGGGCTACATTTGCTACTATAGCAGCTGCAGCTGGTGAGACTTATATTATGACAAAAAATTCATATTATCAACCTGGAGCAATTACAATTGGAACTGCAGTATTAGCTCAAAATATAGCAAATTCAGTGCTTGATAGAATGGGATTAAAATACACAAGAGAACAAGAAATGGAAGCAGATAAATGTGCAGTAGAATTAATGAAATATATTGGAGTAAATCCTCTAGCATTATCATCGGCTTTAAATAAAATAAAAAGTTATTGTGTATTAACTGGTAACTATTTAGCTCTATCTGGTGAAGGAACTCATCCGGCGATGGATGAAAGGATAAAGGAAATTGGAAATCCTACATTATTTAATGACATACAATATGACAGAAAAATTTCATTCATAAATACATTTAATGCTGTTGCAGAATTAGATAATCAACATTTTACAACATGTATAAAACTTGCTAAAAGAAATATTGATACAAATGTGGCAACTGAAGATGATTATTTATTAACAGCTATAGCCACACTTAGCATGTTTGATAATGAGCAAAAAAATCTTGAAGCACTGAATCTAATTAACACTGCTAAATCATTGAAAATTTATCCATCAATAAACATTACAAAAGAAGAAGTTATTGCTTTAATTAGACTTAAAAGACTACCAGAAGCAAAATTAAGTTTGCAAAAATATAAAGAAGAACTAGATAAAGAAAAATTGAACTTGAATAAAATTGAAAATACAAGAGATTGGACTGCAACAAATAATTATATCATCAAGGAGTATGAATGGACAGTTAAAATGATAAATAAAGTTGATAAGCTTTAGTTTACTTCATGCATAACCTAAAAGTTGTTATTGCAATTTCACATGCTTTATTTTTGGAAGGTTTCATACCAATCAACTCAAAATAAATAATCATTTTAAAATATCCCAATGAAAACAAAAAAACTTCTTTCCATTGCATTAATTACTGTAACCATGTCATCATGTATGACCACCGAAAATTTCTATCAAGTATACAAAACCACTGCCGATGCTAACATTGCACTGAAAGACAACCAGTTGGTATATGAAGACAATAATTGCAAAGTGATTTATAATCAATGGGAAGATGGTGGCGACATTGGGTTTCTGCTTTACAACAAAACGGAAACAAATATCTATCTCAACCTGGAAGAGTGTTTTTTTATTAGTAATGGTATGGCATATAACTATTTTAAGAATAGAGTTTACACTACTTCTTCGAACAGTGGCTCGGCACAATCAGTTGGAAAATCAATGACTGGAGTTAATTATTTGCAACTGATTCAAACAAATAGTGCTGTGGAAAATACGATGAGTTCCCGTGGAAAATCTGTGTCCTCAAACGAAGAAAAAACGGTCTGTATTCCAGCCTTAAGTTCCAAACAAATAAAAGAATATAGCATTAAGGAATTCCTTTATAGGGATTGCGATTTGTATATTCACCCCACCAAAAAGCAAATTAAAACCCTGACTTTTAGTGCTGCCAACAGCCCACTAACCTACAGTAATAGAATAGAATACAAAGTAGGACAAACTGGAAAGCCTATTAAGTTTGAAAATAAATTCTTTGTTTCTGATATTACCAATTACCCACAATCTGAAATGATAGAAAGTAAACTTGATAAAAACTGTGGTGAGGTAGTTGATCCTTATAATAATACTTACATACAATACTTTAAAAACTCATCACCAGATAAGTTTTATATCAAATATGCCAAAGAGGGAACGTTGAAACATTGAAGTGAAAGTTGATGTCGTAGTTGGTTGGTATAGTCAAGGCTTCACTCCAAGTGAGGCCTTGACTTGGAATATTTTGGACATTTTTGAACAAATGAATATCATCACTCCTTTCGATGAAAAAAGGAGTGAGTGGGATGTAATAGGTTATTCAATTGAAAAACTGGAAGATAAGTTGGATATTCAGTTTTAAGGAGGTTTCTAAGTTTTTTTTCAGGATTAATTATGGTTATCAAAAAAATTCATTACAAGATTTTAAAAAAACCATTAAAGAGACATCTTATTTTTAAATGTATGCAATCCCAAAAAACTTTGGTTGATGAAAATCAGGTTGTTCAGTACTGATATTACTCCAGCTCAGAAAATGCGGAATTGATGTTTCATCAGCGCATTTGTAAAAGTTGGTCATCAACACTGCTGGCAATTGGTCTGGTTGAATATCAATTATTTTGAATGGGATCTCTACCGTTAGCTTCCATTCAAAATTGCCTTTTTTCTCTTCGAATGGACTATTTCCCAAGGTTGCAAATCGTTTAATGGAATTCATTTTTACTTTCGAAAGCGGATTTACATTCAGCTCTTTACCTTCACGTTGTGTAGCAAGACAAGTGCCAATGCAATTAAATTCGAAGTTAAAATAGGAATTCTGTTCGGGGGTTTTGCAGAAAAATTCAACACAACTGTCTTCCCATACCGGATCTTGATCATTAATATTTAAGGCCCTGATATTACTTTCTACAACCTTGAAATGAATAAAAATGCTGGTTGTTGATCTGGCAATTTTAAACTGACAACTTGGTTTGTAAGGAAATTGTGTAGGCCAATTCAACATATCAACATATTCAAATACATTGTTGTATTCAAAATAAATAGCTGCGTCTTTTATTAATGCATTATTGAGTACGGGCGAATAATTTACTTTTAATGATTTCATCTAAGCGTTATTTGGTCTTTTTAAATTTATAATTCTAGTTTATACTCTACAAAAGCCTCAATCGCTTCATACGAAGCCAATCCCAAATTATTGTATAACAATGCTGTTTTTTGGTTTCTGTCTTCGGCACGCTGCCAAAAAAGTCTTTCATCATTTCCCATAAATGGAGCACTCTCCATTTGTGATTGATGTTTTAGAATAGAATTCCTTTTTCTGCGAAGTTGCTCAGGGCTTATAGGCACAGCCATTTGTATATGGTCAATTTCCCACTCTGCCCATGCTCCACGGTACATCCAAATCCTACAGTCTTTCATCCAGTCTGATGCCTTCTGTTCGTGGATAGCTGCCAGAGCCGCATCTAAACAAATTTTATGAGTTCCATGAGGATCGGCCAAATCACCTGCTACGAAAATTTGATGTGGTTGAATTTCTTCCAATAAACCAATCACTTTCAAAATGTCAGCATCGGTGAGTTTCCCTTTTTGGACTTTGCCGGTTTCATAAAAAGGAAGATCTAGGAAATGTACATTTTCGGGCTTAACTCCAATAAAACGACAGGCAGCGCGAGCTTCTTCCCTTCGGATTTGTGCTTTCATGTAAAGAACATCAGGGGTGTCCAAACCACCACTTTCTTTTTCCTTCATCAAAAAATTCAGCATTTCAGTATATTTGGATTTTATTGCATCATTAGTATCATCAAAACGGTCAACTATATTTTGCATTAAAGAAACATACCGAATTACCTCTTCATCACCTACAGCTATATTTCCTGAAGTTTGATAAGCAACATGTACAGAATGGTTTTGATCAACCAAACGTTGAAGTGTACCCCCCATAGAAATCACATCGTCGTCGGGATGAGGACTAAATATCAGGATTCTTTTTGGATATGGTTTTTCCCGTTCAGGACGGTTACTATCATCCGCATTGGGTTTACCTCCCGGCCAGCCAGTAATGGTATGTTGCAAATCGTTGAATATCTTTATATTTACATTATATGCCGAACCGTACTGAGCCAACAATTCATCCAACCCGTGTTGATTGTAATCTTTGTTTGTAAGTTTTAGTATAGGTTTTTCAGTTTCTTTGCAAATCCATACAATAGCCCGACGGATAAGCATATCTGTCCACTCACATGGACCCACCAACCATGGATGACTAATTCGGGTTAAGTATTGTGCAGCATTCAAATCAATGGCTGCCATGGCATTTTTATGTAACTGAAGAAATGATGCAGGGACGTTATCATCGGTTTTACCTTCAATAACCTCTTTCATGATAACTGATTTATTTTCTCCCCATGCAAGCAATATAACTTGTTTAGCATTGAGCAAAGTTGAAAGTCCCATGGTGATTGCACTTGTAGGGACTTCTGAAATGGAACTGTAATATCGTTTCAAGTCTCGCTGTGATTCATTATCCAGCAACATTAATCGGGTTAATGTACTCACAGGAGATCCGGGCTCATTATAAGCAATATTACCTACTAACCCGACGCTCACCAACACCAAATCCAACCCATCGTATTGTTCTATCAACTCTTCGTAGTGGCGACAGAAATCATACACGTTTGAACGATTGACAGTAACATCTGGAGTATAAAAGTTTTCAGGCTTGAAATTGACATTATCTAACAAGTATGTTCGCAGCAGATGGGCATTGGAATGCCCTACACCCGGATTTACAGGAAAAAACTCCGACACGTTGAAAACAACCACATCGGCAAAACTTAAGTTCTCTTCATGGTGCATTCGAACTAATTCATCATAAACACCCAGTGGCGATGAACCTCCTGACAAACCTAAAATACATTGTTCACCCTTATTGTCTTTTTCACGAATAATTGAGGCTATCTTTTGGGCAATGTCATATGCACCTATGTTTGGATCGGCATAAATTTTTGTGTTTAATTTTTCATATCGTGTCTGACGAAGACTCTCAATCATGTCATTAGAGTGATAGTAACGCTCGGGAGTGCGTTCTAAGGTTATTTTGGAGCTTAAATCGTATTGCATGGCAGTTAAATCAGTTGGTTAGTCAATAAAATAAATTGGAAAATATGTCATTTATCATTCTCGAAATTTTAAAGTCCTTCAATTTCTTTAAAGTATCGATAAGTGCCTACTTTTAATTCTTCAGTAGCTGATTCGTCGCAAACAATAATGCCTTTTGGGTGAAGTTGCAGTGCGCTAATGGTCCATAAATGATTAACAGAACCTTCAACTGCATGACGGAGAGCTCTGGCTTTGTTATGCCCATTTACGATAATCAACACTTCATTGGCATCCATTACAGTGGCCACTCCAACAGTCAGTGCGCATTTAGGAACGAGTTGAATATCATTATCGAAGAATCGTGAATTGACAATCAACGTGTCTTGAGTGAGTGTTTTCACACGGGTTCGAGAATGTAAGGATGAACAAGGTTCATTGAAAGCAATATGACCATCGGAACCAATACCGCCCAAAAAAAGTTGTATGCCACCCAATTCCTTGATTTTAGACTCATACGCTTCACATTCTGCATCCAAATCTGGTGCATTTCCATTCAATATATTTACATTTTCAGGCAAAATGTCGATGTGCCCAAAGAAATTATCCCACATAAAAGTATAGTAACTTTGTGGATGATTTTGGGGAATTCCCACATATTCGTCCATGTTGAAAGTAACAACGTGCTTGAATGAAACTAGGCCTTTGATGTGTAATTCTATTAGCTTATTGTACGTTCCAAGGGGAGTTGAGCCGGTTGGTAATCCTAACACAAAAGGACGTTCGGCAGTTGGTGCAAAGGTTTTGATTTTTTCAGCAACATACTCTGCCACCCAAGTTGAAATACCCGAAAGTTCAGGTTGAATAATTAATCGCATGTGTATTTAGTTTTATTGTAAATCAATTTTTCACTTGTGAAAGTACAATTTTTTGCATGGTTTCAAACTGCTCTTCCTGGCATTTCAATAATTGAAATTGTGCCAATGTGCGTTGCCAGTTGTGATGCTCCGACTGGATTTTATAATAGGTATCGCCATTCAGGTAGTCGCCAAAAAATCTTACTGTTTGCATGTAGCTGAGCAGTTTAGCTCCAAAAGCAAGGTTTTCTAGTTCTATCGGAGTCAAAAAAGTGGCTTTTTTCAGATAACCGCGTGTATAAGCTTCAAAAATAGGAAGGTTTACACCAATATTCTCCAAATTCTCGTCATCCTCCAACCCTGTATTGGCAGCAGTACGCATAAAATCGCCAAAATCGGAAAGCACAAAGCCGGGCATCACGGTGTCCAAGTCCACAATGCAAATTGGTTCATCGTTTTCGTCAAAAAGCAGGTTGTTCACTTTCGTGTCGCAATGATTCACTCGTTTTGGCAATTTTCCTTCACGGAACAGCCTTTCCGGACGGCACATTTCGTCGGCACGCTTTTCAATTTCGTCTATCATCCACTGCGTTTCGGCCACTCTGCCAGCTGCATTGCCACGTACAGCTTCGCGGAATTGCTCCAAGCGGAATTCCATGTTATGAAAATTGGGAATCGTTTCTATCAACTTATCATGCGAGATATCAGCCAACATGCATTGAAAATTTCCAAATTCTTCGCCTGCCTTATAAGCCAGTTCGGGAGTAATAACATCGTAACTATGCGTATTGCTGATGTTTACATACAATCGCCAATAAGCACCTTCTGCATCCTGATAAAACCAAGCCCCTGTTTTGGTTGGTACCAATTGCAGCACTTTATGCTCAATATCAGTAACACCGGCAGCAATTAGTTTTGCCCGTAAATGGTCGGTCACCAATCGGATATTCTCTTGTAAACCACTCACATTCTGAAAAATATGGTGGTTTATCTTTTGTAGAAAATATGACGTTCCGTTTGCAACTTTGCTATCAACAATAAATGAATCGTTGATATGACCGATTTTCAGTGGGCGAATTTCACCCAACTCGCCAGTGGTTTCAAATTGTGCTATTATGTTTTTCATGGGACATGATTTTAAAAATTGCTTTTAGTTTGATTATAAGGGTGTCAAGTTTAATTATTAGAAGTCCACAAAAATAATTCTTTTATTGTCAGCAACGCTTATAAAAAAAATCCAATTTATCAACTTCGTACAATGTTGGAACATTTTCGAACAATTTTAGCCCATCCATTTATTATTGCAGCGTATTTTATTCCGATATTTGCATTCCAATAAGTTTGTGCATATCTTTGTTAGTATTTCTATCTTATCTCAGTTTTTCAAACACCTCACAATATGGCAATCAAAAGATATTTGGCAGCTTTGGCAGTCATTCTTTATTCAATCAACATATTTTCAGCTAGCGACATTTATTTCTCCAAAATTGGCATAGAACAAGGGTTGTCACAACTTTCGGTGAATGGTATTTATCAGGATGAATTGGGCGCTATGTGGTTTGGAACTCGAGAAGGAGCGAATCGATACAATGGAAACCAAATGGAAGTTTTCCGTCCCATTCCCAATGACTCAAATTCGTTGGGCGAGAGCTTAATTCTGAATATATGTGGTGATAAAAACGGACATGTATATATTCATACCCAAAATGGCGTTAATGAATACAACCTGCGAAGTGGTAAAATGCGTGTTATTCAGAGGAAAGAAACAGCTGCAATCTCCTATGGGGTTAGAAATTTATGGATTTCCGAAGGGAATAAATTATTTTCCTACCTATTTGATAAGAAGAGTTATTATGCTGAAATTGAGAGTAAATCTGCCATAAATAAAATCCTGCAAACATCTGACCAACGTATTTTTCTGGGAACACTTTCGTCGGGTGTTTTTGTTATTGACCAAAATAAAAAAACGCGCTTGGTGATTCCTGATTGCAGTCAGGTTTCGGATATTTTTGAGGATAGCAAAAAGAATATCTGGGTATCTACTTGGTTAAATGGACTTTTCAAAATTGAGCGAAACGGAAATATAGTCAATTATAAACACGATGCAGGTAAGCCTGAATCAACGATATCGTCAAATTTTGTGCGTGCAATTTGTGAGGATAAAAATGATTTTCTGTGGATTGGTACCAAAAAAGGCTTGGATAGATTGACCGTAGAAAGTGGTTATTTTAAACATTATGATTCTGAAGAATACAATTACAGGCAGTTATCCAACGAATCGGTGTGGTCATTAATGAAAGACAGTCAGGGAACTATATGGGCCGGTACTTATTTTGGAGGTGTAAATTATTTCAATCCGGAAGTGAATTACTATGCTTTTCATGATTTGCAAAAAGGCATTTTTCAGAATAAACCTTTTCCGGTAATCAGTAGCATTATAGAAGATGAGAAAGAAAATCTTTTTTTGTGTTCCGAAGGTAATGGGTTGATATATTATGATTTAAAGAATAAAACCTACCGTGTATATAAATCGGAAGAGAACAACATAAACAGTTTGACTGCAGACAATATTAAATCTTCATACTATGATAAGGATAAAAACGAACTGTGGCTTGGTACCCATCTCGGTGGTTTGTGCATGCTCAACACAAATAATGGACGGTTTTCTCAATACAAAAACATTTACCCAGAATGGGAAAATACGAATATTTTAACTGCCGTAGTGCCTTTTCGGGAAAATCTTTTGGTGGCTACGCACAATGGACTTTTTCTATTTGATAGGCAGACAAAGCGGTTCAGCCTTTTTTCGAAAAAACTGCACAAGACAGTCAGTTATATTCAAGACGCAAAACTTGATAAATCGGGAAACCTGTGGCTGGCGGGTATTAACGGAGCGTATAAGTATGATTTGAAGACTGAAAAAATCACGTCCTTTTTTTACGCTGCCTATGATCAAAATAGCATTAGCAACAACAATGCATTTAAAATACTGATTGACAGCAAAAATAGAGTCTGGATTGGTACAAGTGGAGGTGGAGTAAATCTTTTTATTCCCAAAACTAATTCTTTCAAAAGGTTTGACAGTAAGCACAATGGATTGAAAAATGATTTTGTGAGCAACATGATTGAATCTCGATTGGGGTATATTTTGATCAGTACTACGCAAGGATTTTCTATGTTGGATGTGGAAAATAATAAGATTCACAACTATGGCATCGAAAACGGATTGCCACTCAACTCGTTATTCAATGGTGGTATGTGCCAAACTATTAAAGGCGAATTGTTTATGGCGGGGATGAACGGGATGGTGTCTTTTTACGAAGAAAACTTGTCAATTCCTCATCGTTCATTCAATTTGAATTTAGTCAACTTGCACATAAACAATAAATTGGTGGTGCCTGGCGATGAAAATAATGTGTTGGAAGCCACATTGCCTTACACCAAAACGATAGAGCTGAATCACAGGCAAACGATGTTGACCATTGAATTTGCTGCCAATAATTATATTCCGGCCAATCAGCCAGTGTACCGTTATCGTTTGGAAGGCTCATCGGATGCCTGGACTGAATTGCCACAAGGCATTACAAAGTTGAATTTCATGAATTTGGGAGCCGGGAAATACAAATTGGTAGTGGAGGCCATTTCGCCCGCCGATGGAAAGTTAATAGCGTCTACCGATTTGAATATACAGGTTTTTCCTCCATTTTATTTTGCTTGGTATGCCTATCTTTTTTACCTTATGCTCATCGTTTTTGTAGTGTGGCGGTATGTTGTTTTTAGTCGTTCGAGGCTTTTACTGCAAACTTCTTTGACTTACGAAAAGAAAGAAAAAGAACATTTGGAAGAAGTGAATCAATCCAAACTGCGGTTTTTCACCAATATATCGCACGAATTTCGTACCCCGCTTACGCTCATTGTGGGTCAGGTAGATATGTTGTTACAAACACACAATATTCAACCAAGCATTTACAATCGCATTTTGAATGTGAAACGTAATACGCTCAACATGCAGAACTTAATCAATGAATTGCTCGAATTTCGCAAAACGGAACAAGGTCATTTGCACATCAAGGTCAGTGAGAGCGACTTGGTAAAGTTCCTGTATGAAATATATCTGCCTTTTTCGGAGTATGCCAATTACCGACAAATAAAATTCAACTTTGAGTGCCAAGAACCTGAAATCATGCTTTGGTTTGACCAGGTGCAACTACAAAAGGTGTTTTACAACCTAATTTCCAATGCGTTTAAATACACGCCCAAAGATGGAACAATTCGTATCATTGTAGAACAGGATGCCCATACCGCTTCTGTAAAAATTATGGATAGTGGAATTGGAATCACCACTGATGCCATTGGTAGAATTTTCGACCGCTTCTATCAGGCCGAGAATGGACTTCAAATCAGCAACATGGTTCCTGGTACCGGTATTGGATTGGCATTGACCAAAAATATATTGGAAACTCATAGTGCGGAGATTATTGTTGATAGTCAACCAAATGTTGGAAGTTGCTTTACTGTGATATTGAAGAAGGGTTCGTTGCATTTTAGCGACGAACAAAAAACGGAATTCGAAGATGTGGATGAAAGTTGCATGCGGCAAATGAAGGAAATTGATACCGAATTTATGCAGGAGCTAATAAGTGCGCAGGTGACTGATAATGAACCTCTAAACAGCATGTTGATTGTGGAAGATAACGATGAGCTGAGGGCAATGCTGCAAAGTATTTTTGAGCCGATATATAAAATCTTCACAGCCGTTGATGGTCAGGAGGGTCTGGCAATGACTATTGAACATCAGCCAGATATTGTGCTCAGTGATGTGATGATGCCCAACATGTCGGGAAGTGAAATGTGCTCCAAAATCAAGCATAATTTTGCTGTTTGCCATATTCCGGTGGTGCTACTTACCGCACAGACAGCCATCGAATTCAATATTGAAGGGCTGCGGTTGGGAGCCGACGATTATATCACCAAGCCATTCAATGTCAAGACTTTGATAACGCGTTGCAATAATTTGGTGAACGGCAGAAAGCTATTGCAGGAAAAATTCAGCAAACAAACTGATTTTACGCCCCGATTGATAGCCACCAATACTCTCGACCGTGAATTTCTGGAAAAAGCGCAGGAAATTATCGAGAAAAACATTGAGAATGCGGACTTTGACGTGCCTTTTTTCTCGCGGGAAATGGCATTGGGACGCACCAAGTTGTTCAGTAAAATTAAGGGAATTACTGGTCAAACACCCAATGACTTCATCATTACCGTAAAAATGAAAAAGGCCGCTTCATTATTGACTAATAATCCCGAATTTAATATTTCCGATATTACTTACATGCTCGGTTTTAGCACACCCAAGTACTTTGCCAAGTGCTTTAAAGAGCAATTTGGAGTTTCGCCGAGTACATTCCGAAAGGGCGATGAAACTGAAGATGAAATGGATGAGGGGGAAATAGAAAGCTGAGAATTTAAAACACAAAAATCCCTGCATGTCACAATACATACAGGGATTTTACTTTCTATACCTTTTTTTGACTAATACCTATAAAAGTCAAACAACTGGTATATACACCGACCGCGATGCTTTGCTTCCGTCGGCGCTGCGTACAAATAAGTAGCAACACTTCACGTCGGCTGCCAATATACCGGGATAAGCAATCATGATTGTTCCGGTAGTTTCAGCACCACGGGCTTTGGTGTCCATCAATATTTCCCCAATGTTGGTTTTGGCAATTGCCACTACCTCGTCGGTGGCGTTAATCTTCGGAATTCTTACATTCGTCTGATAACTAATACTGATTCCAGCGGCATCTACCGTCACATTGCTGACAATAACAATGGGCAAAGAGCCATCTGCTACCTGTAGTTTGCTGTAAACAATTACAGGTTCTGCCCCACTTTTATCTATAGCGCCGGGCAGATTGGCAGCCATAAAGAGGTTGTATGCCGATTGGCCATCCGAATTTTCCGGAAAACCAAGGTCGGTAACACCACCCCAAGATTGATACTCGTCCACGGCCAATGAAAAACAGGCTCTCTGCAATTGCTGAGGTACTGTGTTAGCGTTTCGTGGATTAAACGCTTTAGAGCGGATTACATTTTTTGTACCGTGTGTGCTGGTAACAAAATTTGCAACTGTGCCGCTCATCTGTCCCGTTAGGGGATTCTGTGCTGATGCCATAGGCCATCAATGTCAAGTCTTTTGATAAAATTAGCACATGCTCATTTCTGGACTTTGACATTGCAAAATTACACATACTTTTTATAGAATGCAACTACAACAAAATTGCCAAAATTCACTATATCAATCTTTTATGGTTGCTTTGCGTCCGTTTGCGCTCGTTTGCGTTGGTCTGCGCAATGCCCCCATTTTTACTTAACGAACTTTATATGTGTATTCCGCTAAGATTAACTTATGGGTTGGAATAGTAGGGTTGATTTGATGGCATTTCACTGTATTATTTGAGTATTATCGTATTCAAATTGCAAAATATCGAATGATTACAGTCCTAAACGCACCGAAGGCTTCACATTTATAGTGAAGCCTTCGGTAGAAATTTCGTTATATATAATGTAAAGACGCACGGCGTGCGGCTCAGCTAATATGACAGAGTTGAATACCGATAGCTATCGCGTACTATCATCCCGATTCGTGGGTTTATTTCTTTTCGGAAATTGATTGAGTTTTTTTGGGATGACATAATTCCTATTCTGTCTTTTCATTGACCGCTGGCAGGATCTGCAACCACTGACAGGGTTAGCGCACTAGTCGGAGTGCGACTTGGAGTCGCGCCCCGACTATATTCCTACACCACCTCCACCTTTAATCCCAGCCCCAACTTTGCCGATATTTCTTCAAGCTGCTGTTTTTTTTAATGGTGGCGGAATTATAAAATCATTCAACAATTGGTTCTGCCGCAATACTATTTATTAATAGTGGAATAGAATATTCTTGCGCCAATACAATCAAACTACGTTCAAAATCATCATACAACTGCGAAAGATTGCTTTCGGTTTCTCGCAAGAAAAGCGCATTGAGTTTACTTTTGTTGCGCAGTGTGTATTGTCGATAGAGAATTGAAAAATCCTTCAGCTTCTCGGCATAACCGAAGGCATTCCCATCATTTTTGATTTTAGCAATCAATCGTTTACCAGCATTATCAGCTTGTAAGAAATCAAAGAATTCATCTATCAACTTTTCAAAAGCCTCAATCTGTTCCTGAATTTTTTCTTCTAATTTGTTCCGTTTCTCTATCTCTTTCAGGATATTATATTTTGAACCTCCTGTGTCGGCGGGCATATTGCCACCGCCAGTTGGTTTGGGTTTTATTTCCTCATCGTCGGGCGCAATAATGCCAATTTTATTATCGAAATAGATTTCCACTTCATCCACTTCGGTAATAGTAGTTTTAGTTGCCTGACGGAAAATGATACTGAACCGATGCCAGAATTCCACAAATAGCTCCTCGCTAAATTTCTTGTCCAGTTCAATCACAAACTCTATCAGGTTAAGAATGCGGAAATAGCTGTTTACATTGGTTTTCAATTCTTTGGCAGCTTCCAAATCATTGTTTATATATTGACGGAAACCTGTTTCTATTTCAATCATTCGGCTTGCAAGTTCTTTGCTAACCGAATACTGCTTGAACGCTTTGAAATAAGATTTAAATACATCCGTTTTGCCCAACAATTTGTAAAGGTCAATCAGTTTTTCTTCATCACCCAAGGGATTGAAATCGGACACCACCACATTGCTGAAATGTTCAAAAGCCTGTTTGATGTTATTTACATTTACATTCAGGTGCGAGAAGTCCACTATTTTACAATCGTTTTTATCCTTTGTAATACGGTTAACGCGCGAAATGGTTTGTATGGCATTGATACCACGAATTTCCTTATCCAGAAATAGCGTGTGCAATTTGGGTTCATCAAATCCGGTTTGCAATTTATCCACCACAATAATAAGCCCGTTCTTGGCCAATTTGAAGTTTTGAAGCACCTGTTTTTCACTGATGCCACCATTCAAACTGTTGGCCGATTCTACGCCCTGTCGCTCCGAATATACAATGTAAATGCATGCTTCGCTAAAACGGTCATACTTTTTATAGGCAGCCACTGCCTGTGGGTAATATTCGTCAATAAGGTGCTTGTATTGAATGGCATTGGGAATGGACGAAACGGCAAGCATGGCTTTGGCAGTGCCGCGGATATTATGATACACAGCCGACAGCAACCTATCCACCACAAAACGGGAGATGGCTGCAATACGTTCTTTATCAGAATAAATCTTCTCTTTGCGAATTTGGTAATGGTTTTCTATTTCATCATCGGTGAGTGCGGTATCATTGTAACCCGTATCACCTTCAAAACCTTCCATCTTATTATCAGGTAGTTGGAAATACATTTTGGCCGATACTGGCACAATTCCTTTCAGTGGATTGAAAATATATTCGTCCTCAATAGCTTCACGCATGGTGTAACTATCAAACGGCACCCACAGTTTTTCGCTCTCGGCATAGCGGTTGTATTCCCCAAAACGCGCCAAGGTATGGTCGCTGGGTGTGGCCGTAAAACCAATAATGAGATTCTTTTTGATGCGGGCAGTTTTGTATTGGTCGCTGTTATCGAAGGTACTTTGCAGCTCGTCGAACAGCGAAACCATATCCTCGTGCTGGTCGCCAGAATTACTGCGGTGTACCTCGTCGATAATAAAGCAGACACGCATGGCAGCCAGTCTGGCAATGGCTGTTTCGTCCAAAAACTGATTGGTAGTGGAGTTTTCCTTGCTGGTAACCGTTGCAAACTTCTGTATGTTTACAATCACAATGCGCTCTGAACTGCTGAGAGCTTGTTTGAACGATGCCTTGTCATACGCTTCAATAAACATTCCTTTTTGAATGTTCATATTGTGGAGCATCGTATCCAGTTGGTCGCGCAACTGCAAGCGGTCCACCACTATCATTATTTTGTCGTAGATAAACTTGCCTTTGTCGTCGTGCATATCCTTCAGTTGAAGTGCCGACCACCCAATGATATTACTTTTGCCAAAACCAGCGGCATATTGCAGCAGCAATGAATATACATTCTTGTTGTTCTGATACTTGAGCCTTTTGTTTACAAGCTCCTGTATCTTTGGTTCGCTTGCCCCTTTTGCCCTTAGTTCGGCCTCCAGTTTCTTTATAAAGTAATCGGGCTCTTTTTCGTGTTCAATGAATTCCTTTATTTTATCGGCAATTTTATCAGCTCCAAACTTCTGTTTTGGACGAGGTGCAATGAGTCGTCCATCATTGTGTTTGTACTCTTTGGTGCGTCCAGTACCGGTTACCACATATTCGCGCTCTAGAAAATTGTAGTAAAGTATCTCCTTTTCTATCATTCGTTTGGAGTACAATGCACGGAAAACTTCTTCGAATCTTTCGGTTTGTGATGCTTGCGGATGGCGAAGTGGATAGGCTTTGAATACTTTGAGAATGGCATGTTGGTATTGGTCGTAATTGAAATGATTGGAAGCTGCCGCCTTTATTTCTTCAAATAGCGGTGCAGTGCCACGCAGCACAAAAGTATTGTTTATGTCGGTGGTGGTAATGTGAATGGCTTTATCGAAGATGCGCAGGAAGTTACGGCGAATGGTTTGCGACACATCGTTGCCGTTTGCAATTTTCAGATAGGCTTCCACAGCAAATCGGTAGTCGTTGGTAACTTTTGCTCTTCCACTTTTGCGGGCATCCTGGTTGTTCCAATTGCTTTTCAGTTCGGAATAACCAAGGTAAAAGCCATTCAGAAAAAAAGTAAGGTCGGGACGGAATGAATAGAGTATTTTTCCATTATCGTTATATTTATAGGGCATTTCTTGCACCACGCTATAAATGTTTTCGCCGAAATCCTTATCGCCTGTGAGCTCCGAACCGCTGGGCGCAAAAAGCGTGAAGGTAAGCCCCTGAAAAGTAAAGTTCTTGTTAGCATTGAAAAACAAAGCCATATTGGCACTCGATTTAATACGCTCCATCAAGAAAGGAATCAGCTCCGCAAAGAGGGCACGTTCATCATTTGCGTACTTGTTGCGCAGCAATTTGCGATAATTGCCCTGATTGAAGGACGTATCCGCCAGAAAAGCCCGAAGGTCTTCTTCAATCACAAAATCAGCCGAAACAGTATTGGCAGTTACTTCTTTGTAGCCCAATCCATCAGCCCTTGAGCATAGAAAATTAATCAGGTATCCTCCTTGTAAATCGAGTTCTTTCATGGTATGTTTTGTTATTGTTTGTTTCGAATAAAGCCAATTCCATTTTTTTATTTTTATGAATGGCTTCCCGCCTTGCGGGATAAATTACAGCCAATCCTATTGAACATTTTCGACTTCACATCAATCTAATTGTCAGGAAATTTATTAGTTGCACTCTTTTCAATTGCCTCCAGCTTTAGCTGGAGGATGAAAGAGAATCTGTCTTCGGCCCGATAGCTATCGTGGATTAGCCAAAACTATGTATAATATTTCGGCTTAAGCCATTGTTCTCCATTTATTTGAATGGCCTAAAGGCCAATCGTGTTGACCCAAGTTTACATTTAGCTCCTATATCTTAACTAAAAACCTAACAGGTTAAAAGAAACCTGTTAGGAGAATCATGTCACTTTTATTTTACCTGTTACCACATCATTTATCAGCGACTTCCTTAGCTGCGTGAGTTTGCTTATTTGCTGGGTTATGTTTGTAATTATGGTGTCTAATTGAGATGTTTTTTCATCTAAATAGGTGGTAATGGCGGTTTGTTCGGAATGAGCTGTCATTGGTAGATCCATGTTATCTAACATTTTTGTTGTCAGTTGATTTACTGTACTTGTTTGAAATAACCCCATATTACTTTTAAGTAAATCGGAATTCAATACATAAAACAAATATTTACCAATTCTACTTCTTACAACTGTCATAAAAGCACCCCATGAAAAATTCATGTAATTGTCTATATATGCTGATTTACCTACTAAGTTTGCACTACCATTTCTTGCACATAATAAAACATCACCGTTTCTAACCATCAAATTTTTAGGAATTGAACAGTTTACGTAAGCATTATCATTGAACGAAAGTTCACCATTCTGTATGTTCCCAGACCTGAGTACCAAAATACCTTCGTTTTCGTCAACAATATCTTCAGGTGAATATGTCAACCCAATAGTTGCCTTTGCAACATCCTTCATTCTTTTCACCTCCCAATGTTCAGGAATCTCACCAATCCATTCCACACCACTATCTTTCAAAGTCACATCGGGATTTAAACCACGGCAAACCGTTTGATTGATAATGCTACGGCGCAACGCACGGTATTTATCAGCCTTGGATGTTAGTAATTCTATTTTGCGGTCTATGGATGTGGTTTTGGTGTCTAAATAATTGACAATAAGTGTTTGTTCGGACTTAGGTGGAACACACCATAAGACTCGATTTAGTTTTTCGTAAGTAAGGTGTTTGATACTTATAAAATTAACAATGCCGTCATATCCACCCGACACACCTACTGTAAATGAAAAATATAAAAAATAGCGTGAGTTTGCAGTAATAGGAAATGTAATTTTATGAACCGAGTTTTGAATATAACATTCATCTAATTCATTATTCCAATAACATGTCTTCCCAACTTCACCACCTTCACTTAATAATAAATCGCCTTTCTTGATTTTGTACTGTTTCAATTCTGTATCTGAAAAATACATCTCTTCAACAGAATCTGTATTGACTTTTATCCAACCAATATTTTTAGATTTCAAATATGGTTTTAGAGAATAACCTTGTTTAGGGTCACCACAAAGCATTTTTCCTAAGACAACGTTACCAATTTCTTTCACCCTCTTCACTTCCCAATGTTCAGGAATCTCGCCCAGCCAATCTATGCCCGAAGGCTTGTATTTGGAATATTGTTTCATAATTGGAGGTTGGCTTCAAGGTTTAGCAATTCTTTTTCCAGCGCATCGAGGTCATTCAATATAGATTGTACCGAATCGAGCTTTTCGGGTTTGTAAAACACCTTGTTGAAGTTGATTTCCACCCCGACGGTATTGTCTAGGTACTCAAAAGGACGCGACACATATTTTGCCATAAAGGCGGCAATGTTGCTGTAGTTTTCTTCTTCGTTGGGCGAATAAGGAATTATTTCGTAATCCTTTTGCAGGTCGGGCGTAAGCTCCACCGTTATTATATATTTGGCATCGGCTGTTTTGGCGGCTTTCTTGAAGGTCGATTTTATTTGTATTTTGCCACAGCCCAGGTTGGTTTGTTGTAGGGATGTGGATTGTTCGGACGTGACATGTAGAGACGTGGCATGCCGCGTCTCTACCGTCTCTACCGAATCTACCAAATCAACGGGAACAACCGCAATTATCGTTTCATCATCCTTCAGATAACTGTACAATTTATCGGCAGTTTTTACCGTCAATTGGTTTTCTTTGTAGTCGAACGCTTCCAGCAACGGTGCTATCGTATCATTGTAGCAATCGGTGATTGAATTGTATTTTGTTTTGTCGTAATCGCTGATTTCAAATGTATTGAGCGAACTGATTCCATCTTCGCTCACTTGGGTAATTAACTCAGGTTTCAGCTTTATTTTTTCTTCAATAAACTTGCCATTGCTGTCCACATTGGTAAGCATGATGGATTGTTTGTTGTAATAAAAATGCCATTTGTCGAACACACGTGCAAAATCATTGTCTTCAAAATCAACCAGCGCCTTGATAATTTCGGCACGGTTATCTGGACTCATCTCGCGGCGTTTTTTACCTTTGCTCTTTTTTAGGGATACATATTTGCTGCTGCCGTCAATCAAAATCACTTTGTCTTTTCGCTCGGCAGGTTTGTTTTTGTTGAATACCCACAAATAGGTATAAATGCCGGTATTGAAAAACTCGTCGGTAGGCATTTGAATAATGGCTTCCACCCAGTCTTTGTCAAAAAAGTATTTGCGGATGGTACTTTCGCCACTTCCGGCATCGCCACTAAACAAGGACGAACCGTTGTTTACCACCACGGCTATTCCGTCATTGTCTAGCTGATAAACAATGTGTTGGTCGAAAAGCAACTGACCATCGGAGATAGAAGGCAAGGCAACAAACCGACCTGTTTTGTCGGTTTCAATCGCTTTGCGGAAATCTTTCCAATCCACGCCATAGGGAGGATTGGCCACAATTACATCAAACGATTTGTCAATAAATTTTGTATCAACAAGTGTGTTGCCATATTCAATTTGGGAATCGATACGGAACCGACTTTCAATTTTTGCCAATGCATAGAGTGACGAATTCCAGTCCATGCCATGCGTTTTAATGGGGCGATTGTGGGTAGTGCTCAGTTTATCTTCCACCCCAAAAAGTAGGTTTCCACCACCCGTGGTAGGGTCATAAATGGTGAGGAAATCGTCGCCGTCAGGTGTTTTATTGGCCACTATGTCAGTAATAAGGGCAATAATATCGTCGGGCGTGTATTGTTCCCCGGCTGTTTCGGCCGAAATATCCGCCCATTTGCGTTTGATATGTTCTTCGAGGGTGGTTATCTCGGAATTGTCGAACGGCTCTAAATCTATTTTACTCCAACCTTGTATGATGGAGAAGAGTATCTTTTTACCGCGCAGAATACCGCAAACTCCCGAAATGTCGAGGTATTTTTCTTCGTCGTTGCTTTTCTCCACACCCAACAAATGCCGTGTTTCTTCATCAAAAGCCCCCAGATAGGTTTTAAAGTCCGATTCAAAGGTTTTGTCGTTGGCACAAATATCGCTCAATGTTTTATTTTCCCTAATCACAAAGTCGTTGTACCCCAACCCCAAGGTTTTGAAGTAGTTGATATAATCTTCTGTATTCTGTTCTGTTTTACCAAAGTCTTCTGACAGGCGTTTGTGTTCACGTATTAGGCGACTTTCCACCATGCGGAGCGCAAAGAATGGCATCATGTATTTTGGGAAATCGCTCTGTTTCAAACCTGCAGAACGCAATGAATCGGCTGACGACCAGATGTCGGACTCGTATTGAAGGATATTTAATGCCATATAATTTTGTTTTTAGTTTTGATTGTAATGATATTGTTGCATATAAATGGGGTTCGTAGAGACGGGGCGCGCCCCGTCTCTACAGGATACGGTTTTCGACGCTGACAGGTGCAAGCACACTGTCAGGTCATCGGACGCAGTAACCCGATACCTATCGGGTCTGTCAGCGTGTGGTAGTGAAACGGACATTCCGTTTTTGGACGGAACTAAGCACCTGAAAGCGTTACTAAAATAAAAAAGGAGGAAAGAAAAAAGGAAGTAAACCATGGCTTCGGATTAGGGCAATCCAGCCATTATTCGGAAATAATAAAATCAAACTTCACGGCACAAAAAAGGCGTGAGTTCCGTCTTATCCGCCATCAAGGCCCTAGTAAAGCCCACGTCTAAAGATAAGT
Organism: Paludibacter sp.; assembly: GCA_037142715.1. Taxonomy (GTDB): domain Bacteria; phylum Bacteroidota; class Bacteroidia; order Bacteroidales; family Paludibacteraceae; genus Paludibacter. The sequence continues at coordinate 49,003 of JBAXAD010000002.1, read as the reverse complement.
CAAAAGCCCACGCCGTTTGGCGTGAGCATTTTGCTTACTGTATCTTATAGACGTTCGCTATTTGAAATTTACTAGGTTTCTGATGGCGCGAACAATAGCTAAATGCTATTTATAAAATGTTGAAAGATATTTTGTTATCTGTTTTATTTTGTTTCTTCTTTTAATTTTTTAGGGTTCATTCTGTTATCAAATAATGTAACAATATAAATTCTTTTTGTATCAAATGTATAGTATAAAGTGGTTTGTTTTGTGACAATGCAACGATGCAATCCTAGTTTCAGTTGTGATTTTTCACAACTTAGCGGATATCTTCTGATTTGTTCGGTAGAATTATCGAGCTTTTCTATGAAATTATGTTTCACTTTCTCTGACCATTCAAATTCAAGGTATTTCAGTAAAATATCCAATTTATTGGCTGCAGTTTTCGAAAGAACTACCCTTCTCATTTTCTGTGTTTCTTTATTACTCTTTCGTATTCAACAGTATCTTCACTCACAATTTCAGCTAAACCTTTTTCAATTTCCTGTTTTTGTTCATCCGGCATGGTCTGCCAAAAATCCTGTTGCTTAGCCTTCACAAAGATATTCTTTACAGATTCCAAAATTCTTGGATTGTCTGTTTCGAGTATCATTTTTGCTAGATTGATTTTTTGAACTTGTATATTCATTTTGTTTTGAATTTTGTTGGATTAACTTGTAATGAACAATAGCTAAATGCTATTTAGAAAATGTTGAAAATGTTGTCATTGCATCGATTTGTTATCCATGGGTATAGAGACGGGGCGCGCCGCGTCTCTACAGCACCGACTGGAATTTTCACCGACCCGATTTGAATTGCAAATGTACGAAATACATTCGTGTGGGCAATCTATTTATTAAAATATATTTTCACAAATCGTATTCATTGGTTTCCTACCCCAGATTTTGGGCACAAAAAAAGCGTGAACTACTCATTATCCGCGTTCGAGGCCCTAGGAAAGCCCACATAGAAAGATAAGAAAATAGCCCACGCTTAAGTTGCAAAAGTACAGAAAATGGTTGGTATGGTCAAATCAGATTTTTCCTAAACAACCATTTTATTGAGGTGCTTTGAATCAAATCTATCTAAAAATTCATCGATATGTTGTTGTGTATAATATATTTTTTTTTCCATTTTGAGATATCTAATTTTACCGGCAGCACGATAATTCTGTAGTGTTTTAATGCATATTCCAAGCATAAACATGATATCCTTATCATTAAATAATTTGGGTGGATGATTTTGATTGGCAATTACTTGTGCTAAATATTCATGCGTTATTTTATTTTCTTGTTTCAATTTAGTCAACTCCTGACGCATACTTTTAAATTCGGCATACAACACTTCACTTATATTTCCTGTCAATTCTACCTCTACTTTTTGTTTGGCTTTACTCATAGACAGGTCTGAATTAAAAGGTTTAATTCAACTATCTCTCTTATTTTGCACCAACCATCAACACTAAAATCCAAGCACACAAGCACACATAGCAATCCCAGTCCGCAAAAGTAGAATATGGAAAAGCGTATGTAATTACTGATTATCAGCTGAGTGTGTTGAATTTGTTTCATTGATATTTGTCTGGATTTTGTCTTTATTTTGGGAAATTAGCGCACAAAAAAAGCGTGAGCTCAACTCTATTCATTTGCTATGGCGTAATTAATCCCACACAAAAGATAAGTCAAAAGCCCACGCCGACTGGCGTGAGCATTTTGCTGAATTATTCGTTTCTATATTCGCGTTTTTTGAAATTTCCTAGGTTTCGAACTTGCGAACAATAGCTAAATGCTATTTATAAAATGTTGAAAATGTATTATTATCGATTGTTGTCGATTTGGTATAGTCGTGGCATGCCGCGTCTGTACAGGTTGTTGTATTGTATTGTTTGTTTTTCACGTAGAGACGGGGCGCGCCCCGTCTCTACAGTACCAACTAGAATATTTATCATCCCGATTTTGAATTGCAAATGTACGAAATACATTTGTGTGGGCAATCTAATTATTAAATTATTATTTTCATCTATTTTTTCCATCAATGGATTTGAATCTTATGGATAATTATTGTGATGTAATTACCTAATTTTTTGTATCGTTGACCATGGAGAGTCCGTGCGTGCCCAGTCTCTACCAAATTTTTACCATTTCTCCGCTCCATGTTCGCCCTGCATCCGCCGCATGTCCGCCGTCCATCCGTATCAAGTGAATGAATAATACTAACATAATACTATACTATTACTATACTTCAACTGTAATAATACTAAATTATTTTATACAGTATTATTCTAGTTTTTTACTACTATTTCAACAAATTAGTTTACCTTTGTTCCTAAAATATGGTGCGAATGGGCGGCGTACATGCGGCGGAGGAGTGACGAAGGAAAGAACCCCTTCCCGATAGCTATCTCGGGACCCCAAATGAGCACAATGCAAGCATTGGTGGCTTTAATGCAATGAATAAATTAAAAATATAGATGAAACAACATTAACTTGATTTTGTATTTAGGGTATTAAGTTTGCTGAAGTATAAAGATAATCTGTTAAATTTAAGTAGCTTGTGGCGGTTCAAAAAGAAATTGGGGTTCAAAATATAAAAGGGCCTATAACGTTTTGGGTGGGTAGCCAACATGGTTCACTTTCTAAACAATTAGACACATAGTTAAACATGGTTTGAAAACATATAGTTCCACATAGTTTTTTTACATTACAGAAATAGAATCACATAGAAGAATGACGAAGTTATTCTTTTGAAAATCATGGTTTTTATAAGCTGCACTTTTATTTTTGAATAAAAATAAAAACTATGTGTAACTATGTTTTCATTGCAATGCATTACTATGTGTCGATATTTTAAAGAATAAAATTACCCACTGAAAACGTTATAGACCCATATAAAATGAAATGGTAGATTGTAAATGAAAAAATAGTAAATTAAAAAATGGCAATAATCAAAGGGTTTCTTCAAATGACGGGAAGCATCAAAGGTGTTTCTTTTTACTCGGTGCGGGGCAGCGACAAAGTGATAATGCGTACCAAGGGGGTGCCAGCAAGGATAAAATTGCCACTTCGCCCAAGTTCGAGGGCTTGCGGAAACAACAAAAAGAGTGGAGCGGATGCGCCAAGTTTGGCTCGGTGGCTCGGCATGCCTTTGGTGGGCTGACCCGCTTGGCCGATTATAACATTTCGCCAGTATTGTACGGCATCGGCAAAAACCTGATGAAAATGGATACGGAATTGGAAACGGGGAAACGCAGCTTGAAACTATCTGTTTATCGCGCTTCGTTGGAAGGGTTTAATTTTAACCGTAACTACCCTTTCAACACGGTATTGCGCATAGCACCTCGCTGGGAACTGAACCGCGAAAAGTTGGAAGTGTCGGTACAAGTGCCGCGTATCAATACGGACATTGATTTGCTGAACATTCAGAAGTTGCCATTTTTCAGGATTTTGCTGGCCATTGGCACCGTGTCCGATTTGCTGTATAATCCTGATATTGATAATTACGAACCCATGGTTTTTAATTTGCACGGCGTGAGCGAAACGCTTACTGGCGAATGGCATAGCACACAAACTATATTGGAAGCGCACAACATGACAGTGCAAATGCCCGATAATGAAGCGGCACAATTGACCGATAACGTGACGGTGCTGGTAAGTATGGCGGTGGAGTTTGGCAATGTCGGTTTTACAGGGCAACCGGTGGAAGTGAAATATGCAGGCTGCGGGAAAGTGCTTTGTAGCAGGTAGTTATTTAGTAATTGAGTGAATAAAGGATTAATTTACTCAATAAATAATTGTACCGGGTTAGAAAAAAGTTAAGAATAATGCAGTAATTGAATTTTTGTATGTATTCTCGCCAGTACAACAAAATAAAAATCCCCTATAAATTTGATTTATAGGGGATTAATAAAAATATAAGTGACCGCGGCAGGATTCAAACCTGCAACCCCCACATCCGTAGTGTGGTACTCTATTCAGTTGAGCTACGCAGCCATTTTTTGTTTTAGCGAGTGCAAAGATAGTGCTTTTTTTTATTCCGACAAAACAATATCGTGTATTTATGTACAAATAACGATGGTGTTTACTAAACATGAACCACCCATATTAATTGAGGCTAACAATAATTGCCTGATTTATTGATAGTTGTACTCTTTTGGTTTTTTAGCAAAATATGATTTATAGGTGTGAGAAAAAACATTAGCGATCATATCAAGTCGCACCATTTCGCATTCGATTGGTTTTTATATAATTTGAAATATCTCTTCCAGGCTTTTTATGGTATAAGTTGCAGGTTTGTTTTTGTCCGTTGTGATAAATTTTGGATTCAAAAACACCTGATCAATTCCGGCGTTCTGAGCACCTACAATGTCGGCGGCATAACTATCGCCAATCATAATGGTATCGGGTGCTGTGGCAGCATTCAGCTGTAGGGCATACTCGAATATCCGTTTGTCGGGTTTCAATGCCTTGGCGGCCTCCGAGAGTACAACGTGCGTGAAATAATGCTCAATATTGGCACTGCGTAGTTTTTTATATTGCACCTCCACAAAACCGTTGGAAATAATGGTGAGCGGATATTTTGGATATAGATAATCCAACAATTCTTGCGCATGAGGAAGAAGAATTGTTTTAGTAGGCAGAATATCAAGGAATTGTGTGCCAATTTGTTCGGCCAATTCATCATTGTCAACACCCATTTTTAGCAGTGGATGCCGAAATCTTTCTATCATCAAAAAGTCCTTGCTAATTTCGCCCTTTCCGTAAAGTTCCCACAATTCGAGATTTCGCTTGGCGTATATTTTGAAAAAGTGCTCGAAATCTTCAAAATACTGACTCAGTTTTCGCTGGTCAAATACTTCGTGCAATGATTCTTTGGCATTGGCATGAAAATCCCAGAGCGTATCGTCCAAATCTACAAAAACGTATTTGTAAGACTTTGACCCAAAAGGGAGATTGAAATTGCTTTCATTTTGCATATTTGTAAGCTATAAAAAAATTGTCGTTTAATTCAAAAAACGCAAAGTTAAGGCTTTTTTCGTGTAACACCTACAACCCTTGAAAAATACAGTGTTTATCATTATCAAGTGTTTTGTTTAGAGTAAACCCTTATTCCTTAACCATTTGTTTTTCAGGGTTTACACCTATATATTCTAGGGTTTTTTTGACCCGATTTGAGTTCAATAAACTCTATTTTTGTAGACGAATAAACACGAACTAAAACTAGACAAAGCTTGCTGTAATTTTCTTGAATTGAAATATGAAGTATATTCTCATTATTTTCAATCAAGTTTCAGTCATAGTGCAATGGAAGGAACAGAATCTTACAACATTTAATAATCAAAGAGTATGACTGACAAAGAATTGGTTTTGGGTTATTTACGGGGTGGTTCGGTTGGGAAATTGAGCTTAATATGGGCAGACTTAAGAGCAATGTACTTAACGAAGTCGAACCTATCGGGGGCTAATTTGTCATGTGCCAATTTATCGTGGGCAAATTTAACCGATGCTGACCTTTCGGGTGCCGATTTAAAAGGTGCAAACTTGTCGGGTGCGAATTTATGTGGGGTTGACTTGTCGAATGCCGACTTAACAGGAGCTGATCTTTCGGGGGCTGACCTATCGAGGGCAAAATTATCGTATGCTAAACTAGTGGAGGTAAACTTGTCGGGGGCTACTTTGAGAGGTGCTAATTTGGTTGAGGCTAATCTTTTGTTTGCCAATCTTTTGGGAGCTATTTTAATAGGTGCGAACTTGCCAAAAGCTGAACTTTCATTTGTTAACCTATCTTATGTCGATTTATCGAGTACCAACTTGTCTGGTGCTTATCTTTTAGAGGCAAATTTATCAAGTGCAAATCTATCGGGTTCCGACTTGTCGGATGCAGATTTATCAGAGGCAAACCTTTCGGAGGCCAACCTAACCGATGCAAATCTAACCGATGCTGATCTTTCAAAAGCAAATTTAAGCAATGTTAGACTCAATGGTGCTTGCTTGAAAGGAGCTATAATAAAAGGTGCTATCCTTACAAAAAACAACTTTGTTTTTAATGAACAAAAAGTGGTACATCTTTCGGTAGTGAACCTGAGCAATGCGAAACTTGGTGGTGCTAATCTGTACGATTGAAAAGGAAACAATATATTTCAATAAAAAAAGGATGATTGAGCGAATTCAACCATCCTTTTTTATTATCAAAGCAAGTGTTTAATACGTTTTTTTAATCATAAAAACAATTCAATAACTAAATCCCAATTTTGTCAACCCGCTTTGCACATTGGTATTTTGCATGAATAGATTCCACAATAAACCTGTGCGGTAGTTTTCAATCATCACTATTATCGGTCCTTGGTCGATGGCTAGATACGAACCCGCAAACCAGCGTTTATTGAGACTAAAAGCATCCTTGAAACCATATTCGCCCCACAGTTTATCGCCAACCGTGTAGTAAAAGAAATGTAATGCCCGCATGCTTTCTACTGGAGTGTAGGGAAATGAAGCAAGTGCAGCAGTTGGGGCAATTACTCCCACATCATTGCTTGGCGACGAAGCAGTGTAGCCGTCGGGGATATCGCTGGCTGTCAATCCCCAACAGTTTGTTCCGTAACCAAAATTTTTTCGGGGATTGGCTACGCAATAACGATAATTGATTTGAGCATGAGCTGTATTCTGAGTCCAATAGTTGGCATATTGGTCGGATAATTTGTGTGGATTGAGCCCCAAAAATGAGTAATGAGCAAAAAACATCGGTCCGCCATTGTCCTCGCCCAAAGGCAGTGTTACACCATAGAAAGTTTTGCCGTTCTTCATAGCACCATTTCTTGCAAATCCGTTATCGTAAACAGATTTTGTAATGGTATGAGTAGGCGACGAAGCTGCCAGCACATAAATAATCAATCCTTCATTCCAACCAGTTACGGGCATGTTCATGTCCCAATTGTAGTTTGGCGACCAGTGCCAGTAGAGTTTCTGTTGCCCACCCTGCTGAAACCAGCTCCATTCTACATTTTCCCACAAAGTTTGAATATTGGCACACATTGCTTTTTCGGCAGTATTACCGTTTTTAAAATAGGATTGAACAGTCAATAATCCTTGAATCATAAAGGCAGTTTCCACCAAATCGGCTCCATTGTCTTTGGTGCCAAAAGGGATCACTTTACCAGTGGCCCCATTCAACCAATGCGGAAAAGCACCATGGAATTTATCGGCAGTATTGGTGAGAAAGTTCACAATTTTATTCATTCTTTCAAGACCCTCGGCACGGGTGATAAAGCCTCGTTGGATGGCTACCGGAATGGTCATGACTCCAAAGCCAGAACCACCAGTGGTGACAATATCACCAGAGTTAAAGCGCTCACGAGCAAGACCGGAAACGGGATGAGCATACTCCCAAAAGAACTTGAATGTTTGTTTTTGAGTAAGTGTCAGCAAACTATCATCAGAAATGATGGGGAATTTAGGTGTTGGGTCTAATTTGGTAATAAAAGAATAGTCGTATGAATCAATCAACTTAACGCCCAGATTTTCACCTTCAAGCAGATATAATTTGTATGTGGTATAATAAGTGAGTGGTTTTCGAATTTTGAAAGTGATTGTTTTGGTATTACTTCCCGGAAGTACAACAAAACTTGTATCCACGCCAGTGCTAAGATATAATTTGGAAGGATCAATTTTAGCACGATTAATTATAGATGAGAAAGTAACGCTTACGACTACCGAATCTGTGGGGATTTCAAAAACGCTGCCACCTGAAGCCACTGCCATTCCATTGATAGTTACAGATTCCACATAGGTATTTGCTAGTACAATGGGTGCAATAACTGTTTCTTTGCATGAATAAATCAATACCAGGAGGGCAACAAAAATATATAAGTGATTTTTCATATTGGGATTTTAATTTTGCAGTCTATAAAACGATAAAATGATAGTCAATTATGTCTCCGAGTCACTCCATTGTATCTTCGAGACACTCATTAGTGACGCTCTATCATTCTTTAGTGCCTTCTTGCTACTCATTAGTGCCTTCATGCCAGTCGAGAGTGTGAACAAGCCACTCATTAGTGTGTCTGAACCATTCATTAGTGACTTCATGACATTCATTAGTGCCTAATAACCTCTTATTTGTGACGCTCAACTAAACATTAGTATGACCAAACCACTCATTAGTGTGTCTGAGTCACTCATTAGTGTCACCCTAGCACTCTGTATTAGAAAAAAAGCAGGGAGAAATGAACAAACATTCTCCCTGCTTATAACGAGAATTAAACTGAATTAGTTTATAACTGTCACTTCTGCATCGTACAACGATTTAGCTTCTGTTGCGGTCAAAGCTCTGTTGTAAAATCTCACTTCATCAATCATGCCTGGATAATAAACCATCCATGAATCTAAAGCTGTACCAGCAGCAAGTTTAGCCCATGCGCCGATAGTAAGTTTTGTCATATTCACGAATGTCAATGCACCCAAAAGTGGTTGAGGTCCAACTGCTGGAGTTCCATCAGCATATTTAATGTTGCTATTAACTAAAAGTCCGTTTACATACAATGCCATCACCGAAGTTGTTTTATTGTAAGTGCTTACAACGTGAATCCATTTGTCGGTAGAATTTGCTTTCTTGAATGTCCACAAATCTTGTCCTTGCCATACTGTTGTTGAATTTCTCAAGTATGGTTTCAATGCCAATGAATCGGCATTTGATTGACTTTCAATCACCAAATTCAAGTTACCCATATTGTCGTCGCCACCATTTACATTAAATGCAGATGCAGCGCCTCCAGTTGGAGCAGGTGTTTTCAACCATGCAGAATAAGTGTATTCAGTCATGTCTTTAAATGCATTTGCTGCAGCCAGATTGAATTCAAGATAGCCTGCTGCTGTTGATCCTTTGTAAGCATTTCCACGACGACCAACTGCATACGAAGCTGCACCAGATATTTTACTGTAAGTGATACCAGTTCCTGATTCAATTGCTCCAGTTGCAGACTCCAAAGGAAAATAAGCCACTAAATTTGCAGATGCAATGGTTGAAGGATTTGTTTTTCCGGCATAAGGATCTACAACTACTTCGTCTTTTTTGCAAGAAGTAAATAACACGCCTACGAATAGGACAGTAACAGCGAGTACGCTGAATAAATTAATTTTTCTCATACTGTTTTTTGTTTTTAATTAGAATTAAATTTAATAATTGGTTGATTTTTAATTATATTGATTGTTTAATAATTTGGATTCTGAGTGAAATGAGTATTCAGTTGCATTTGAGATGATGGAATAGGGAATAGATTATTTTTGTTAGCCACATATCCTAAGCCTGACAATGCGGTGGCAGCTTGATTGGTACGAACCAAATCGAAGAATCGGTCTTCTTCCAATGCCAATTCTGCACGTCGTTCGTCCCATATATTTTGAATGGAAACTGAATTCAATGGTAATAACAATACCCGTTCACGGATTTTATTGACAGCCGAAAGCGCCGTAAATCCACTTGCATTTCCGGTTACAGCTCCATTTGCTTTCGCTTCGGCAAACATAAGCAATACATCCGAATACCTTAGAATGCGGACATTGTAGTCGAATCCATATCCGTTGTAATTCCATTTGTTGTAACTAGAAGGAGTATATACTTTTCCGTTGTACACTGGATTGGTGCAGCCCATTTTGATGCTGTCGCCTTCGGGTGTTTTGGTGCCACGATACAAAAATGTGGTGGCGGCCCGAACGGTTTCTCCTCTGGCTGAAAAGAAATTAATCAGGTTTGTACTCGGGGTACAAAATCCCCAACCTTGCATGCCCGAAGGAGCATTTCCACGAGGCCCTTGCACATAAGCATATTCAAGGAATGTTGTTTCGCCAGTGGACTGACCAAAAGTGGAACTCTGAATTTCGAACAATGATTCTTTGCTGTTTTCATTGTCAACTGAGAACACGTCTCTAAAAGTTGGCAGTAAATCATAGCGTCCAGAAGCCATGATGCGATCGGTAAGTGAAGCCACCGAATCCCATTCGTTGCGGTACATGTGTACTTTGGCTTTTATGGCCATGGCGGTGTATTTGTTGATACGTCCAGCCCATTCCTTGCTGTACGATGCTGGCAAAACTGCAATTGCTTCTTGCAAATCTTTTTCGATAAACGCATACAATTGTGGCGTTGAAGCCTGTTCTAGGGCAGACAGTTGTTCGGCTGTCATGGTTGAATCGATGATTGGCACTCGTCCAAAAAGCCGGGTCAAGTTAAAATAAGCATATGCGCGAATTACTTTTGCTTCTCCTGCACATTGTCGGGTATAGAGTTTGTTGGTTTCACCAGGCATGGTGTTTTCAAATATCGGCATTTGCTTTAGCGCGTTATTGGCAGCACTTACCACGTCGAAGTTTCCTGTCCACAATTCACCGATTAATGAATTACTGCGGTCGAAAGTAAAAACATCCAACTGTTTCATTGTGGGATTATCTTCGGGCGAACTGCCTTTGTCGGCATTGTCGGACGTGATTTCGAAAGCTCCAATGTATGGGAATGCATGAACACTTCCTGTACGCATACTCGCGTAGGCTGCACTAATTGGTTTAAATATATTTTCGGGTTTGCTGTAATCCATTCCAGAAGAGGTAACCGTATCTTCGGGGCGGATATCAAGAAAACCGCTACAGGCTGTGAGCATGAAGGCGCTCATTATGGATAATATGATTTTGTTTTTCATAATAGTCATTATTATAGATTCATTTTTAAACCAATGGTGTAAGTAGCTTGCATAGGATAGGTAGAGGTATCAATTCCATTCTCGGTAGGCGATCCACTTACTTCGGGGGTAAATCCGTTATAGCTAAAATAGGTAAATGGTCGTTGTGCCGAAACGTACACCCGCATGTTTTTTATACCTTTCATTTTATTAAATGTATATCCTAACTGAATGTTTTGAACCCGTATGTACGAAGCATCTTCCACGAAAAATGAATTGGCTTGTTGGGTAAATGCACTATTATAGGCTGCTGCCGAAGGATAGGTGGTCGATTTATTGGCAGTTGTCCAATGGTTTTGAGCAAAGTCCAAATCGTAGTTTCCATCCGTAAACACATCTCGGTTCATACGTTTTGCATTCAATACCTTGTTCCCAAATTGCCCTTGCAAAGTGAAACTAAGATCAAGCTGTTTGTAATTCAATCCAAAATCAACACCAGTCATCAACCACGGAATGGCACTCCCCAAAAAAACTTTGTCCTTATCGTCAATCACATTATCGCCATTTTGGTCCTTGTACTTAAAATAACCTGCATCTTTAATGGTCTGACTAACTGGATCGCGCAACGCATCTCCTTCACTAGCATAGACTCCCGCCACTTCGTATCCGTAAAATGCACCAATGGGATGTCCTACTTCTGTGCGTGTGGCATAATTTCCACGAACCGACGCACCAGGAATGTTGTCTCGCTTTCCGTCCAGACTTAATACTTTGTTGGCAATGGTAGTGGCATTAAAACCGAGGGTGTACGACAAATCATCGGTAATTTTATCATTCCAGTTCAAACTAAATTCAACACCTTGATTTTGAACAGTACCGTAATTACCCAATAATGTGCCTGTTCCGCCTCCTGAAGTAATGGGTGCATAAAATACTACATTGCTGGTTATGCGGTTATAATAATCTAGTTCACCTTTTAATTTCTGTTTGGCAGTGGAGAAATCAACACCAAGGTTGAATTCCTTTACAATTTCCCATTTCAAATAATTCTTCAACACGGTGAGCGCACCTACTCCGTCAACCAATTTATCACCAAAAATACCTGAACTACCGGCACCTGTTGTACCCAATGTTACTGCTGAGTTGGCAGGTACATTATCGTTTCCAAGCATACCCCAACTGGTTCTCAATTTCAAATAATCAACAGTCTTCTGCTCTTTCATAAAATCTTCGCCAGTCAAAATCCAGCCCAGACCTACCGATGGAAAATAGCCCCATTTCTCTTGGTATTTGGAACTTCCATCAGCTCTGAAAGTGAAGGTAGCCAAGTATTTGTCGGCATAATTATAAGTGCCCCTAGTAAAATAAGAAAGTCCATTATATGAATAAGCATCTGCATCAGTTACGCTCCTGCCATCTGTTGAACCAAGATTAAGATACAATGATTGTTCATCCTGATTGTTGACATTCAAGGCAGTTCCAACCAAAGGAAATTTCCTTTCCATACGGGTGGATTGACCAAGCAAGACAGTAAAACTACTTTGGTCTATTTTATCAGAATAAGTCAACAAGTTATCAATAATTTTCTTGTAACTCTGCCCTAATGTTTTGCTTAAAGTGGAATGATTTAGACTCTGAGAACCACCCACATTGTATTCGGGTGCATAATTTCTCGATTTCCACGAGGAATAATTCAGGTTGTAGGAAGTTTTAAACTTCAATTTGTCTTTTATGAGATTAATCTCTGCAAAGGCAGACATAACGAGGTTAATTCCTTTTTCCTGATCATCATTATAATAAGCAATTGCTACAGGATTTGCATACGCATTTCCGTAACCATATTGTTGTGGCGAGCCAAAATTTACGGGATATGCACTTGTATTTTTATCATCGTAAACGCCATAAACCGGCGGACTTACAAATGCTTTGAAGAAAGCTTCATTGTTTGCATTGTTCTTGGTATAATCGGAAATCACACTGTTGAATCCCATCGACAACCAATCATTTACTTTTTGGTCTACACGGAAGCGGATATTATAACGTTCATAATCGTTTTTAGCTTTCATAATTCCTTCTTGGTAGAAGTAATTTACGCCTAACGAATAACTGGTTTTATCGGTAGCTCCTGAAATATCAATAGAATGACTGTGCATAATGGCATTGCGCAAAAGCTCTGAATACCAATCGGTACTGGCAGGATAATTGGCAGCTACTTTGGGCACATAACCAGTGGTATTGGCGTTGGCTTCATTCATCAAATCAACATATTGCTGGGTGTTGGCCAGTTTCATTACATTTATCGGCATTTGAACGCCAAAATACCCATCGTAACTGATATTCGTTTGGTTGAGTTTTCCTTTTTTGGTGGTGACCAAAACCACTCCATTGGCAGCACGAACGCCATAAATGGCAGCGGCCGAAGCATCTTTCAATACGGTTAAATCTTCAATATCACTGCTACTCAAAAAGTCGATATTGTCTACAAACACACCATCAACCACATATAACGGATTGGCATAATCGCCTATTGAACCCACTCCACGGATTTTTACACTTGGTCCAGCACCAGGAGCACCGCTGTTGATGACTTGCACACCAGACATCTTGCCTTGTAATGCCGACATTGGATTTGATGAAACTTGTTTGGCCAAATCACTACCTTTTATTGTAGATATTGGAGCAGTCATGTCTTTCACTTTCTGTGTTCCGTATCCCACCACCACCACTTCGTCCAACAATTTTGCGTTGGAAACCAATTGAATCCTCAATGGACTATCGGAGGAAATCGATATTTCCTGACTTATATAGCCCATGTAGGTTACCACTAATTTTGCGCCCATTGGAATGGACAATGAAAAAGCCCCATCATAATTTGTGATGCTTCCGTTGGAAGTCCCTTTCTGAACTACTGTAGCTCCTATCAAGGTTTCACCCGTTTTTTTGTCTACAACTACCCCTTTCAAACTCAAATTCTGAGCTATTAAGGAGCTGGTAGTTACAAGCGCAACCAGTAAAAGTAATAATGTTTTCTTTCTCATGATATTGTGATTTAATCGGTTTATTTAAAAGGTAGTATCTGTTTTTAATTTCGCATTCATTCAATGTTGAGACCAATATTTAATAATGCAAAAATAAATGGTTTGAATTCATTCAATGTTACACAATTTGCGCAAAAAGTTACATAATTCACAGATTTTTAAATCCTTAGTTGGATTTAAGGATGAATGCTATTTTACTTTGGTTTTAAATCCTAATTTGTCTAATCCGATATGAATCTCCGGATTACTCATAAATAATTTCCAGAGCAAGCCACTTCTGTAATTCTCAATCATCACAGCTATTGGCCCTTGGTCGATGGCCAAATAAGTATGTACTACTTGCTGTCCTTCTACCATTCCTTCATTGAATGCATCGTAAAAGCCATATTTCCCAAACAACATATTTCCTTTATCGTAATAAAAATGCCGAAGTGCTGCCATCGATTCTTTTGGTGTATAAACGATTGACGAAATTGCCGCCGTTGGTGATATGGTTCCATTTTCATCCTTAGTTCCCAAATCGTGTGTTGTATATCCAACTAAAGCATCGTCGGAAGCAGTAAATCCCCAGCAATTCGCTCCGTAGCCAATGTGCTTTTTTGGGTTTTCTGTTGCGTAAGCCAATTGAATAAGTGCATGAGCCCGGTTTCTGTCAAAGTAATTTGTGGTATTATCCGACAAACCGTTCGGATTTAATCCCAAAAACGAGTAATGTGTAAAGAACAGTGGACCACCATATTCCATTCCCAAATCAAGTTTTATACCGTAATAAGTTTTTCCGTTATAATAATAGTTTGATACTTTATAACATTTCTCGTACACGCTCCGCTCAATAGGGAAAGTGGGCGATGAGGCTGCCAACACATAAGTAATCATGGTTTCGTCGAAGCCGGTGATGCGATGATTGATTTTGAACCCGTAATTTTTTGACCAATGCCAGTACAATCCATCTTTTCCTTGGGTGTACCAATTCCATTCTATGGTTTCCCAAAGTTTAGTAATGCGGTTCACGAGGTTTTTTTCGTCGCTGTTTCCATTGCGGAAATACTCGCGGGCAGTGAGCAAACCTTCTGTCATAAAGGCTGTTTCCACCAAATCGCCACCATTATCATATTCGCTGAAACTTTTCAGTTTTCCGGTATTTCCATCGTACCAATGTCCCCAAGCACCATGAAACCGTTCGGCTTTTTCAAGGAAACTGACTATCTTTTCGATGGTTTTAAATGCATCATTTCTTCCGAAATAGTTGCGCTCTGCCCCAGCAATCAACGCCATAATTCCAAACCCACTTCCACCAATGGTCACAATTTCACCGTTGGTGTCGTTGCTTCGTTCCAATGCCATACCTGTTTGTGATTGGGCGTAATCGTAGAAATATCGGGTGGTGTAGCGCTGCGTCATGTCCAGTAAAGCTTCATCGGTAGCACTGAGAATGCTAACTTTCACCTCAAATTTGGCAGCATCGGCACTTTCCACATCCAATCCTTTTGGCAAAACACGGTAGATAAAAGTTTGTTCCTTATAAACTGATTTTCCAAAGAAATCAAGGTAATTATTTGAATTCGTTTCGCCAGCTTTCGTAAATTTCATTCCGCCATCGGTAGACCGATAAATTTCATACACAAATCCGGTACGATTCTCAAAAGTCAATTCGGTGTGTGCCGAATATCCTTGCCCTTTGAGCGCATTTGGCACAATAAATTTCTGTGCCACTGCGGAAAAAGTTCCGAAGCAAACCAATAAAATACTGATTATGTGCATTCTCTTCATCATCATATTATGTTTTACAAAATTAAAGCTTAAAGTCCTGTTTTTCTGAGGGTAAATCCTAATTCTATATCCGTGTAAACCCTATTATGAGGATATTCAATAAATAATACCTGCCCCTTATATCTGAACTTTATTTTTCAAATGTGTTCTTTTTCTGGGGTTAAATCAAAATACGTAGTATTTTTCTAATCCGTTCTTCTAATCCGTTTTATCAGCGAAATCAGCGTGCAATTCTTAATTTTGATTTATCCAGTTTGTTATTTCAATTTAAAAGTGGTTTCTTTCACGTCCCTTGAATTGCTACCAATAAACAATTTAAAATCACCGGGCTCAGTACCATAACTCATATCGATGCGATAGAAAGCCAACATGTCAGGAGTAATGGTAAAAGTCATCGTTTTACTTTCGCCCGCTTTGAGCATTATTTTCTCAAATCCTTTCAGCTCTTTCACCGGACGGGTTACGCTGCCCACCAAGTCGCGAACGTAACATTGAACCACCTCTTCACCGTCTACTTTTCCAGTATTTTTCACTGTCACCGTGGCTTTTAATTCGCCTTTGTCCTTCAGTTCTTTGGTAGATAGATTGATATCGGAATAATCAAATTTGGTATAACTCAACCCATATCCAAAAGGAAACAGCGGGTCGTTGGGGCTGTCGATATATCTCGATTTATATTTGGGATTTTCCAAATAAATGGGGCGTCCTGTATTTTTCACATAATAGTAAATCGGCACTTGACCCAAATTCAGTGGGAAGGTCATGGTCAGTTTTCCCGAAGGATTGTATGCGCCAAAAAGCACTTGCGTAATGGCTTTTCCGCCCATAGTTCCGGGATACCAAGCTTCCAGAATGGCATCAGCCAATCTGTTTTCTTTTTCCAAAACCAACGGACGACCATTCATCAAAACCACGACAATCGGTTTATTCAATGCTTTGAGTTTTTCAAGCAATTCAGTTTGAACGCCCGGAATGTTTATGTTGGTACGACTAGTGGCTTCTCCACTCCAATCGCAATTTTCACCTATCACCAACACAATTTTATTGGCAGCACGCGCCGCAGCCATCGCTGCAGCAAATCCACTTCTATCATCGCCAATGGTTTTGCAACCTTGAGCATACACCACATTGGCAGCACCATTATAAGCTTTCAATTCGTCCAGAGTTGACTTCATAAAATTCCAGTCACCTGCCGCTTTCCACGAACCTAGCAAATCGCGGGTAGAAGCTGCCAATTCGCCAATTACGGCTATCTTTTCGCCTTTTTTCAACGGCAATGCATTGGCATTGTTTTTCAATAAAACCATAGAACGTTTGGCAACATCCAATGCAGCTTCCAAATGTTCAGGTGCATACACCAATCGTTTTTCACGGGCTGCGTTGCAATAACGATACGGATCATCAAACAATCCGAGCATAAACTTCACCTTTAATATACGTCTCACGGCATCGTCAACCAGTTTTTCATCCACCTGTCCATCAGCAATTTGCTTCTTTAGGTATTTAAAATATACTTCGCCCTGCATGTCCATGTCCACACCCGCTTTCACTGCCAACAAACCTGCTTCGGCTTCATTGGCTGCAACGCCATGGTTTACCATTTCATTGATAGAAGTATAATCAGTTACCACAAAACCTTTGAATCCCAGTTTGGTACGTAAAATATCGGTGAGCAAGTATTTGCTGCCCGTGGCCGGAACCCCGTCATATTCATTGAAAGAAGACATTGCGCTCATAACACCAGCGTCAATGGCGGCTTTGTAGGGAGGTAGGTAAGTGTCGAGGAAAACGCGTTCGGACATATCCACCGTGTTATAATCGCGACCAGCCTGTGGTGCGCCATAAGCAGCAAAATGTTTTACGCAGGCTAAAATAGTGAGTGAATCTGATAGGTCATTTCCCTGAAATCCATGAACGCGGGCAGCTGCAATTTTAGACCCCAAATATGGATCTTCACCTGCACCTTCGGAAACCCGTCCCCAGCGTGGCTCAACAGAAATATCCACCATAGGTGCAAATGTCCAGTTGATGCCTGAAGCAGCTGCCTCAGTAGCCGAAACACGGGCTGATTTTTCAATGGCTGACAAATCCCAAGAAGCAGATTCGCCTAAGGAAATAGGGAATATCGTTTTGTGACCGTGAATAACATCGTAACCGAATAATAATGGAATCTTCAGTCTGGATTCTTCTACGGCAATTTTTTGGAGTTTGCGAGTGTACGCAACAGTGTGTGCATTAAAAATATTACCACAATGTCCTTGACGAATATCGTCCATGTAACCGCTTTTAATGGAAGGGCCGGTTACATCCCAGTCGCTCGAGTACAATACCATTTGACCGATTTTTTCGTCCAAAGTCATTAAGTGCATAACAGAATCTACTTTCTGATTGAGTTTAGCGGTATCATTTGTTTTTCCTGACAATTTACAAGCGGAAAATAACGATGCTGCAATGAGTAAAAAGACAAAATTGTTTTTCATGACTTGTATGGTTTTTTGGTAATAAATTTAATGCTGCAAAGTAGCGACTTTAATTTTCAATAAAAAAACTTTTTGACCCAATATGAACCCTACTCAAAAATAATCTTTAGAAACCACACCCTATTTTAACCCTATAGAAAGTCTATCATCGCAGTTATATCATTGATTTAATGATAAATAGAAATGATTGGGTTTTGGATAAATCTTTCGTGATGAATCAATTACTTTCGGAATTAAACTTTTTAGATGAAACAATTCATCCTAAATACAGATAAAAGTCTCTTTTTGATTGAAATCACAGCGTAGTTACAGAGATAAATTATCCTTAGTTGTATGCAATTTTTTTGAGCAATCCATTATTTCTGCAGATTTAATGAGTCCACTTCTTTTTTTTGCTTGTATTCTTTCCAAATTTCACGACCTTGAGATTAGGTATAACACCTAAGTCTACACACCAATATCTGTAGAGGGTTTACACTATTGAATATTAATGATTTAGGCTGATGTTTTTTAGGGTTTATTATAATGCAATGTTTAATTCAAATACTGAACTTTGATTCGCTTTTTTATTCATTCACCAATATTATAAAGCTTCTATCACAGCTAACAAAATCTTAATTATCCAACATATACAACAAACACCACAGAATATGAAAAAAACTATACTATTGGCAATTACGACATTATCATTGAATGTTATTGCGCAAAACAATGTATTGAAAACCAATACTTCTAAGTTGTCCGAAAATTACATTGCAACTATTGAAAGCAATATTGAAAAATCGAATGCAACACTGCAACGTGAACATGGTAAGCAACTGTATGAAAATCAAGCATCAAAACAGTTTTCATTCACACAAAAGCAAGACAGTATTCGTCATTGGAAATGGGACATAATGAGTGAAAACTGGATAAACGATAGTAAAACCATCGATATGATTTATAATGCTAATTATCAGTTAACGAGTGAGATAAAGCAGACTTGGAACGAAAGTTTTTGGGAAAATTCATCTAAAATGGTTATGTACTATGATGGATATTATATCACGGATTATCTGTGGCAGAGTTGGATAAACAATGCGTGGGAAAATAGCATGCAGTCAAGTCAAATATATGATGCTAATAAAAATGTATTGACCAGCAAAATAGAAATGTGGGACAACAATGCATGGACGGTTTTTGCGCTGACCAACTATACTTACGATGCTAACAATAACAAAATTACAGAGACAGACCAAAGCGCATTGATGGGTCCTCTTGAAAATATTTCCAAAACTATTTATACCTACGATGCCAACAAAAACATATTGTCTAAAAAGGAACAAAACTGGGCTTCCCCCAATTGGATGGATAGTAAGTTTACGCAATATACTTACGATGCCCAAAAAAATATGCTCAGTGATACCCGGCAAAGTTGGTACGCCATTATGTGGATGAATACCGAGAAATACTTATCTACTTTTGATGCCCAAAACAATAACTTGAGCGACAAAAAACAAACCTGGAACGGGGTAGCATGGGTTGATGTAACGCAATCACTGAACACCTACGATGCTCAAAATAACCAAACAAGCAGTACAGACCAAACTTGGAGCGGAACTGCATGGGTAAATAATGATAAATTCACCTACAATTATAATGCGCAAGGCAATATGATAAGCGATTTGCATCAATCGTGGAATGCTACTGCTTGGGAAAATATATCTCAATCGCTATATACATACGATGCTAACAATGAGTTGATTAATGAGACAAACCAAAGTTGGAATGGTACTGCATGGATGAAATACGGTACTTCTATAAATACTTACGACACGAAAAAGAATCTTATTGGCGAGTCAAATTTCGACTGGGATGTAGACGGAATTACTGTCACTTCTGCTGATAGTACCCATTATTACTATTCAGAATCTTCGTCAGGGATGAAAGAAACTTTGGCTCTAAACATTACACTATTTCCAAATCCAACTACCGGAAAGTTCAAAGTATTAAGTTCAGATATTATTGAAAGAATAGAAATATCAAATCTGTTAGGGGAAATGATATTTAGCAACTTGAAAATCAATAATTTTTACCGTGAAATTGATGTGTCTGATTATGCAAAGGGAATCTATGTGGCAAGAATTAAAACTGCAACAGAAACTGTTATTCGAAAAATTATAGTGCGGTAGGAAAATCCTTATAGAGATAGTGGAATGTGGTGGATTACTACAAGTTAAATCTAAAACCATACAATCAAAATTCCCACCCGACATAGCGAAAGACGCTATGCCGAGCCTTAGATTTATAAGGAACAAGCGACAGAATGTCGCTTTCATTCTCTTTATTTTAAGCGACAGAATGTCGCTTGTCCCTTGTGTGATTGCATTCTCTACTTATATTTTTAGGTAACTTGTAGGCTGCTTAGGGGACATCCTGTTTGCGTCCGCCAAAGTTACTTAAAAGCAATAACATTCTCACTAAAAACAAAATTTATTTAATCTACTGACGAAAATGGCTAATAAAACAGGGTTGAACGGAGCCGATTGCAATGGAGAAGTATTTTTGGGTTGGTATTTATGGGTTTGATTACTGGTCTGAGGTGTGCAAATAGATAGTTTTGAGGGTATATTTGTGTTTTTAATTGTTTTTGTGTTTTACAGATGGACATAGTTTTCTTGGTGGAGTTTCCATGTAGTTGGCAAATTATTTCGTCAAATATAAATAACTATGCATTAAATCAAACCATAAACTACTGTTTACATCCATTTTTCACCTTGACAAGATAGTTGCTTACTTAAGTAATATTGTTTCTGAGTCACTAATCCTTGAATAATTAGTGTTGAATATTGTTTCATACTCAGTCATCCATGGATGATTGACTGTTCATCTTTTTCTAGAAATAAAATTCCATGCTAACACGCACCCCGCTTTTGTCTATATTGGGATGGTCCAGGTAATTCAGCCTCCAGATATAGTCCAGCCTCAGGAACTTGAAGATGTTTACAATGCCCACGCCAGCTTCCATGTAGGGTTTGTTTTCCATTTTGTACGCTCCCACGGGCAATAAAAACAAATCATCATTTGGGTGTGTGGAAGGGTTGTTTCTATTGCTCAAGCTGCCATACAGCCCCCTAAAGGAGAATATCTCTCTCCACTTAAAAGTTTTTATGAGCGGAATTTGGTTCAACAATACACCATTCAGGTTGTAGTTCACATCCCACGACAGGTATTGGTCGTTGATAAATTCCAATGCGTTCATCATGGGGTACGATTCGTATTGGATGGTATACGTGAGGTTTGCGTTTGGAATAATCAGCAATGGGAACGGCGCTTTGGTCCACACTTTGCCCGCTTTTAGTATCACGTTGGCATTACCAAATGCCGAAAACCAGAACCGTTGCTGAAAACCTATGTCGGTGCGACTATAATTATAAGTTGAATTGAGCAATCCCTTTTGTGCCAATGTTTGCGAAAAAGTGAACACGGGTGCATTGCGCGTAAACGAGCGTCGATTGCCAAGAGTTTGATAGTATTTTTGCCCAGGTGCATATCGCATTCTCAATTGTACTTCGCCCAAGGAGTAGGAATCGATGTTTTGCATAGACGCACTGTTGGTAAAACTCACATAGGGGGAGGCGAATTCTGTGCGGTACCTCAAATCCACACCGTAAGAAAACTGTGAGTAGAATTCCCTGTTGTAACTCAACTCCATTTTCCGTAAGTAAGTTATTTTATCATCTGTTTGTCTTTTCAATGAGAAAAACACATTATCACCTGTCGAATAAATATATTGTTGTCCCAAACGGTTCACATCGTAACTGTAAGTTGCCTTGATAGAATTGACTGGAAACTCGTTGGCCTGCGCTTTCTTTTTGATAAATGAGTATTCCAACTGCGCCAATCCCTTTGCCGTTTTGTCATTGAATCCATACGCCACGTATCCGTTTGCAAACCATTGGTTGTTCAGCTTTGCAGTAGTTAGTCCGCCTGCTCGCAGCCGCAATCCCTCCACCGAGTTGGCACTGATGGTGCTATACATTGGGCCAAGATCAATCTTCTTTTTATTCGCATCGGTTGGGATATAGCCAGTTACCATAGCAGCAAACACTTTTTCGCCATAATAGAAGAGTGGGTCTTTGCGGAGGTTTTCCAGCATTTTATCTACAGTGTTTGTTTTGCGAGGTAGGCTGTCGTGGCTGTTTTCGGCCCAGAAGCTTGCCGGTTTATCGGTGGCATCATCGGCAGTGATGGTTTTTTCCTTTTGCGTGAAGAGATTTTCATCGATGGGTTTTGAAAATGAATGCTTGGCGTACGAATTTGTTCGCTTGGCATACAGCCCTTCGGATTTATTGAAAAGAGCAAATTCCACCAAAATCTCATCGCGCATCAACAGGCGCGTACCGTCAGCAGCGCGTTTGAACTCCTGTTGAATGGACATATTTTGTATGAAATTCAAGTTGATGTCGCGCGGGATATTTAGCTTCACTTTTTTCACAAAGTTGGTGGAATCGAGCGTGATGTACAAATGACCCGTGAATCCTGTCGACTCGGACGAGAAAGGCACGAACCCCAAATCCATACATTTCTCACCTTCAAACATCACTGTATCCAGTAAATAATATTTGTAGAACGAAGGGCCACCAGTGGAAAGCGGACTTACGAAAGGCTTCAGAAACAGGGTAATGTCATTGTCGTAAATGTCCACATCTTTGAACACCTCGCCCAAAAACTGCTCCACGCCCTCTTCCGATAGCATCTCGTCCACGCCCGAACTCTTCTTGGCTTTTATTATCCTTTTCTCGATGTGCGGAGATTTCTGATAATAATAATCCTCCATCATTTCTTTGCTGGAAACAGGCAGAATGGGCTTTCCCGACAATTCGGAGGTGTCAACATAATTGGTAAGGAAGTTGAATCTGTTGAGCAGCTTTGTGTTTTTCTCCTTCTGAAATCCATTGATGGCAATGTCAATTCGCTCATAATGCTCGTACTGGTAGTAGTCCTTGTTGAGCGGGCTGTATTGCATCTTGGAGGCAATCACTCTTTTTACGAAATCCACAGCCGGATTTCCTTTCTTCTTGTATTTCTCCTTTTTGGGTTTTACTATCAGCTCCTTCAGTTTGTGGTTTGTTGCGGAGAGTTGAACCCGTATGTTGTTCAAATTCTGGTTCTTTATCGAGATGTATTTCTCGTCATACCCTACCGACCTGATGTTAAGTATTTGATTGCTGTTTGGAATGCTCAACAAGAATTTACCCGAATTGTCCGTCAGCACGCCAATTGTAGTGCCTTTCAATGAAACCGAAATAAACGGCAATGGCTCCTTGCTAATGGAATCGATTACAATTCCTCGCACTTTGGATTGAGCATTGACCTGAAAAATGATACAATTGAGAAAGAATACGATTGGGAAAAGAAACAGATAGTTTTTGCGATTCATGGATTCTAATGGTGCAAGACAGAAAGATAATTGATATTTGTATGAATTATCAGAGTTTTTATTCTAAAATTGAATATCTAATAACGACAGTTCCCAATACAACATGAGTATTGATTTTTTTGTTTATGTAAAGAGAAAAATGAATGGCAATCACTTTGTTTTCAGCTGATGTAACTTCCACCAAGGCGTTTGTGGTGAAACATGATGCTCATAATGATACCCAAAAAAGTAGCACGAAACCATTGCCCACAAATGATTCCGTTTTTGAGAACGTGCTTTGTGAACACCCATCTCGGGCGTGTGTGGCAAATGATGTGGCCGAAAAGTACCAAAATAAAACAATTGGAAAGTGGCCAATATAGAGGGAACTATCCAAAGTACTAGCAGTTGCACTTCATTAAAATAAAGCAACCCAAGGTTGAATAGGCCTGCCATGATTAGCATTTGCCACCACGTAACGTACTGTTTCATAAACGAAAACCACCACACAAAGAAATTCTGATTCCCTTCGTGATAATCAGGGTCGAGCGCTGTGGCTGAGTAAATGTGATGCAGCTTGTGCTTTTTCAGCAAGTTGGGATACCACATACCCGCAAAAAGCAGAGTGGCCAAAAAGCCAAGAAAATCATTTACTTTTGAGTTTCGGGAGATGGTGCCATGCATCGAAACGTGCGCATTGATAAACAAACCCGTAAACAACCAGCTTTGTACGAACATATTCACCCAGAACCAACCATCCATCAAATTTACAGGTTGCATGAGTAGCATATAAACCAAATGAACCGCCCAGCACAACATAATTAATAACGCAATGAAGATTCCCATGATGATAAATTTGATTGTTAAGTGTATTATAAATAATGTCTATCGGCTATTGCACCTACAGTGTGTTTTTTATTAACTCTATTACTTTGTAAATTGTGTTAGTATTGAGTCAAATTTTAAAATGGTAATTACACCGTAGGTGTAAACTGTGAATAACCCCCAGTTTTAACTGGGGGTAATGAATAATAACAAACACAACCCCAGAGGGGTTTACCAATAATATCAATTTATTATACTAATATACAATACAACAGAATCTTCTTGGGGAACTCCTACAGAGTTCATATCGCTTTTTATATTTATACCCCCAGTTAAAACTGGGGGTTATTCACAGTTAACTCTTACAGAGTTAATTGTTATGCTGCATTATATTGTACTTAGTACTTAAGTCCACAAATTTAGTACTTATTTTGGGTTTTCAATTTTCTTGATTGATAAAACGATATTATTCGTTAATAATCTGAACTTTAAAAATAGCATGTTGTTGAATTTATACAATACGAATGGAGTAAAATATAGAAAAATGCCTTTAGAAAAATACACTTACCTCATTTTGATGGCTTCATGCCTCGTCTTCCCCTTGGCTTTCAGTTTTGACAAACGGGTTGCTTTTTATAAGAACTGGGGGAAACTGTTGGTTGCAACAATTGTTCCAGCAGCGTTTTTCGTTGCTTGGGATGTGTGGTTTACAAGCCGTGGAATTTGGTCATTCAATGAAAGTTACATTATAGGGCTGCGCATATTCAATCTCCCGATTGAAGAATGGCTGTTTTTTATCGTCATTCCTTATTGCAGCATTTTTGTGTTCGAAGTGCTAAAATCGTACTTCCCAAAAGCGGACTACAACCAGCAATTATTTTGGGGACTTATCTTCTTGTGCCTTGTTTTTATTGGTTCGGCGGCATACTTTTTCAATCATGTCTATACTTTTTGGAACTTCACTTTCAATGCTGTTTTTCTGGCCATTTTACTGCTCAACATGTGGTTTTTGGAACACATCACTCATTTTCTTCTCACTTTTGCCATCTGTCTTGTTCCCATGCTAATTGTGAATGGAGTACTTACGGCATTGCCTGTTGTAGAATACAATCCTTTGCAAATTAGCGGTTTCAAAATATATACCATTCCTTTTGAAGATTTCTTCTATTTCTTTTTGCTATTGATGATGAATGTGCTTATTTTTGTACGCTTGAAACGTGTGAAATAGCAACATAATAAGAAGAAATAACTAGAATGAAGAAAGTTACACCGAAGAATAAAACCCCAAAATCAGAAATAGAAACATTGAAAGTACCGTTGTTGGCCAACTATTCATCTTTTGCGTTAGAGTGTGGTTGCGACGAAGCGGGTCGTGGATGTTTGGCCGGCCCGGTGGTGGCTGCGGCAGTTATTTT
Organism: Paludibacter sp.; assembly: GCA_037142715.1. Taxonomy (GTDB): domain Bacteria; phylum Bacteroidota; class Bacteroidia; order Bacteroidales; family Paludibacteraceae; genus Paludibacter. The sequence goes on along the minus strand of JBAXAD010000002.1, from coordinate 23,393 downwards.
GCCACCTGATTTTGATTGTCCTATGCTGAATGATTCCAAACAACTTACAGAAAAAGAGCGAGAAACACTCCGACCCATTATAGAACGGGAAGCATTGGCGTGGGCAGTGGCGGAAGTTGATAATGTGGAAATTGACAAAATAAATATCCTGAATGCGTCTATATTGGCAATGCACAGGGCAATGGACAAACTTGAAATTCGTCCCGAGTTTGTAATTGTGGATGGTAACAGATTCAAACCCTATGGCGACATTCCGCATCAAACCATTGTAAAAGGAGACAGTAAATATCTTTCGATTGCTGCGGCCTCTGTGCTTGCCAAAACGCATAGGGACGAACTGATGCAACAATTGCACAATGAATTTCCGAACTTTGATTGGAACAAAAATAAGGCTTATCCAACCTTAAAGCACCGTGAAGCCGTTCGTCTGAACGGAACTACACCCTACCATAGAATGTCTTATGACTTGTTGGGAGAGAAATCAGTCAACAGTCGCCAGTCATCAGTCACCAGTCGTCAGACTGGTGCTGACAAAAGACAAAAGAAAAAGGTCGTAAGTCAAAGGACTGAAGACCGTAGACTGGAGACTGAAGACCGTAGACCGTAGACTGGAGACCGATTTTTTAAAAAGGATACCCAATCGCCATGTGTACAGCAAAATCATTATTAAAGGTAGGGTTTACCCGCCATTTCTCGGTACGACTGAGAACAGGATTGTACAGTTTGACACCCAAATCCAAGCGGGCAACGAAGAACGAAAAGTCAAACCGGATACCAAAGCCGTAAGCTATTGCAATTTGATTCATGAAGGAATCTAGTTTAAAGGTTCCTTTTTTTTGAGTCTCATAATCTCTTATTGTCCAGATGTTTCCTCCGTCAAGAAAAAACGCACTTTCCAGCTTCCAAAATAATTTAGCGCGATATTCCATGTTCATGTCCAGCTTTAAATCGCCCACCTGATTGTAATCTCTGGTTCTATTCGTAACTCTCGCATATTCGCCTGGCCCCAAGGTGCCTTCACTCCAGCCTCTTACGCTGTTTGCACCACCGCTGTAAAAACGCTTTTCGTAAGGAATCACATTTGCATTTCCATAAGGAGTGCCCAGCCCAACGCCCACATGATAGACAAAGCGATTGCTTTTATCGTAAATTTGATGATGCGTAAAATTATATTCCATCTTCACATATTGCGAGTAACGGATATTGAAAAGCGTATAATAACCTTCAGCACTGGGCTCATTTCCAAGCAGTTTATTGAATGCGTATAATGCATTTCCTGCGGTTTCTATGCTATAGCGAGAAGTGGAAAAGTCTTGCAAAGGCCTACTTGTGCTGGCGTTGGTGTATGATCCGGAGTAACCAATCCGCATAATAAAGTGGTCCTCGTAGCTGTTGGGATTAAAAACCGGATTGTCAACGTTCAAGAACGTTTCGCGAAAAGCCGTTGTTATTTCGGGGAAATAAACATAATTGAGGTCGAACAGTTGAAAGCTGTGTCTGTATTGACGGCTAGTCCACGAATAGTTTACACCGCCACCCACACTGATGGTTGAGAACTCTCCAGGCCGAAATTGATAACTCAGCGCGCTTGTGAACTCTGTATTGGCATGCATATTCCGCTTGAATTCATAACCCCCCACTGGAAACAAAAATTTAGGAAACTTGAGTCCGGCCTCAGCTCCCAATTCCTGCGCCAACACATCGTTTTGCCATTCAAAAGCGCCTCTGAATTGCAGCGATAAAGTTTCTGCACCTTTAAATAAATTGCGATGAATGGTCCCCAATTTTGCCGCCACGCCCCAATAGCCATCTGTATAAGTTCCTTCCAATTCTGTGGATACAGAAATCGCTTTGTTGGGAGTAATTACGATATTGCAATCCAATAAACTATCTTTTGTTTCCTTGAAACTGATGTTCACGTACTTTATTGGACCCAAGGCATTCAGTGCGGAATAAGTGCGTTCTACAGCCCTATCGCTGTACAATGTTTTTGGATTGATGTACGAGTTTTGAACCAAAGCATCAAGTTTAATGACCTTTTTTTTGGGTGAGATGAGAATAAAATCACGTAACTTTACAGTGTCAATGTCATCTTTATTTGCAAAATCTGAAGTGATACTGGCATCTGTTGTGCTATAAAACACAACTTTATTGATGGTGTAACGTTTGAAAACGACTTTGCTAATGGAATCATTCGATTTTTTAAGAAAATCTCTTAGCTCCAAATTCACATCCACTTGATGAGAATTGAGTGTGCTGTCTACCGTATAGGTCAGAAAGTCTTTGGTGAAATTGTAATATCCTGCTTGCCGAAATCGTGTGGTAATTCGCTCACGCTCAGCGTTTAGTATGTCGGTGTCGAATAACATATTTGTCCTGACCAGCGAACGAGCGGTGTCAGCGGCAATCTCGGTCAAAGGAACGTTCTTTAAATTCAAACTATAATCCCGAAGTTTATAGGGCTTATTCAATTTTACGTCGTAATTTACAACTGCTTTTTTACCCTTAAAGCTTACGTTGCTTTCCACTTTTGAATGTAAATAACCTTTATTTACAAGTAGTTTTTGCAGTTGCTGTACGGAAAGTGTCGTAAGCATTGGATTGTAGATCACAGGCTTATCACCCATTCGCATCCACATTTTATTGTACCATTTTGTGCTGTCCTTTCCTGCTATATTATACACGCCAAGCTGCATCCTGATAACACTAAAAATGGCAGCATTTGGCGTTTGTCTTATGTATAATTTTAACTCGGCTTGTTTTACGTCATAGTTGTCCGTTTTGATATGCACTTTATCTAGCAAATACTCACCTTCGGGCACAAACTTTGTACTCCTGCAAGCAGAAAGCAGTAAAATAAGAACAATAAAAGAACCAAAAACACGCATTTTCATAGGTAGGGCAAAAAGAATTTAAAAATAATTTGCAAATATAGCTTTTTATCGTTTTCTTTGTTAGCTTTGTGGGATAAAAATATCAAAAATAACTCTTCAAACATTACAATATCGTGATTTCAAAACCCAAAATCAAACTCATTGCCAGCCTTTCGCAAAAGAAATTTCGTGACGAATTGGGCTTGTTTGTTGCTGAAGGAACAAAACTGGTGTTGGATTTAGCACCTGCATTTCGCTGTGTATTATTGGTGGCCAATATGGAATGGTTGAGCGAACATACAACTATCATTGCCGACGAAGTGCTGGAAGTGGATGATGTAGAACTCAGAAAAATATCAAATCAGAAAAGCCCACAGGGCGTGTTGGCGGTTTTCGAAAAGGCGAAATACACTTTCGCTGCGGATGATTTGAATCAAAAACTGAGCTTGGCACTGGACGATGTGCAAGATCCCGGAAACTTGGGCACCATTCTCCGAATTGCCGATTGGTTTGGCATTACCGACGTGTTTTGTTCCGAACACACTGCCGATGCTTATAATCCAAAAACTGTGCAAGCCACCATGGGCGCATTAGCACGTGTAAAAGTACATTCTGTAAACCTGCCAGCATTTTTAAATTCGTGCAATGGCAAACTCCCCATTTACGGCACTTTTATGGATGGCGAGAACATCTATTCCAAAACATTATCTGAACAAGGCATTATTGTGATGGGAAACGAAGGAAACGGCATTTCCGCTGAAATAGAAAAGTTTGTTACAGAGCGATTGCTAATTCCCAATTATCCAATTGGACAATCCACTTCCGAGTCATTGAACGTGGGCGTGGCAACAGCTTTGGTCTGTGGGGAGTTTCGGAGAAGAGGGTGATTATTCTGAATAATAAAAAATCGGCTGAATTTCATATGTTGAAATTCAGCCGATTTTTATTTTTTATTCTCCCATGTCCATGTTCATATCTCCCGAAGCTGCTTTCTTCTTCATTTCAGCCTGCTTTGGTTTCATGTTTCCAAAATTGTAACTTACTGACAATCCAATCATCCTACCGTGAAAGTAAGATTCTGATTTCTGATAAAAGCCAGTTCCCGAAGTGGTTGACCTTTCGCGATTCATGTCAAAAATATCATTTGCAGTAAAGTTAAGACTTAGTTTTCTGTCGAAGAAGGTTTTGCGCAACCCCAAATTGATAGAGTATTCTGCACCTTGAGTTCCTTGTGCTATGATGGTGGGAGCGGAGTAATCGCCAGTAATTTGACCCGAAAATGTTTTACTAAACATTAAATTGGCTAATATATTGGCACTCCAAGTAAAGTTGCTTTGCCCAGGAATGGTGGTTGTTATTGCCGAATTATAAGGATTGGTATAGACCGAAGCATTCATTTTATTGTAATAAAGATTTACCGAAGAAGTCAGATTTAGAATGGTAAACAAACGGTTTTTTGCAACCAATTCCATACCAGTATTTTCTTTTTTCGCAATATTCATGTAGGTGCTTTCCATAACTCCAGCATTTATAAAGCGCACATCTTCAATTACATTATCCGTAAATCGGTAATATGCTGAGGCCGAAATAGAATGATTATCCCATGTTTTCATATAATTGAATTCAAATGAAGAAGAATATTCTGGCGCTAAATCAGGTTTACCATAAGTGATGTTTGTTGAGTCGGAATAATCGCGAAATGGGTTTATTTGTCTGCCGCGTGGGCGATTCACTCGTCGGGTGTAATTCAGTTGTAATTCGTTGTTATTGGGCAATGAGTAGGATAAATACATGCTTGGAAAAAATTGAATGGTGGCTGGCGTATTTATGGTTTGTATCGTATCCAAAGTCGAATATTTCGAAACAGCAGTATTTGAGGATTCCTTTTTCATATATTCGGCACGCATACCAACTTGTACGCTGAGTTTGTCAAACCGGTCACCATAAGTTAGATAGGCAGCATGGATTTGCTCGTTGTAGTCGAATACGTTATTATAAGTCAAAAGCGGAGCCTGCGTTACATTGTTTAAAGCAGAAGCGTTACTCAACCGATCACTTATGGTACTTTGCATTCCTGCTTCCAATCTACTCGATTCGGTAAATTTATTGGTATAATCCAATTTAAACATCAACTCATTATTCTTGCTTGTTGATGATTGTGTAATGTCTGAGCTATAGTTTGACAAATTGTCTGTTTGTAAGTATTGGTTGTCGCCACCTCTCGTATGCGTTGAGTAGGCAACGCTAGCCATCAAATTTGTTCCTTTTTTGTCGAAGTCATGTTTGTAATCCAAGTTCATATTCAGACTTGGACGAGTACCCGTACCAATGTTATTCCGGTTATAATCAGCCAATGTCGTTAAGGGATAAACATCTGTTTTCAAGTAATTTATTTTGTCCGTGCCACTTCCGCTACCTGCCATTCCAAACCCCGAAACGCCAATCGTATTTTTGTCGTCCAAATGATAATCAATTCCAGCGCGCATAAATAATCCTGAAAATGCATGTCCCGAAACATTTGTTTGGTACAAGCGGGTAGTATCGGTTCCGTAATTATATCTGTCATTATAGCCACCACCTTTAAATGACATGGCGCGATAGCCAATGTTTAAGTATGCATCCACTTTGGAACTGCTATAATTGATATTTGCACCAAGTGAGCCACCCAGTTTTGCTCCGGTTGGATACATTAAACCACCCGAAAGACTACCATAATAGCCCGCTTTTCGGTTCTTCTTCATCACCAAATTGATAATTCCAGCTGTACCTTCGGGATTAAACTTTGCCGACGGATTGGTCATAATCTCAATGGATTCAATGCTTTCTGCGGGCATTTGTTGCAACACTTGCGCGCGGTTGTCAGCAGTCAGGCCCGATGGTTTACCGTTCACCCACACTTCCACGTTGGCATCCTTGCGCAGCGATACATTTCCTTCATTATCAACCTTTACCGACGGGATATTCTTCAATACATCCGATGCAGAACCGCCAGCTGCTGCAATGCTTTGGTCTACGCTATAAATCTTTTTGTCAACATCAAAGCGCATTTGAGAGCCCTGCCCAACCACTATCACCTCGTCCAACTTTTTGCTGTCTTCCAGCATTTTGATTGTACCAATATTTATTGATTTCCCATTTACATTTATATTCTGATTTACAGGGTTATATCCAATAAAACTAACTCTAAGCACATATCTGCCATTGGCAACAGCTGGAATTGTAAATGCGCCAGCTTTGTCGGAACTAACTCCTGTGGTTGGAACCTCGGATCCTTGCTTGAACAAAGCTACATTTACAAAGTCGAGCGGAGTTTGTGTGCCGCCATCAATTATTTTCCCTGAAATTTCGCTTGTTGCCAAAAGTGGTAATGCAATATAAATCAATAGAATGAAAGTCAGAATCTTTTTCATGAAGCAATAAGTTGTACGAGAAGAATAAATGATTGTGTTGTTTTTTTGTAAATAGTTTTCGTTAGACCATTCAAAACGTCAATGGTTTAATTGATGTAGAAGAGAATTTTACACAAACAAAAGGCGTTTCAGAAAAACGCCTTTTGTAAGATTTGTTATTAGAAATTTGGGAGAATGTATTTTTCTCTCGATTCCAAAATCTTGTCAACCCGGTTCACTTCCAGGAATGTCGTTCCAAATCCTTCACCGAAACTACCACTTAGGTAACTTACGTAGTCTTCAGGTTTTAGAATGCCATTTTTGATATACGCTTGTAATCCAGCAATAAAATATTGTTGCGTATTTCCTTTGTCCGTTTGGAATACTGGAAAAACACCATAAGATAAAGCCAATTCGCGGGTTGTTTTTTCGATATAGCAAATGGCCAAAATCGGATTTGTGCCACGGTATGCAGCCAAGTGACGAGCCGTTTTCCCGCTGTAAGTGTCAGTAATAATGGCTTTTGTGCCAATCTTCACACTCGCTTCGTTGGCAGCATTCGCCAAAAACGAAGTGATGTCGCTGGTACTCATGTTGATTGGAATATCATTTTCAGATAGTTTTGTTTTTTCGGCTTCCTTGGCAATTTTTGCCATGGTGCGAACCGATTCCACTGGATATTTTCCGTAAGCAGTTTCGCCACTAAGCATCAATGCATCAGTACGGTAATAAATTGCATTCGCAATATCTGTTACTTCCGCACGGGTTGGGCGTGGGTTTTTAATCATCGAGTGAAGCATTTGTGTAGCTACGATAACCGGTTTCTTTGCTTGCACACATTTGCGAATCAAGCGGCGTTGAATGCCAGGAATTTTTTCCTGAGCCACTTCTATTCCCAAGTCACCACGGGCAATCATTACGCCGTAAGTATATTCAAGAATTTCATCAATATTGTCTACACCTTCTTGATTTTCAATTTTGGAAATGATTTTAATGGGGCTATTGTGTGCATCAAGGATTTGTTGAATATCAAGCAAATCTTGTTTGTTGCGTACAAAAGAGTGTGCAATAAAATCTAGGTTGTTTTCAATGGCAAAAAGCACATTCTTGCGGTCTTTTTCTGTCAATGAAGGCAAGTTGATGCGCACGCCAGGAACGTTTACGCTTTTGCGACTTCCCAATGTTCCATCGTTCAACACTTTGCAATACAGACAGTTTTCATCCTTCGATTCAACTTTCAAGTCAATCTCACCATCATCAAATAGAATATCGTCATCAACATTCAAATCGCGAACAAAAAACGGATAATTTACCGACACGCATTCATTGGTAGATATTAAGTCGGGATTACCAACTACTTTCACAATGTCGCCAGTTTTTAATTCAATGGCATCATTCTCGGCAATTGTTGTGCGCACTTCAGGGCCTTTGGTGTCCATCAATATGGCAATATGGTTACTAACAGCACGCACATTATTTATGATTTTCAGAAAACCTTCACTTTGTAAATGTGCCGAATTCATACGAACAACATTCATACCTTCTGCATACATTTCGCGCAGAAATTCTACTTCACAGTTTTTGTCGCTAATGGTAGCAACGATTTTAGTCGATTTTGACAACATAGAAATTCTTTTTTTTATTTAATATCTATTTCCCCCTACCTTAACACAAAGGGAAATGAAAAGTTATGTACAGAAATTTAATTTATTAGAAATGTAATATGGCATCCAGTGCCAAACGGTAGGAATCCATACCAAAACCTACGATGCAACCTTTGCAGGCTTCAGACAAATAGGAGTGATGGCGATAAGTTTCACGCTTGAAGACATTGGAAATATGAACTTCCAAAACTGGAACTGTAATGGAACGAATGGCGTCGGCAATGGCAATGGAAGTATGCGTATAAGCCCCAGCATTGAGGATAATTCCATCGTAACTAAAGCCCACTTCGTGTATTTTGTCGATTAACGCGCCTTCGGTGTTGGACTGAAAATAATCAATTTCCACATCCGGAAATTGTGCTTTGAGTTCCATCAGGTATGCATCAAATGTTTGATTGCCATATACAGTAGGTTCCCGTTTTCCAAGCAAATTGAGGTTTGGACCGTTGATTATCTGAATGTGTTTCATATCCGTTATTTTTGTATTTTGTTCAAATTTCGAATGGTGATATACAATATATATAACGATGGAATCAAGCAAACGAAATTGGCAATTATCATCGGAAAGTCTGGAATAAGAAGCCCGTATAAAAACCAAAAGAAAATTCCGAAAGTCATTATTAAATACATACCCAACGATATGCTGTGGGTCTCACCTGTTTTAATTACTTTGAAGGCCTGAGGGAATTGAGCTAGTGCAGTGCAGAAGCCTGCCACATAACCAACTAATACGATATCAAATGCCATAAGAGAAAATTTTGACAAAAGTACTGAAAAAATACCAATCGCACAAAAGGGGAAGAATTGAGAAATTATAGAATGAAGAAATGGAAGACTGTGAAATTCTGCAATTGCCAGCGGCACGGCCGATTTTGTGGATTGCAATAACGAAAAAATAAAGTAATTTTGTGGCTCAATCAGAACATTGCAACGTTTCAATAGTCATGACCAACATCAACTCCATTCTAAAGTCCCTCAAACCAGGCATTCCAAAACGTTATCTACTATTTGTAGCCGCCATTGTGTGGACATTTGCCGGTGGAATCCTTTTATTCAGAGGTTATGGCATGATGTTGCTCAACCCAGAATGGATTTGGTTAAAAACAATATTGAGTATCATTGCAGGACTCTTATTCTATGCTAAAATGTTTTCTGCAATTTCCTCCAAACACATTGCGCGAATCAAAGAAATAAAACATGAACGTCCTTGTTTCTTCTCATTTTTCAACTGGAAAGGGTATACGATGATGGTGCCAATGATGACTCTGGGCGTTTTGTTGCGGACAACAGGCATTGTATCACCCATTTATCTTTCTGTTGGATATATTGTAATGGGCACTCCGCTACTAATTTCTTCTTTCCGATTCTACTTTTCAGGGTTTACATATTACAAGGTTGACAAATAACAAGTTAGCCTTTTTATAGCTTTTCCCGCAATCTATTTCCAATAAACTACTAATAGTTTACACTTACTTCCCACTTGTCAATCGGTTTGTAGTGCTAATGCATGCCATCCTGTTTTTTATGCTTTATTTGGGTCAAAATCTAATAAATTGCCACTAAACCTTCCATATTCCATAAAGATATCTCTATTTGTGTAAATAAATATAGCTCAATACTTTATTAGGGTTTACACCTATAAATTATTAGGGTTTGCGATATTGATCCGAAAACAAATTTGCCCTATTTTTGCAAATAGATTATACAATCAAAAATTACAATTTCAATTGACTGTCTTACTAACGTTTGTCATTTCGCATTTATCAATATCTATGAAGAACACACAATTTAATTCAAGAAGAGTAAATGTTTGGTTAAGCGCTACTTAAAGCGAAAAATATGCCAATTCAGCTCTAAAAATATCTCATTATTAGCAATAATAATGAGATATTTACTTCTTAAACCGGACCTATCTATTAACTAATCTTTAAATCGCAACAATTATGTCAGAGCAAACACACAACGTAGGAAATGAAATTGTATTTGGACAAGTAAACACATTTGATAATGAGCAATTTGAAACAGTAGGAGTTGATGTTTACAGTCAAGGGAGTTTGTTAATTGCTGATCTTACTCATGTCAATAGTTTATCAATTCTATCAGTGTACGATAACAAGGGCGTTATAGTAAAATCAGTGAAAAGTAATGGTTCAGAAATAGTGAAAATTAGAGTTCCTACCAAGGGAGTAAATAGGGTTCAAATTCAAAATGGGACCAATTTGTTTATCCAGGAACTAACTTTCCATTGAATTCTAAAAAAGCAAATCGCTCAATGTTTTGTTCGAAATTGAAACAAGCGGCGAAAATCTAAAGTTTATTTTAATAGCCAAACCATTTACAAAATTTTATCTTTTCAATTGTTTAATAATTCTAATCTACTTAACATGGAACTCATAATTAATTTAATCATTGTTGCAGCTGTACTGCTATCGGGAGTGCGTATAACACAAGATACACAACGTGGTGTATTGTTTCGGTTTGGACGATTCCATTCTGTAAAAGGACCTGGTATATATTGGTTAATTCCATTTTTTGATAAGCAGAAACAGATCGATATTAGAACCAAAACTATTGAGCTAAGACAGCAAGTTACAATCACAAAAGACAACATAAACGTTAAGGTTAAGGCGGTGCTTTGGTATAAAATCGTTGATCCACAAAATGCAGTTACAAAGGTGTTTGATTATAATTTGGCCGTGTATCAGTATTCGAGAAGAACAGTGCACAATACAATGAGTTTATTCAACCTTGATGAATTGGTTTCGAACAGAGTCGCAATTAATGAACAACTCAGGGAAGATATTCAAAACGTAGCGCAAAATTGGGGTGTAAAAGTAGAATTGTTAGAAATTAAAGAGATTGAAATTCTGGAAGCAGTGGAAAAGGCTAAGGCTCTTGAATCACACACACACAGTGATTTTTTAGCAAAGCAAGAAAAGGCAGAAGTAGAAGCTGAGGCGGCAAGATCCAATTATCTGGCTATGGAATTGGAAAAAATGTCTGCTGCCAATAAATCAAAATGTGTTAGTTTTTCTTCCGAACATTGGTATTGAAAAAATAATACGGATGTTTTAAATTGACAATATGGAACATTATCATAATAGATTATCCCATTAAAAGTACACCTTAGATTAATTTGTTTATTTGTTTACACCTTGAATGGTTTTATCTTACACCCCCAAAAGGTAAGGATAAAACCATTCTTTTTTGTGTAACGCTAATTCAGGACTAGACAATCTCATAACTAAAAAAAGGTCATCCAGTACTGGATGACCTTTTTTATTGAGAACTGATAACTGTTATAGTATCACTTTTGCCACTCGGTTGCCAACTTTCACAATCACCACACCACGTGCTGTAACTGCAATTGTATTCAATCCTTCCACAGCTACTTTACTAAGCAATTGTTGTCCAATGGCATTGTAAATGTTTACTGTTTCACCAGCCGATGCATTCAGTTGAATTTTGCCGTTGAGTGTTGAAATTGATAAAAAATTACTTGTGAGTTGATTAACACTAGTTGTAAAACCTGAATTTCTAGGGTTTGGAGCGACAACACTAAAATCTGCTCCAATATTATTGGTGTATTTGTAACTTGTTGTACTTTTACGCAATGCTGCTAAAGTAGTAGATAAATCAACTGTGGAACTACCGAGTATTGGTACAGCTGATGCACCGTAGGGTATGTAATCAACATATCCTGTAATTCCAGTTACAGAGCTAGAAGAAGTAGTATTAGCTAATGCGTGTGAAGTATTATTGTTATATAAAACAATTTTACCAGAAGTAGAACTCATTGAAATAGTAGATGCAGTTGCATCAGGTGTCGGTAGAGCAGTACCAATAGCACCACCAGAACATTGAATTAAAAAATAATTGTATGGTTTTATTGTTGAATTTGTAGGAAGTGTAAATACTGTTATCACTGCTGTTCCTGCTGAAGTATAATATTGAATGCTCCATCCAGTTATATCAATGCTCTGACTCGTTGTATTATAAAGTTCTACATAATCATTTGAATAAGTAGCCCCAGAATTACCACCAGCACCATATGCTTGAGTAATAATTACATTTGGACCAGCAAATGAAGAAATTGTTAGCGTTTTAACTACATCCAATGCAGCAGTATAATTTGCACTTGCAGCTTGTGAGGCAGTAATATCACTAGTTCCTACTCCAACAATGTGAATTAAATTTCCTACAATAGTAGCTACTGCTTCATTTGAACTTGTATATGTAATTGCATTTGTTGCTGAAGTTGCCGAAGTTGCACCAGGAGAAAAGTCTGCATCGCCACTATTTGCTGTTAAAGTCCCCAAATTAATTGTTTGAGAAGCTTTGGTTATACTGCCTGTCAAACTTGTAGGTTGTGTTAGCGTATAATTTCCAGCTTTTGTTCCACCTAACGTAGATGTAGAAGTTACTGCAATGTTGTCTGCTACATTTACATCTGTAAAGGTGCCTGTACCATTCAATGTTACCGCATCTGCATTGATTACGCCAGTTAACGTTCCTGTAATTACTGCAGCGTTAGTTCCTGTATAGGTTTTGCTTGTAACAGCTGCATCTGGCAACGTTAGTATTTTTGCATTCACAGTGAGTGATTGAATTACATTTGTTGCAGCATTGTAACTTCCATTACCAGTTTGTGAAGCAGTAATGTTGGTTGAACCTGCACCAACAATGGTTACTATATTCCCCGAAACCGTTGCAACTGCTGTGTTAGAACTTTGATAAGTTACGGTTAAGTCTGAGCTGGCTTTTGCTCCCAAAGTGATATTTGCGTCACCATAAGTTACATTGGATAAGGCATCGAATGTAATTGTTTGGGGTGACAATTGTGAATAGCTAAAAGCAGAACTTAAATTTGTACTTAAATCGTTTGTCTGTATTTGAATGCTAATACCATCATTTGCATCTATAGTAGTTGGCAAGGTAACAGTTAAAGTAGACACACCTAAAGTATTGGTTAGTGTCAAAGCACCAAAATCAGAAACTGATTTTGCAACACCTCCAGTAGTATAAGATTCGGTAGTGGTAGCAGTCGTATTTGTTACAGCAGATTGCCAACCGAATTCATATCCTTGTACTAAATTATTATATTTATCTTTAGCAGTACAAGTAATAGTACTAGTTGTATTCGGTGCTAATGCTGAACTTATTGTGGCAGTAGAATTTGCAGTACTCATCGCTCCAGCATTAATAACTTGTGCTACTGTGGCATCTGTATAACCTGTGGCAACAACAGTTATCGCCTTAGAGCCTGAGGCTGTCAATAATGCATTAAGACCGGATGGTTTTAATTGGATATTTCCTGATGTTATTACATAATCGGTAGTAAGAGTTAATGCAGTTGTGCCAATTTTTACTGCTGATATTGCATTTCTCCAAACGGCATCCTCTGTAAATGTTATATCTAAATTATTATCAACCGTATTGGCAGTGGCATCAGCTGTGAGGGTTGGAGGTGTGGCCAAAGTAGACCCAGCACCTAGGTTTGTCCATGCTGTTGCTGTGTTTGATCCATAAGCAACTTTTATACCATCTATAGAATAACTTGGATATGAGCTAGCAGAATTTCGAAGTGTAAAAACGCCATTACTAGCTAAAGAACTACCATCGCTCCCTGTTATGTCACTAATTTCAGCTGAACTAGTAATTGGCTCACTTGATGTTGTTGGATTAATCCATAAGTACATTTGATCATCTGTTGAATTGCCTGTTGAATAAGTATATCGAACAACAACTAAATAAGTCGTCCCGGCAGTTAATAAAGTTGGTGAAGATTTATAACTTCCTGTTGAAGCAAATTTTGATATACCTAAATTATATCCCCCTGTAGCATTTTGAATGTATAATTTTGCTAAATACGAACCAGATGAGATTGTTGTTGACAAAGCTGCAAAGTATTGTGATGCCGTTGGTAAAGTTCCAACATTTATCAAAAAAGAATAAAAGAATGTGTTGGTTGAAGCTGTTGCACTGAAAGTAGGGCCAACATTTATACTTGTACTATTCCCTTTAGTTACTGCTATATAATTTCCACCCCCGCCATTGTAGCCTGTATAAGTAATAGGTGAAGTGTTTTGAACGATGAAAGTTGTTGTTCCTGAGCCGTTTGAACTCCATCCGAGACCACCAGAGGCTATTGCAGTTGCAGTGCTTTTTGTCGTTGTAGCTGCTGTACAATCTTCATTGACTAATAATTGTCCCCACGCATTCCCACTTCCCACTATCAACACGACAGCCAGAAGCAATGTTTTTAAAATAGTAATTTTTTTTCTCATGTTGTTTGTGTTTGAATAGTGATATGAATTGTTTGTGTTAGTTCTAAAAAATAAAGGACTGCAAAGATAAATGCTTTCTGCATTCAGCGCCGTTAAATTGGCGTTAAATTATTGTTACAAAAAACGTTATAGCCGTCTTTTGCGATAAAATTAGCCGACAAAGATATAATTATTTTTGAAAATACGGATGTTTTTGAAATAAAAATGTTGTATTTATACAAAAGAATGCGGTGTGGCTATTTTCTTTGCGTTTTTATAAATGCAAGTTGAGATATTGTCATAATAATAGTTTTAAACACACATATCATTCATAAAGTTCAAATAAGTTCATTTTCATTGACAAAATGTTCTATAGGCAGATGATTGATTTTTTTTGCAAACGGTATTTAATACGCTAAGTTGGCGATAAAACGATGAGGTGTCTAAAAAAGCTTCAGTCATTTTATCTTTGACTCAAAAATCCTTTAATAGTTGAGTATTATGAGACCTACCAAAGGTATGCAGGCATTAAAGAGTTTTTTGTTTGTAAGCTTTTTTCAGTCTTTGAAATAAGAAACTCTTTAAGGATTTTCTTCAATGAATAATAATTCCACGTTTATAGATTAAAAAATAACGCCACAGGCAAATAACTATCTATAACGCAAAGCAAATAATATTTATTTCTGTTCCGCTTCCATTTGTACCCTCGATTTACTTTGGGTAACAATGTGCACACCTGCAAAAACCAATACTGCCGCCATGGCTTTTTCAACGCCAAAGCTATCCATTCCAATAAAAACGGCTGCGAATGATGCCACAATGGGTTGCACATAATTGTACATGCTGAAAGTGGTGGGGCGCAATACTTTTTGACCAATGGCAATGAGCATATATGTAATGAAAGTGGATAGTACAACCACGTAAGTGATTCGCAAATAAACGCTTGTGCTGAAGTTTGCATAATCAGTTTGCATCAATGATTTGTGGCAAAATGGATAGCATACAATGGTGGCAAACAGGAACATCCACTTCATGATAGTGATAGGTGAATAGCGCGAAATGAGTCTTTTGAAAACGGTGAGATAGATGGCAAACGAAAACACAGCCGATAGAACAATGACATTTCCCCAGAAATTACTTTCACCCACTTTGGGCGCATGACTGCTGAAAACCAACAACAAAGCTCCCGATGCACCCACCAAAACCCCCACGGCTTTCATCAAGGTAATGGGTTCTTTGATAACGATGGCTGCCAATATCATGGTGAGGATAGGCAAAGTGGTTACAACTATAGACGCATCGATGGGCGAAGTGATGGACAAACCCACAAAATAAGGCAATTGATTGAGTACCAAAGCAAATATGGAAGCGAAAAACAACAATAAAATATCTTTTGCTGGTACGTATTCTCGTTTTACAAACAAGGAAACTGTCCAAAATAATATCATAGCACCTGCCAACCTGAAAAAAGTAAGTGTATACGGACTAAGCGTTTGTGGCATTAATGTACGAGAAATGGTGGTGTTCAACCCGAAAATTATATTTGCAGTTAAAAGGGCGATATGCCCTATCATTTTTTTCTTTTCCATGGATTTATTTTGAAGCTGCAAAGGTAGTAAAAAAGATGGATGGGATGACGGGAAGACGGGAAGACAGAGTTCCACTCTGTCAAAGAAGACGGAGTTCTACTCCATCGCTGCAAACTTTTGACGGACTGGAAGTCCGTCTTCCCCAAAAAATCACTATCTTCGCAAACCAAATCAAACCCATCATGGAGAAGAAAGAATTTTATCGCCGACATCTTCCTCACTTTCAGCAACCAGGACAAGCTTATTTTGTAACATGGTGCATCAAAGATGCTGTTCCTCCAAAGGCATTAGAGAGCTACTCGAAACAGCTAAAAGAACTAAATAACAAGATAGATAGTGCTATATCAAGGAAAACTGACGACAAAATAATCAATGAGTTGAAATTTGAATACTCAAAAATTCGAAAGAAATACCTAAAGGCTTATGACGATTTGCTTCATCTTCAAACTGAGTTCATTGTTGATTTATCCAAAGATGAAAACACGCAAACAGTAATCAATGCGCTATGTTTTTGGGAGGGGAAGAAGCTTGAGAATTATGCGCTTTGTGTGATGTCAAATCATGTGCATTGGGTTTTCAGGGTATTTGATAAAGATGAAAATTGCGAGTCGGCGTATTTACAAGACATATTAAAATCAGTGAAACAATTTTCGGCCAACGGAATAAACAAGCTTGAAAATAGAACTGGAAGCCTTTGGCACAATGAAAGTTTTGACACCACCATTAGAGATAACCTTCATCTTTACAATGCTATAAATTATACAATTAAAAATCCAATTGCAGCAGGTTTGGTGAAAGATTGGCGGGAATGGAAAGGAACAAGGTTGTTTTTGGGAAGACGGGAAGACGGAGTTCCACTCCGTTGATATTGACTAGGCTGTAGGAGTCCACTCCGTCAAAGGAGACAGAGTGAACTCTGTCAAGACGGAGTGGAACTCCGTCTTCCCGAAAACTTTTCGCCTTCAAATTTGGTTTTATCAACAATAGTCCTTAAATTTGTAGTCAATCCAAAATTACACCCCATGAGACACGAACCAAAAGAGCAAAATAGTTTTTTTCCGGAAGAGTCCTTGTTGCGTGAAATAGCCCGACAGCCACGTTTGTCTATTGGACTTCCCAAGGAAAATGCCAATGCGGAAACACGATTGGCCCTTACACCAGAGGGAGTTGCGATTGTAACTGAGGAAGGTCATAGCGTGTATGTGCAGCGTGGTGCTGGAGAGCCCATGTCTTATTCCGATTTGCAATATAGCGAGGCCGGTGCGTTTATGGTTGATAGTGCTGCGGAAGTTTTTGGAGCTGATATGGTATTGAAAATTGCACCGCCCACTGTTAAAGAATTGAATTTGATGCACGACCGTTCAACTGTTTTTTCAATGCTGCAATTGAGTAATATGTCTTCTGCCTGCATTAAATTGATGATGAAGAAAAAGATGAATGCAGTGGCTTATGAGCTGATTAGGGATGAACAAAATGCATTTCCGGTGGTGAGTTCCATCTCCGAAATTGAAGGTAATACAGCCATAGCTGTTGCGGCCGAATTGATGAGCAACGAGCGTGGCGGAAAAGGATTATTGTTGGGTGGAGTGGCCGGTATTTCACCGCCTGAAGTGCTGATCTTAGGAGCCGGAATTGCAGGAACTGTGGCTGCTCGAACAGCAATGGCATTGGGTGCGTTGGTGAAGGTTTTTGACCACGACATTAACAAGCTCCGCAAGCTACAACATTATTTGGGTCAAAAAATATTTACATCGGTAATTCATCCAGCAGTACTTTTCAAGGCTTTGGCTTCGGCCGATGCAGTGATTGCAAACCTACGTTTTATTAATCATTCTGAGCGGTTTATGGTGTCGGAAGAGTTGGTGAAAACCATGAAAACTGGTGCAATTGTTATCGATTTAAGTGTGGATCAAGGTGGATGTTTCGAAACCTCTGAATGCAGAACGTTGCAAAATCCGATATTTGAGAAACACGGCATTATTCATTACTGTGTGCCCAATATTTCAGCCCGTGTGGCTCGTACTTCCTCCATGGCTTTGAGCAATATATTTGCACCCATTCTCCTGAAAATAGGCAAGTCTGGCAGCGTTAAATCTGCCATTACAGAAAGTATAGGATTTCGTAATGGTGCATATGTTTATGAAGGGATTGTGGTGAATAGACTCATTGGTGAGTATTTTGGGCTGGTTTCAAATGATATAAGTTTGTTGCTGGCAGGATATTAGATTGTAGCTAGTAGTTTGTAGTTAAGACGTCTCATTTTAATGATTTAATTGATTTTCAAAATAGTACGAATAAAATAAAAATATCTCCTCAAACCTGATTATTAGACTGTAAGCAGTCGACTGAAAAAAAATAATTTATGCCGCTGACAACAAAACTAGAACCGAACAACGAAGAGGAACTGATTCAAAGAGAATTTGAAGCATTACTGGATGATTACGCCAAAACCAATCACCGTCAAAAAGTGGAGCTTGTTACCAAGGCTTTCAACTTTGCAAATACCGCTCACAAGGGTATAAAAAGACGCTCGGGTGAGGCATATATAATGCATCCACTGGCGGTGGCGCGCATTGTGGTGAAGGAAATTGGTTTGGGGTCTACCTCCATTTGTTCTGCTTTACTTCACGATGTGGTGGAAGATACAGATTATACAGTCGAAGATATTTCCAATCTTTTTGGGCCAAAAATTGCACAAATTGTTGACGGATTGACCAAGATTTCTGGTGGCGTTTTTGCTGAAAAGGCTTCTGAACAAGCTGAGAATTTCCGCAAATTGCTGCTTACCATGTCGGATGATATCCGTGTTATCCTCATAAAAATAGCCGACCGACTCCACAACATGCGAACTTTGGGTTCCATGCCATTGGCCAAACAATTTAAAATTGCTGGCGAAACGCAATACATTTATGCACCACTGGCACATCGGTTGGGATTATTTGGCATCAAAACAGAACTTGAGAATCTGAGTTTTAAATTTGAACATCCAGAAACCTATCAAGAAATTGAAAACTTGTTGGCGGTTGATGAAGATGCCCGAAACCGTTTCTACAAAGAATTCTCGAAGCCTATAGATAATAAGTTGACCGAGATGGGCTACCAGTTTAAACTGCGTGCACGTATCAAGTCGGTTTATTCCATTTCCAGAAAAATGGCTGCTCGCAATATCCCATTCGAGGAGGTTTACGACATTTTGGCCTTGCGTATTATTTTCAAACCTCGCGAAGGAATGAATGAAAAAGACCAATGTTGGATGCTTTATTCTGCCATCACCGCACTTTATAAGCCACATCCAGAGCGTATTAGAGACTGGGTAAGTACGCCAAAAGCAAATGGTTATGAAGCTTTGCACGTTACGGTAATGGCTCCAGGCGGAAAATGGGTGGAAATTCAGATTCGCAGCGAGCGAATGAACGATATTGCCGAAAAGGGGCTGGCAGCACACTGGAAATATAAATCTGGGCTGCAAGACGAGTCGGAGCTCGACAAATGGATGAAGACCATCAAGGAACTGTTGGAACATCCAGAGCCGAATGCCATCGACTTTATGGATACTTTCAAACTCAATCTTTTTGCGTCTGAGATATTTGTATTTACACCACGGGGCGAAATAAAAACCATTGCTCAAGGTGCCACTGCGCTAGATTTTGCTTTTTTTCTGCACTCCGATTTGGGTAACCACTGCATTGGGGCAAAGGTAAATCACAAGCTTGTTCCGCTAAGTTACACTCTTAACAGTGGCGATCAGGTGGAAATTTTGACCACAAAAAAACAAACTCCCCAGTTTGAATGGCTCGATTATGTAACCACTGCCAAAGCAAAAGCCAAGCTGAAAATATTATTCAAAAGAGAAGAAAAACATCTTGTTGCGTTGGGTCAAAAACGAATTGAAGAAGCATTGGCAGCTATTGAATTAAAGCCTGAGAATGAAAATTTGGTTCGTATTCTCAATCATTTCAATTTTACGCAGCGCAATGAACTATATTTGCAGGCAGGAAAAGGCGTGTTGAACCTCAATGAAATAAGTAAAATTGTATTTAAGCCCAAAAGTCAGAACGTTTTTGTAAAGTATTTGAAAAACCCATTTGGAGGCTCGTCTGAAAATAAACAAGGGCCAACGGTAAGCATTGACAGCAAGATAGACCGCAAAAAATCAATTAAACTTACCGAGGAAAATGTTGGAAAAAACTATAAACTGGCTGATTGTTGTCATCCAATTCCGGGCGATGATGTGCTCGGTTATGTAGATGATGCCGAAATGGTTATCATTCACAAGCGACAATGTTCGGTGGCCGACAAGTTGAAAACTAGCTATGGCGAACGAATTGTATCTGCCGAATGGGCAACTCACAAGGTGCAATCATTTGTGGAAGTGCTTGAAATAAAGGGTATTGATAAAAAGGGTATTCTCATTCAAATTCTCAAAGTTATTACCGAAGAGCATGATGTGAACATCAACAAGATGAACATCGAAACTGATGCCGGCATTTTTGTAGGCCGATTCTATATTTATGTACACGACACCGAAGATATCAATAATTTGTGTCGCAATATCATCAAAATCAAAGAGATAAACTCGGTGCAAAGGGTATTGGAATAATGTAACTTTCACAAAAATAAACCACCTAAGTTGTTTGTTTTGATAAGTTCAATAAGATAAATCCTATTGAACAAAGTAAGTATTCAACTCGCCTTAATTTATCAAGTTCCAGATGGCAGAATACCAATAACTCCACTATAATATGTCATTTTTTGAACATCTTATCAGATATAATGCTTTACTTTTGTGTCGAATCTAATTGACAAAGTAAATCATTTATCACCATGAAATGTAATAAAATCCTTTTTATTTTTTACTTATTCATCAGCTTGCATTTACCATCGCTTAATGCAGCCATTTCATTACCAGTTATTCCGGCTACTCAATTTTTGATTACGAATTATGGAGCTATTTCTACTAGTTTGGATAATTCGACAGCTATCAATGCTGCCATTACTGCTGCCAATGTTGCTGGTGGTGGAACAGTGGTGATTCCTGCCGAAACATTTCTGAGCGGCCCCATTACCATGAAAAGCAATGTCAATTTGTATCTTTCAAAAGGTGCTATATTGCAATTAATGCCTTATGGTACAGGCAATGGAACCCCTGTAGGTTCATATCCCAACAATGGTACTGCAGATTCCTATAATAATTTTATTTTTGGACAAAATCTGAGCAATATAAAAATCAGTGGCACCGGAACTATTGAAGGGAACGGAACTGCTTGGTGGGCTGCCTATAAAGCAAACGCTGCCATATCAAGACCTTGCATGATTCGTTTTAAGGCTTGCAACACGGTTCAGATTGACAGCGTTACCCTTAAGAATGCGCCGAATGTACATCTCACACTCGGACAAAGTGGTAGCAGTTCTGGTACAAACGGAACTATTTCGAATATTACCGTTTCTGCGCCATCAACTTCGCCAAACACTGATGCGATTGATACCTGGTATTGGACTGGAATAAATATTACTCATTGCAATCTTTCGGTAGGCGATGATAATGTGGCAATGAATACCAATTCTCAGAACATCACCATCACCAACTGTGCTATGGGTACTGGACATGGATTGTCGGTGGGAAGTTACACGGTTAATGTTCAGAATATCAAGGCTGACAGCTGTACGTTTAATGGAACGACGAATGGTATTCGTCTGAAATCGAACATTACCAGAGGCGGTGCAGATTCAACTTTTGTTTATTCAAACATGACCATGAACAACGTGAAATATCCGTTTTATATCACCAGTTGGTATGACAATGAACCCTATCCAGCTTCAGCACAAGTGGCAGGAACAGTAGTGGCCACCACTCCTCAATGGAAAAATATCACTTTTAAAAATATCACCGTTACCAATTCCACTACTGCCGGCATAATCTATGGATTACCCGAAATGCCGATAAAGAATATTGTTTTCGATAATGTGAAGATTGGTGCTACAACCTCAGGTTTAATAACCAATTTTGTGAATGGACTCGTATTTAAAAACTGTTCATCTATCACTTTGCCAAGTGGAAAAGGGAATGCTGTTATTGCCTATTCGGCTGCCAGCAGCGGTATAAATACTACAACTGGCGTTTCAACTTCTTGCACTTCAGCCGTTGACGAAATTAAAGCTAATGAGATGCTTACATGCTATCCAAATCCACTACAAGGTGACAACTTGACCATAAAATCGGAGATTGGGATTTCAAAAGTCAGGATTTATTCGTTTACAGGGCTCAAAATTAAAGAAGAAAATGGAGTCAAATCAACGCAACTTTCAATTGACACCAACAGAGTTTTGGCAGGTTGTTATATCGTGAATGTTGATTTTGCAAATGGCTCGTCAGGTTCACTCAAGTTGTTGAAAAAGTAATACTCAACATTATTCCTCTTTGTGATAAATCAATCGCAACAAAGTAGGATAAACAATCAGCAACAGTGGCATTGCAATTACAAAACCACCAATGACAGCAATTGCCAACGGTTGGTGCAATTGTGCGCCGGTTCCAATTCCTAACGCAATGGGCATAAGTGCAATAATAGCTCCCAGTGCGGTCATTAGTTTAGGTCGCAACCTTGTGGAAATGGCGTAAACAATGGCATGATGCGTAGAGTTCGATGCCATGTTTTGGCGAAATTGCAGAAACGTAAAGATGGCATTTTCGCTGATGATTCCGATAATCATGATTATTCCTGTGTAGCTTCCCACATTCAATGGCGTTCCCGTAATAAATAGCGCTATCAAACTCCCCGAAATACCCAACACAGATATAAAGATAATTAGAAATGAAATTTTTATGTCTTTGAACAAGAATAATATAACGGCAAAAACCAACAAAACGGCAGTAAGTAAAATCAACATTAATTCGCTGAATGATTTTGTTTGTTCCTCGTAAGCACCACCGTAACTGACATGATAACCTTGTGGAAAGTCAACTTTTTTGCCTATTTCATGCTGAATATCTTTCATCACACTTCCCAAATCTCGGTTGTCCAGTCGAGCAGTAACGGCAATCATACTTTGCAAGTTTTCGCGTTCAATCTCTGCACTTCCCGGATCAACAGAAATGTCAGCCAATTGCGAAATGGGTTGTAACTTGCCGTTGGGCATAAAAACGGTGGCTTCTTTCAGCTTCTCCAGTGAAGTGTTTGCCGCATTGGGATAAAGCATCCGTATGTTGGTAAGTTGCTCTTTTTCATAAATGCTGCCAATCACGTTACCTTCCAACTGCGCTTGCAACTGGTTCTGAAAATCAGTGGTGGTGATGTTGAATTGCGCTAACTTTTCATAATCGGGCTCAATGTTCACCGACGGGCCAGCAATAGTTATGCCATTGAAAACGTCGGCAGTTCCTTTCACCTGTTTCGTAATCTCACCAATCTGTCGCGCCAATTCTTGTAACTTTTGCTGATTGTCGCCATAAATTTTCACTTCAATGGGCTGCGTAGAACTCATCAAATCGCCCAACATATCGCCAATTACCTGACCAAAATCAACCTTGAGTGCAGGTTGCGAGCCTTCCACCTTTTTTCTGATTTCGTCAATCACATCATTGGTGGTTCGGGTCCTGTTTTTCTTCATCTGA
>JBAXAD010000001.1:0-110528 GCA_037142715.1 Paludibacter sp. | reverse complement strand
CGTTTAAATAGTGTAAATGAATATATATTACAGTAAAAATGTATATATACATGAATAAAGAATTATTTCTTTATTTCCTTTTGTACTACCAAAAAAAGTAGTACTTTTGTGGCGCAAAAAGAGGATTAAAAAGAAATATATAAACAAACAAATATAGAATCATTTAATTATAACAAAATGGCAAACTTAGATTTATCAAAGTATGGTATTTCGGGCAACTTCGAAGTTGTTCACAATCCTTCTTACGAAGTTCTTTTCCAAGCTGAAGTTGATCCAAAAAACGAAGGTTTTGAAAAAGGAGTGTTAACAAACTCAGGTGCAATATCTGTTGATACAGGTAAATTCACCGGTCGCTCTCCTAAAGACAAATTTTTTGTAAAAGACGCAATAACCGATGAGCATTTATGGTGGGATGGAACTATCAACCGTCCAACAACTCCAGAGGTATTTGACCATTGCAAAGACTTGGTAACTGCTCAACTTTCGAAAGCAACAAAATTGTATGTTGTTGATACATTTTGCGGTACAAACGAAGATACTCGTATGAAAGTACGTTTTATCATGGAAGTAGCTTGGCAAGCGCATTTTGTTACTAACATGTTTATCCGTCCTTCACATTACGAATTGGCCAACTACGGTGAACCTGATTTTGTAACATTGAATGGTTCTAAAACTTCTAACCCTAACTGGAAAGAACAAGGTTTGAACTCTGAAGTGTTCACATTGTTCAACTTGACTACCAAAATGCAAGTTATTGGTGGTACATGGTACGGTGGTGAAATGAAAAAAGGTATTTTTGCTTTACAAAACTATTACTTACCATTACGCGGAATTGCTTCTATGCACTGTTCTGCCAACGTAGGTGCAGATGGCGATGTAGCTATTTTCTTCGGACTTTCTGGAACCGGTAAAACTACACTTTCTGCTGACCCAAAACGTTACCTAATCGGTGATGATGAGCACGGATGGGATGACAACGGCGTATTTAACTACGAAGGTGGTTGCTATGCAAAAGTTATCGATTTGGAAATGGACAAAGAACCAGATATCTGGAGAGCTATCCGCAGAGATGCTTTGTTGGAAAACGTAACTGTATTGGCCGACGGAACTCCTGATTATTCAGCAGCTGCTTCTAAAACAGAAAATACACGTGTTTCTTACCCAATCTATCATATCAACAAAATTGTTTCTCCTTCACGTGCAGGTCACGCTAGCAAAATTATTTACTTGTCGGCTGATGCATTTGGTGTATTGCCTCCAGTATCTATTTTGGACGAGAACTCAGCTCAATATCACTTCCTTTCTGGCTTTACTTCAAAATTAGCTGGAACAGAACGCGGTATCACTGAGCCAGTTCCTTCTTTCTCTCCTGCATTTGGTGAAGCTTTCTTGACATTGCACCCAACTATGTATGCAAAAACGCTTATTGGTAAAGCAAAAGAGCACAATGCAAAAGTTTACTTGGTAAACACAGGTTGGAACGGAACTGGCAAACGTATTTCTTTGAAAAACACCCGTGCTATTATCGATGCTATCATTGATGGCTCAATAGAAACAGTAGAAACTTTACAAGTTCCAATTTTGAACTTGGTGGCTCCTAAAACATTGAATAATGTAGACGCAGGTATCCTTGATCCACGTGATACTTATGCAGATGTTGCAGAATGGGAAGCTAAAGCAAAATCACTTGCTGCTAAATACATCAAAAACTTCGAACAATATTGTGACAATGAAGCCGCTAAAGCTTTGATTCCTTCAGGACCACAATTGTAAGATTAGGAAAGTCAAAATTCAAGACTTTTAAATATAAAATGAGCTGTTCGATTAATTTCGGACAGCTCATTTTTTTAGGTTCAAGTTTATATTCAGCGCTAGACAGATACAAAAACGGCTGAATAGTTTAAAATCCAGCCGTTATTTTTCAATTCTTTTCTATACCTAAAATAAATTTGGCCTCCGCTTCTTGGCTTCTTCCAAACTCAACAAATCGGGTTTCTTAGTTTGCTTCTGGCGTAATACTTCGTATTCTGCGGCAATGTCAGCTTCATAAGCCAGATGGTTCTTATCGCTCATCAATTGTGCTACCACAAAAGTATTTACCGACGCATCTTTCACGTGTATCACCGGGCCACTATAATTTGGGGCAATTTTCACTGCTGTATGAATTTTCGAAGTGGTAGCACCACCAATCAACAATGGAATGGTCATACCTGCTTTTTGCATTTCGGCTGCCACAATGGTCATTTCCTCTAGCGAAGGAGTTATCAATCCGCTCAGACCAACGATATCCACTTTCTCTTCTATGGCTCGGCGAATAATGGTTTCGGTTGGAGTCATTACTCCCAAATCAATCACTTCGAAGTTGTTACAAGCCAACACCACAGCCACAATATTTTTTCCAATATCATGTACATCACCTTTCACTGTAGCAATCAAAAATTTACCAGCAGACGAACTTTGTCCTGGCACTTTCTGTTTTTCGATTTCGGGCTGAATAATAGCTACCGCCTTTTTCATTGTACGAGCCGTTTTCACCACTTGAGGCAAAAACATCTTCCCCGAACCAAACAATTCACCCACAATGTTCATACCGCTCATCAATGGCTTTTCAATTATATCAATAGCAGTATCATATTGTGTCAAAGCTTCAGCTAAATCTTCTTCCAAATAGTCGCTAATACCTTTTATCAAAGCATATTCCAATCGACCTTGCAATGGACGCGAACGCCATTCGTCCACTTTTTCCTCTTTCACACCAGTAGCTTGATTTTTTACTTTTTCGGCCAGTTCAATCATGCGCTCAGTAGCATCAGGGCGGCGATTGAGTACTATATCTTCAACATGTACGAGCATTTCCGGTTCAATGTCAGCATAAATCTGCAACATGCCTGCATTTACAATTCCCATGTCCATACCAGCTTGAATGGCATAATATAGAAACACGCTGTGAATGGCTTCACGAACACCATTATTCCCTTGAAATGAGAAAGATAGATTACTTACACCACCACTAATTTTAGCATATGGCAAGTTTTCTTTTATCCAACGAGTGGCGTTTATAAAATCAACACCATAATTACTATGCTCCTCAATACCTGTGGCTATTGCCAATACGTTCGGGTCAAAAATAATGTCTTGTGGCGGGAAACCAATTTTATCAACCAATAAATGATAGGCGCGACTACAAATCTGAGTTTTCCTATCAAAGCTATCTGCCTGACCTTTTTCGTCAAACGCCATAACAATGACGGCTGCTCCATACGCACGAACTTTTCTTGCTTTTTTTAGGAAATCCTCTTCGCCTTCTTTTAAGCTGATAGAATTCACGATACATTTCCCTTGCAAGCATTTTAGTCCCGCTTCAATCACTTCCCATTTGGAAGAATCAATCATGATGGGAACGCGCGAAATTTCGGGCTCTGAAGCCAGGAAATTTAGAAAAGTAACCATTTCCTGTTTTGATTCCAACATGGCATCATCCATGTTGATATCAATGATTTGAGCACCATCCTCCACTTGCTTGCGGGCAATAGTTAGTGCTTCCTCGTATTTTTTCTCATTAATCAAGCGTAGAAACATACGTGAACCAGCCACGTTGCATCGCTCGCCGATGTTGACGAATAATGTATCATTGTTTATTTCCAATAATTCCAATCCACTCAATTCCAAATTAGTACTGGCAGCTTTTACTTTTCTCACTGCCGCACCCTCAATCAAAGCACCGTAAGCAGCAATGTGTGCCGGCGAAGTTCCGCAACAACCACCTATGATATTCACCAGTTGTTCGTCGAAATACTCTTTCACCTGCACCGCCATCATTTCAGGCGATTCGTCATATTCTCCAAACTGATTGGGCAAACCTGCATTAGGATAAGCACTTACATACCATGATGAATGAGCTCCAATCTCCTGCAAATACGGTTTCAAATCATGAGCGCCAAATGAACAATTCAATCCCACCGACAGCAAGTTGGCATGTGAAATGGAAGCCAAAAATGCACGAATGGTTTGACCAGACAATGTACGTCCACTCTTGTCAGCAACAGTAGCCGAAAGCATGATTTCCACTCGTTTGCCCAGTTCGACCATGGCTTCTTCTGCAGCAAAAATGGCCGCTTTTGCATTCAAGGTATCAAAAATTGTTTCTATCAGCAACGCATCAACGCCACCTTCAATCAGCGCAAGAATTTGCTCCTTGTAAGCCACCACCAAATCATCAAAACTTACGGCACGAAAATCAGGATTATTCACGTCGGGCGACATGGACGCTGTTTTGTTGGTGGGACCAACAGCACCAGCTACAAACCTAGGTTTATCAGGGTTCTTGGCAGTAAATTCATCCGCAGCCTGACGCGCCAATCGTGCACCAGCCAGATTTATTTCGCGCACAAATTCACCCATGCCGTAATCATCCATCGAGATAGTTTGCGCATTGAAAGTGTTTGTCTCAATAATATCGGCTCCTGCTTCCAGGTATTCGGTGTGAATGGTGCTAATGATGTCAGGCTGTGTTAGTACCAACAAGTCATTATTCCCTTTTACAAGGCTTCCCCATTGGGCAAAACGAGTGCCACGATAATCCGCTTCACCAAGTTTATATCGTTGTATCATTGTACCCATTGCGCCATCCAAAACGAGGATGCGATGTTCGAGTGCTTTTCTTAATGTCATGATTTTTTGTTTAAAAAAGAGACCCCTAACCCCGATCCCGATAGCTATCGAGGAGGGGATGAAGCATGTTTTGATTTTGAAAAACGTATATAAGTAATTAAGATATTAAAAGTCTAAACGGAAACAGATAGTAAATCTTTTCCTAATTGATGAAATGCTACTTCTATTTTTTTTGCTTGCCTTGGCAGAGGCTTACTCACTCCACTAGCATAATGGTTTAGCTGACGTTGGTTTATCCCTGTAAGCATCTCCAATGCAGAAAACCCAATTATTTTCTTGTAAAAATGCAACAAACTTTCTACGGTAAATTTATAATCTAGCTCATATTCACCATCAAAAACTGCGGGATATTTATCTTTGTCCTTTTTGGCACATTCAATATAAAAATGAATACTTTCAATCACTTCTCGTTTTAGGTCAACAAATGAACCTGTTACAGCAACTACAAACCCATCAATTATATCCAAATTAGCACAATAACCGTTGGGTGTTTTTTCTACATTTACTTTTACTTTTTTCATTTTGCTCATTTTAAAGTGGTTAGAACAATAATCCCGATTGATTATCAATTGATTTTAGCAATTTCAATTTAACTTATAGCTGCCCAACTCATACAAAAGTAGTAAATCTACTATTCTAATCCTATTGTTTTACAAATTGTTTACAGACAAAAGGAAATTCTTAACTTATTATTGCGAGATTGAAAATAATTTCTGGCGTTATCAAACAAAAACGCCATAAGAAAAATCCTACAGCGTCTTTTATTATTCATTCTACATTTCTACATTATTCATTAATTATCAGTCCTTTTCCGGTCATTTCTTTTGGTTTTGGAATGCCTAAAATCTGACAAATTGAAGGAGCTACATCGGCCAAAATACCATTTTCTACTTTTGCATTCTTGTTTTCAGTTACATAAATAAATGGAACCGGATTTAATGAGTGAGCTGTATTTGGTGAACCGTCGGCATTTTCGGCAAAATCGGCATTACCATGATCGGCAATGATAATCACTTCGTAATCATTTGCTTTGGCAGTTTCAACTACTTCTTTCACGCAATTATCAACTGTTGTAACCGCCTTCTGGATGGCTTCATAAATACCTGTGTGTCCCACCATATCGCCATTGGCAAAGTTAAGGGCGATAAAATCGAATTTCTGTGTTTTGATGGCAGCTACCAATTTTTCAGTCACTTCGGGTGCACTCATTTCTGGTTGAAGGTCGTAAGTAGCCACTTTGGGAGATGCCACTAAAATGCGCTCTTCGCCTTCGAATTCACTTTCGCGACCGCCCGAGAAAAAGAAAGTTACGTGAGCAAATTTTTCTGTTTCAGCAATGCGCAATTGTTTCATTCCCAAAGAAGAAACATATTCTCCCAAGGTATTTTGAACATTGTCTTTGTCGAAAATCACGTGCAATCCTTTGTAGCTCGAATCATAAGGTGTCATACAGTAATATTCCAATGGAATAGTGTGCATTCCTTCTTCCGGCATGTCTTTTTGAGTCAAGACTACGGTCAATTCTTTGGCACGGTCATTACGATAGTTGAAGAAAATCACCACGTCGCCAGCTTCAATGGTTGCCAATGGTTTTCCGGCAGCATCAATCGCCACGATTGGATTCACAAATTCATCGGTAACGCCGGCATCATAAGACGCTTGAATGGCAGCAACCACATCGGTTATAGGTTCACCAACACCATTTACCAATAGATCGTACGATTTTTTCACTCGGTCCCAACGTTTGTCGCGGTCCATAGCGTAATATCGGCCAATTACCGAAGCAATTTTCCCGCCAGATTTGGCTGTATGTTGTTCCAATTGTTCCAAAAATCCTTTTCCGCTGCGTGGGTCGGTATCGCGGCCGTCCATAAAGCAATGAATAAAAGCATCATCTACGCCATATTCTTTGGCAATGTCGCACAATTTGAATAAATGGTCGAGGGAACTGTGAACGCCACCGTCAGAAACCAATCCCAAGAAATGGATTTTCTTTTTATTTTCACGGGCATAAGAATATGCACTGATAATTTCGGGGTTTTGCAAAATGCTATTGTCGCGGCAAGCAATGTTGATTTTCACCAAATCTTGATATACCACACGGCCAGCGCCAATGTTCAGGTGACCCACTTCGGAGTTACCCATCTGACCTTCAGGAAGTCCAACATCTTCGCCTGCAGCCAATAGTTGTGAGTTAGGATAGTTTGCCACCAACGAATCGAGGTAAGGCGTTGGGGTGCTGAAAATGACATTAGAATGGGTTTGATTTCCAATTCCCCAGCCATCCAAAATCATTAATAATGCTTTTTTGCTCATATTATTTAGTTGATTATTATATTTCTATAGTTTATGTTTGTGTCTCTACTTTGAAGGTGCAAAATTACTCAATTTTTGGCAATTGTCATAGTGAATCTTGTACTCATTTATCAGTTTTTGGCAAGGATTAATTTCAATATTAGTATATTGACACATTTCCTCTATCTTTGCACTTCATGAAAGTAGCAAAAGTCACTCTTACATTTACTCATTGGCACATTTACTCATTAGCACATTAACAAAATGTTCATCGTCATCGCCTTTATGCTTGCAGGAATTGCGCTTGGTTACGCATTGCGGAGCATAAAAATAAGTTTTATTCATCGAATCATTCTAACACTTGTTTGGGTATTATTGTTTTTGCTTGGGCTAGAAGTGGGTGCCAATGAAACTGTGGTGCGGCAATTCGGCACGCTGGGCTTACATGCTTTTTGGCTCGCAACTGGCGGCACACTGGGCAGTGTGGTTTTTGCATGGTTGCTTTGGATTACCGTTCGCACTAAACTCACCGACAAATGAAAGCAAGCCTCGTGATACTTTCGTTTTTTGCTGTGGGATTGCTGCTCGGAATTTTCCGATTCTTTCCACAAGAGATATTATCCTACAATATCAGTTTTTACGTGCTTTGTGCTTTGATGTTTTCGGTGGGTATCAGCATTGGCAACGACCCAAATTCAGTCAGTAAGTTTCGTCATTTGCATCCTCGCTTGCTCTTTTTGCCACTGATGACCATTGCTGGAACATTACTTGGGGTATTGGCAGTAAGCTTTTTCCTGAAAAACAGAAGCATTTCCGAGTGTTTGGCTGTCGGTTCGGGATTTGGTTATTATTCATTGTCTAGCATTTTGATTACCCAATATAAAGGTATTGAATTGGGGACAATTGCTTTACTTTCCAATATTATGCGCGAAGTTATTACGTTATTATTTGCTCCCTTGATAGTTAAATACTTTGGCAAATTGTCGCCCATTTCTGCTGGTGGCGCTACCACCATGGACACTACTTTCCCTATTATTGTCAGGAATTCAGGCAAGGATTACGCCATTGTTTCCATTTATCACGGCTTCATTCTGGATTTTACGGTGCCTTTTTTGGTCACTTTCTTTTGCAGTTTGTAAGAAAATATTGATGTAATTGATTTGATTTATCATATCTTTGTGACAACATTTTCCCTATCAATAATACATTTAGAAAAAATAAATATGTTTACAACTATATTTATTAAACGATATCTTTGGGTTTTCCTACTGCTTTTCATTTTTTCAACTGCAATTGCTTTTGGGCAAGCAGACCGAAAGAAAGAAGCTATACACGAGATTACACTTTTTGTAATGCCATCTGTTACGCCATTGAATTGGGAAAACCCTGCTACTTTGTTCAGCAGTACTGAAAGTTGTTTGCTAAAATCGGTTTTTATGTCCAACAGATATATATTGGGTCATTTAATTGTCCGCATAAATACTCCCACACTTCACCAACCATTGTATTTGGGAATTCTTTCGGCAAATGAAAAGGAATTAATCGATTTGGTGTTTAAGCAAAAGGTGGGATTTGGTATTTTGGGTGTGGTTACCAAAGGGCGATTTGAGACCGAAGTGGAACTTAAAAAAAAGTTGGAAGCGTATACCGACAGACAGAAATTGGCATTTATGACCTATCGAATTAACGACATTGCGCTTCAACGAATATTGAGTTTCTACAAACAATTTACTGCCAAAAAGAACGGTAAAAATGCTCCATCTGATTTATATGGAGATACTTTTTGGCCAAGATACCAGAATGAAGGCTGTGGTAGTACAGCACTTGGTGTGGCCATGTTGGATGTGGCCAATGTGCTGCCAGCGGAGGTTGAACAATGGAAAATGCGGGTGAATATTCCCATGACGATTATTGGGGGTGAATTGAATGAGCATAAGAAGGTGGATTTCAGCACGCTTTCCGACACCAAATCGTGGTTTAAGGGCAAAGGGAAGGAGAATGTGGATTATGTGCCTTTTGAAATTTACGAACCCAGCGTAATGTATGACTGGATTTTGAAGCAAAGAAGTGTAATCAAAGCAAATAGAAAAACCATTGTTTCGGATGGCGTTCCGGGGTTGTTTATTGATTGCAGAAACATTTCTGTAGAGGCCAACGAACCATTTTTTGTTGAAAGGCCGAAATCCAATTATTTTATTGAACGTTCATATGTTGAAAAATAAAATATGATTACCAAATACAAAGAACCGTTGTGGCTGAATTCCACGACGGTTTTTTGTTTAAATACAACTTATGGTTAGAGTTCCGAAAGAAAAACCTACTTTTGCAGGCTATTTTAAATTGATTTAGAATGAAAAAGCTAACAACCACAATTATAGTTACACTCATGGCAATGACCAACCTCGAAGCGCAAGAAAACCTTGGCTATCAAACTCCTCCGGCAAGCATTATGCAATTGGCCGACTATCAGAAAGCGCCCGCAGTGGCTATGGATTCCAAAAAAGTGTATATGTTGCTGAGTTATCGTAGCACCTACAAAACGCTTGATGACTTGAGCCAACAGGAAATGAGTTTGGGCGGATTGCGAATAAATCCCGTGACCAACATTGGCAGTACAACGAGTTATATCAATAACTTGAAGGTGCGCAAAGTGAAGGATACCGAGCCAACCCAAGTGAAAGGATTGCCAAAAAATCCGAAAATTGCTTATGTAAATTGGTCGCCTGACGAGAAAAAGATTGCTTTTACGCACACCACGGCGCAAGGGGTGGAACTTTGGGTGCTGGACGTGGCTTCCGCTCAAGCCACCAGACTTACCGAACCGATTGTGAATGCCAACCTTGGCAATCCTCTGAATTGGTATGCCGACAGCAAGCAGATTTTGGTGAGAACGTTAGTAACCTACCGCCCGGCATTGATTGACCCAAAAAAGGAATTGCCAACAGGGCCTGCCATTTCGGTGAGCGATGGCTCGAAAGCGCAGAACCGCACATATCCCGATTTGCTGAAGAATGCCACCGACGAAGCCAACTTTGTGACGCTGACCACTTCGGAATTATTCACCGTGAACCTTGATGGAAAAGCGCAATTGTTCAAAAGTGCGGACATGTTTGCCACCGAGATGTTTTCGCCCGACGGACAGTATTTGCTCGTAACTACATTGCGCAAGCCCTTCTCTTATATTGTGCCGCTCAACAGGTTTCCACAGCAAACGGTGGTGTATGACCTAACGGGAAAGGAAGTGAAAAAGGTGAATGACATTCCACTTTCGGAAGTTTTGCCCAAGGGATTTATGGCAGTGCGACAAGGAAAACGGGCCATGAACTGGCGTGCCGACCAGCCCGCAACGCTTTATTATGCCGAAGCTTTGGATGGCGGTGACCCGCTGACGAAAGTGGATTTTCGTGATGCTATTTTCCTATGGAATGCGCCGTTTACCGATGCACCTACATTATTGACCAAAACTATTTCGCGTTATTCACACCTGATTTGGGGCAATGAAACAACGGCCATGGTGATGGACGAATGGTACGATACACGCAACGAAAAGACCTATTTGATTAACCCTTCGAAACCGGAAACGGAGCCCAAAATCATTGCTGACCGTAACTACCAAGATGTTTATTCGGACCCCGGAGAGTTTGAAACCATCAAGAATAAGTATGCAAAATACGTGTTGGCATTTGACGATAATAACCTTTTCAGAATAGGAGAGGGGCATACCGACAAAGGACAATTCCCATTTATTGATGCGTTTAATTTAGCGACATTGAAGACAAAACGTTTGTATCAATCGGATTACACCGACAAAATGGAGGAAATCTTTTCCATCGAAGATTTCAAGAATGGGGAGGCGTTGGTGCGGATTCAATCGAAAAATGAGTACCCCAACTATTATTTGCGAAACATAAAAAAGAAACATTCGCTGACGCAAATAACGCATTTTCCCAATCCGTTTGAGAGCATCAAAAACGTGTACAAGGAAGTGATAAAATACAAACGCGCGGATGGCGTGGAGCTATCGGGCACGCTTTACTTACCTGTGGGTTACGACCGCGCGAAAAAGGAGAAATTGCCGATGCTAATTTGGGCGTACCCTGCGGAATATAAAGACAAGCACAGTGCGGGACAAACCACTTCCAACCCCAATGAGTTTACTTTTCCGCATTATGGTTCGTTTATTTACTGGGTGACGCGCGGATATGTGGTGCTGGACGATGCCGCATTTCCGATTATTGGCGAAGGAAAAACGGAGCCGAACGACTCTTTTCAGGAGCAATTGGTGGCCAATGCAAAGGCAGCTATCGACGCTGTGGACTCGCTAGGCTACATAAACCGTAAGAAAGTAGCCGTGGGTGGACATTCGTATGGTGCGTTTATGACTACCAACTTGTTGACGTATTGCGACCTTTTTGCGTGTGGCATTGCCCGAAGTGGTGCGTATAATCGGACGTTGACGCCGTTTGGTTTTCAGAGTGAACAACGTAGCTATTGGGACACGCCGGAGGTGTACAACAAAATGTCGCCGTTTATGAATGCTGACAAAATGAAGACGCCGCTATTGTTGGTACATGGCGAGGCGGACAATAATCCGGGCACTTTTACGCTGCAAACCGAACGCTATTTTCAGGCATTGAAAGGCCTTGGAGCACCTGCACGCATGGTGATTCTGCCCAAAGAAGCACATGGGTATGTGGCGCGAGAGAATATCTTGCATCTGCTTTGGGAACAGGATAGGTTTTTAGAGAAATACTTGAAGTAATGCATAATTTATAATGCATAATTCATAATTTGTGGTATACAAACCGCTTTCAGGGTCTGCGACTGCTGAAAACGATTCAGAAAGATGTAAACAAGAACAAATTTAATCAATCTATGAATATTTATTCTTCCAACGAGAGATAGGGCAATCAATTAATGAGCATTTATTCTTCCAATGAGAGATAGGACAATCAATTAATGAGCATTTATTCTTCCAACGAGAGATAGGACAATCAATTAATGAGCATTTATTCTTCCAACGAGAGATAGGGCAATCAATTAATGAGCAGAGATTCATTGTCCATAAATACTTTCAACGAATATGTAACTATTATTCCCGAACAATTATGCTGATTCTAACGTTACAAGGTAAATAATCAGAAAAAATCATTATGTTACAAATCAATTTACAACGTGTATGCAAAGTGCGCGGCATTGACAAACCGATGCAATACATGCAATCGCACGGCATATCCCTCTCAACAGCAACCCGCGCTTTGAAAGGAGAATACGAAAACTTTAGTATGCTTACTATTGAGAGGTTATGCGTAATTTTTCATTGTACCCCAAATGATTTATTGGAATGGAAACCTTCGCAGAATAGCACCCTGCCTGAAAGTGAACCCTTATTTACCCTACGAAGGGAGGAGAAAGTGGCGGGAATGAGTCAACTCATCAATAGCGTATCGCTCGATAAGTTGGAGCAAATGGAAGCAATAATTCGTAAGGAGTTGGGAGTATAAAGCGATTTATTTGAAATTGATTTTCTTCACCTTGAAGCCCATTGCCAATAAAATTTCAACAATTTTTGCCCTAAAATCACCTTGCACCAGTATTTCTCCGTCGCGTGACGAGCCACCTGCACCACATTTTATTTTAAGTGCTTTGGCCAAATCCTTCAATTCATCATCGGTGCCCTGAAATTCGGTAATCAGCGTGGCTGGCTTGCCGTTGCGCTTGTCAAGTTCGACACGCAAAGGCTCCGACTGACGTTTCTTTGCAGGTTTTGCTTGTGGCAAAGTAGTTGTTTCTTCTACTTGTGGCAATTCGGATTTTAATCCGTTCAATTTATCTTTCCAATCCATAGTGTTATTATGCTAAAAGTTTTTCATTAATTTTCTGGCAAAGTCGTAGATGATGATTCCACCAGTTACGCTTACGTTCAACGAATGTTTGGTACCGAATTGTGGGATTTCAATACAGCCATCGCAGACATCCACCACCGCTTGTTGCACGCCTTTTACTTCATTGCCCAATATCACGGCATACTTCTTATTAGTGTCCAATGTCAAAGTAGGAAGCATTGTGCTACCTGCCGCTTGCTCGATGGCAAAAACAGTGTAACCTTTTGCTTTCAATTCATTCACGGCAACAAGCGTGTCTTCGAAATGCTTCCAATCAACAGTATTTTCGGCTCCCAAAGCTGTTTTATGAATCTCGGCATGAGGTGGCGTGCTGGTGATTCCACACAAATAAACGGCTTCCACCAAAAAAGCATCCGCCGTACGAAACACCGAACCTATGTTGTGCATACTTCTCACATTGTCCAACACCACCACGAGTGACGTCTTGGTTTGCTCCTTGAATTCCTCCACCGTGAGGCGATTCATCTCTGTTATTTTCAGTTTCTTCATTTTAAATACTTGGTCTTAAATTCTCCGCCAGCTGGCGGAGGTTAGGGGGCTTTAATCACCTTCACCGCTCTTTCAATAATCGTATCAATCCCTTTGATTTCGTCAGATTTCTTGATGCTATCCTGCACGTCGGGATCAATGCCCCACTCGGTATGTTGTTTGTTTGAATTGAACATTGGCGAAGCCGAAAAGCGCACCAACCAGCCATTTGGCAACTCGCTCGAAAGCGGTAAACCACCACCACCACCAGTTTTATCTCCCACAATAATGGCATGGGGTGCCAGTTTCATTCGGTTCACAAAATCGTTGGTGGCACTGTACGACATTCGATTGGTAAGCACAACCACAGGACGCTGCCATTGCAAAGTTTTGTGAGCTGGTGTTTTAATTTCTACCAATTCGGAGAAATCGGAATGACCATTACCAGTTTTATGACTCATATATCCAGTAACAGTTTCCTCGGTGAAAAAATAGGAAGCCAATTGTTCGGAAGTAGACAAATCGCCTCCGCCATTGTCGCGCACATCGATGATCAAGCCTTTACAATCCTTGAAATAAGTCATTACATAACGCATATTGGTATCCGAAAAACTGTTAGAAAAACTCTCGTAGTAAATATATCCCACGCTATCATTAGCAATTCTGGCGTAATGCAATCCACCAGCAATTCTATAATTATCTCCAAGGTATTTGGGGGATTTTATAAGTTCTTCGCTGAAATTGGCGGGATAATCCGTGTACCATTTCCAATAGCGACTGCGGTCGAAACTGGAATACAGATTGACGTGCCCGTCCTTCAGTTCGCCCAGCATTTTGCCCATCAAATCAAAGAAAGCAAGTTCAGTGAGGGACTCCGAAACTTGTTTCCGATAAACTGTGGAAATTGAATCCCAATTGATTTTTTTGTAATCAAGATAGCAATATTTTGTATCAATAATAGTTCTCAAAGCCTCAAAATTACCTGCGTTGGTGTTGGGCAACACGGGTGGTTCGTCCATACAAGATGGAAGAAGAAAGATTGAAAGCAATAGGATAAGGCAGTATTTTTTCATTGGGAGTTGTATTAGTTATTTGAACAAAACAGAACTACTCGTTAGTGGAAATAAAATTCTTGGGCGCCTTGTTTTTCCGTCCTGCAAAAGTGATTACATCAAACCTGCTGCCTATCAATAACGACAGCTCATTTCGCTCAAAAACCATTTCGTTGGCTTTATATTTTAATCCTTGGTACCTCATTCCTACGTGTAATATAGAATTATTGAAAGGCACATTCACCGAAAAAGTAGCGTCGATGCCTCGTTTATTGTGCAGCGAACTAAAATGTGTAGTGTTGGAAAGGTTCCATAAATCGAACATCTCATAATAGGAAGCACCGCCCAGCGGCACAAACATGCAGCCCAATATCGGAGTTTGCACTGCCAATTGAAGTCCCAAAATTCTTTTGCAAAACGGTAGATTGTAATTGGCAGCACCCGATAAATTCAAGTTCGTTGCCAAATCAATATTCACTGGGTTGTTGATATTGCGGGCAATCATTTTAGAGCCCAAATCAAAATCCCAAAAACCACCAGCCCTTAATCGCAAACCTTTAATTGGCTGAAAATGATAATTGGTACCCAATTGGTAATTCATTCCAACATAAGTTATAGAAGCCGTATAAGTAGGATTTAAGGCAATTCCAGCTATAAATTTCAGATTGTTTTGCAACGAAAATCTCTTATTTTCTGTTGAAAGAAATCTTATTGCGTCGTGGTCGTATCTAATTCCGAGCCCACTGTAAACCAATGGTGACAGGTATGGATCTAGTAAATTCAAGGTAGAAATCCCATAAGTATTCGTGATGGTGGTAAGCAGATACTTTTTCTCAAGTTCGCTTTGCGCGCTAGAATTAATGGATATTATCAAAAGTGATAGAATGAAGATATTTTTTTTCATCTGGTTGAATGCTAAAACGAAAATTTGAAGTACAAAAATAGCACAAATGTTTCGAAAATGAATTTATTATTTCAAAAGCGTTAAATACAATGGGTTTGAAAACAATTATTTCATCTCAATTTGACTAAAAACGTATTTTGTTTTTAACAGCACTTTAAAATTTCCGTGCATTCCGATTTATATTACTGAAATTAATTATCTTTGCAGTCAATTGATTGTAATTCTGCTGAAATTTTTATTCTATCCATGAAAAAACTCGTTTTCGCTACAAATAATGCTCACAAACTGGCTGAGGTTAAAGCCATTCTTGAGCCGGCATATAAAATTATTAGCTTGGCGGATCTCGATTTTTTTGACGACATTGAAGAAACTGCGCTCACCTTGGAAGGTAATGCACTGCTAAAAGCTCAGTTTATTTATGATAAATTTGGGTTGGACTGTTTTGCAGATGATACCGGCTTGGAAGTTGAAGCACTTGGTGGTGAACCGGGCGTTTTTTCAGCACGATATGCAGGTGAGCAACGGAAGTCTTGCGACAATATGGAAAAAGTTCTCAAATTATTGGAACCTAAATCGAATCGTTCAGCTAGTTTCCGCACTGTCATTGCATTGATAAAAGATGGCCAAACAATCTCTTTTGAGGGTAAAATTGAAGGAACCATTGCCATGCAACCCCGAGGCGAAAGTGGATTTGGATATGATCCCATTTTTGTTCCAACAGATTATCTGGTTAGTTTCGCACAGTTAAATGCGGAAGAAAAAAACGCCATCAGCCACAGGGCTTTGGCGGTTCAAAAACTGGTTGAGTATTTACAAAAAACAAAATAAACCACTCAACTAACTTGCAACTTAATAGTTGTATAAAATAAAATGAAAGTATTTGAGTTTATTTAATCTAAATACCCATTCTATCCATTTGAATAATTATTTAGTTGTC
Source organism: Paludibacter sp. (assembly GCA_037142715.1). GTDB lineage: Bacteria > Bacteroidota > Bacteroidia > Bacteroidales > Paludibacteraceae > Paludibacter. Next base: position 94,295 of record JBAXAD010000001.1, on the reverse strand, counting down.
ACATCGCTATAAGATTGCTTACTTATCTCTTTTTAAGAACGATACTAAAATGAAAAATACAAAAATCATAGCTGCATTATTATTTTGCTTGCTTTCAACGCCAATATGGTCACAAGTTGAAATGGGCAAATGGCGTACTCATTTTGCATACAATAATGCCTCACAAATAGCACAATCTGAAAATAAAATATTTGCGGTAAGCGAAGGTGCCTTATTTTCTGTGGACAAAACGGATGAGGTAATAGAATTTTACAGTAAACTGAGTGGCCTCAATGGATCTAATATATCAAACATAGAATACGATACCACGAATAAACTACTGATTATTATATATGCTAATGGAAATATAGATGTGATGGATGCTGGTGGTGTAAGTAATATCCCCGATTTATACAACAAGCAAATGAGTGCCAGTAAAGCGGTAAATCAAATACAATTCTATCAGGGCAAAGCATACCTTTCATGTAATTTTGGAATTGTGGTACTCAATATGCAAAAGAAGGAAGTTGCCGACACTTATTATATTGGCGATAATGCTTCTGAAGTTAAAGTGCTGAATACTACTGTTCATAATGGAACTGTTTATGCATTAACAGCATCGAAAATATACAATGCTTCAATTTCAGAAACTAGTCTGGTAAACTACCAGTATTGGTCAACAACTACAAACCTGCCTGGAAGTGGTGATTTTCAGTCGATAGCCTCTTTTGATACACAATTAATCCTATTGCGTGGTGGAAAATTATACAAACAAGACAGCAATAATAATTGGTCAGCCTTGCTACCTACTGTTAGCGTTACAAACTTCACTGTGTCTAACGGAAGTCTGAATGTGTTTTCTGGAAATAAGGTTTATTTGGTTGATAATTTACTGAATACTATTGAAGTTCCAGATATTGGTACATTATCGGATGCTGAATATGATGTGAAAAATAATACTTATTGGTTTGCAGCCAATGCGCAAGGTGTAGCTTCGTATAAGGCAGGAGCAATTCCAAAATACTACAAACCTGCAGGGCCAGCTGTGAATAGCCCTTGGGACATGACATTTGCAGGAAAGAAATTGTTCGTTGTTCCGGGTGGACGATGGAGTGCTCCATATAATACTCCTGGTGTTGTAATGATATACGAAAATGGAGTTTGGTCAAATATATATGGTTCTACAATACACGCACAAACAAACTTTGATGTTCTGGACTTTATGAACACCGCAGTAGACCCATTGGACAATAAACATTTTTTTGTAACTGCTTATGGAAATGGGCTTTTTGAGTTCAAAAACAATGAATTTTTTAAATGGCATAACACAACTAATAGTACGATTAAATCTGTTTTTTCTAATGATCCAAAATATTCAGGTAATCCTGCGGTGATAAATTCATACATGCGACTTGATGGAGCAATTTTTGACAAACAAGGAGATTTGTTTCTAGTCAATTGTGAGGTGGCAGTTGGATTAAAATTTTTAACTGCGGCAGGAAAATGGGAGCAACTTATTTATCCCGAACTTCAAAATATGTCTACACTAGGAAAGATTTTGATATCCAATCAAAACCAAAATCAAAAGTGGGTACTGTCTGTTCGTGGAGGCCAAATAATCGTTTTTGATGATAATGGCACATTGGTTGATCAAACAGATGACAAATCAATTTCATTTACCTCATTCCCAGATCCTGACAATGTTGGAAGTTTACTTTCTCACCAAGCAAATTATTCTATTGCTCAGGACAAGAATGGTGTGATTTGGGTTGGAACTGAGCAAGGACCCTACATATTTCAAAATCCATCGAAAGCATTTGAGAAAGGTTTTACGGCCTCACGAATAAAAATTCCACGCAACGATGGAACTAATTTGGCAGATTATTTATTAGTGAATGAAAAAATTAAATCTATCGCTATAGATGGTGCAAATAGAAAATGGTTGGGAACTGAGAGCTCCGGAGCTTACCTAATGTCCGAAAATGGACAGGAAACAATTAAACATTTCACTGTTTCTAATAGCCCTTTACTCTCCAATGACATCTTGTCAATTGCAATAAATCCGGTATCAGGTGAAGTCTTTTTTGGAACAGGACAAGGTATCGTTTCTTATCAAAGTGATGCCGCCAACGCTAATGCAACTTTTGGTGATGTATTTGCATTTCCAAACCCAGTTCGTGAAAACTACAAAGGCATTATCAGTATTACTGGATTAGTAGAAAACACACAGGTGAAAATCACAGATTTGAACGGAAATTTAATTTGTCAAACTGTTTCTAATGGTAGTATTGCCACTTGGGATGGAAAAGACGTACATGGACGAAAAGTGAGCACGGGAGTTTATTTTGCAATTTGCGCTAGCGCAGATGGCACTCAAAGTACGATTACAAAAATCATGGTGATTAATTAACAGTAGGATCGGCTTGCGCTACTTTTTCTGTCAAATAAATCAGTTTTCCACTTTACTTAATGGCTCAAGATAAAAGGATTGAAATACTTGATAGTTATAGATTTATCGCTATAATAAGTGTAATGCTTTTTCATTATTATTCACGATGGACAACCCCAAGAAATCCAATTTCTTTGTATCCTTATGGAAGTTCTTGTAACTATTTTAGTTACGGAAATTTCGGAGTATTCTTCTTTTTTGTCATTTCAGGCTTTGTTATTGCTTCTACTCTCACAAAAACAAATCAAATTGGTGAGTTTTGGAAAAGAAGATTAATTCGTTTGATTCCATCAATGTTTATATGTTCATTCGTTACTTTCATTCTTATTAGTTTACTTGATAGTGGAAATCTCTTTCCCAACAGTCATAGTTTTAAAAACTTTCTTTTCAGTTTGACATTTCTTACTCCTGAAATATCCAAAAAACTTCAGTTAAATTTGGAATATGTCAATGGAAGCTATTGGTCGTTGTGGCTCGAAGTTCAATTTTATTTTGTTGCAAGTTGTATTTACTTTATAAGTAAGAAACGGTTTGTGTCTAATTTTATAATATTCACCGTAATAACCTGCATTTTTGACTACTACTTTTCAAAAATACTGCTCGATAAAAATACAATAAACGCCTTAAATTTAAGCTATAATACAGTTAATTACCTCCAAAACTTTAAAGACATATTCAATTATATTGAATTCTCTTTATATTTTTCAATTGGAGTAATATGCTTTCAATTGTACTCAAAAGAAGGAACAGGAATCAATTTGATTTTTTTGACTGTCGCGGTATTTCTACTGTTGTTAACAAAAGAGTCTTTAGATTTCACTCGGATAAGAGTTTACCATTCTGTTTTTTTAATGGTTTTAGCTTTTCTTGGTTTTATCTACTTGCCAAAACTGCTTGACAGAGTAACATTTAAACCATTTTCAAGTATCGGTGTTGCCTCTTATTCGCTTTATTTAATTCATGAAAATTTGGGAGTGTTGTTGATAAATAAATATGGAAGTGTTTTTGGAAAATACTCCTATCTTTTTCCTGTACTCGTGATTGCTCTTTTGTCTGGATTTTCAATTTTATTATTTAAGTATATTGAAAAACCTTTAGGTTTATATTTGAAGAAAAAGTTGATTTAATTATTGCGAAAAACCAATATATGAAAATAATAAAAACAGGATACAACTATATTTTAAATGCGAAAAATCATAGACTTATTGTATGGTTTTTGATGTCCATTGGTTTAGCTATCAGATTATTGGGAATTTCAATTTTCCCTGCTGGTTTAAATCAAGATGAAGCTTCGATTGGATATGAAGCCTTCTCAATTCTAACTACTGGCTTTGACAGAAATGGTTTCTCATATCCAGTACATTTGGTTTCATGGGGGAACGGACAGAATGCTTTATATGCTTATTTGTCAATGCCTTTCATTAAACTTTTTGGGCTAAATGTTTTTTCAGTTCGGATTGTCAATGCGATTTTCAGCAGTTTATCATTGTTGATTTTCTACCTGATTTTCAAAAAGATAGTTGATAAAAACAAAGCACTTGTTGCACTTGCAATTCTTAGTATTTGCCCATGGAGCATAATGTCTGCTCGCTGGGGGCTTGAATGTAATATCTTTCCACCGTTATTCCTTTTGGGTATATGGCTTCTGTTGAAGGGAATATATACCTCTCAAAGGTACTTTCTACTTTCATTTTTAATTTTCGCAGTAAGTCTTTACGCTTATGGTCCGTCATATTTAATTTTGCCAGTATTTTTCGCACTTCTGCTACCATATTTATTATTCCACAAAAAAATATCTATCAAGTACTGTCTTTTAAGTTCTACCCTATTTATAATTACTGCTTTACCTATTATTCTTTTTGTTATTATTAATCATTTTGACTTTCCCACAATTCAATTTGCAAACATTACTATACCAAGGCTAGAAAGTAATAGAACCAATCAAATATTCAATCTGCTGGGTCATGATTTTCTTATCAATCTAATTAAAAATGCAGTCCACTTCTTCAACGTGCTATTTTTGCAAACAGATGGCAACGATTACAATGCAATTCCATCCTTTGGAACAATTTACAGCATTTCTCTTCCGTTCTTTATTATTGGGCTCGTTAAAGTGCTTAAGAACAAAGTATTTTTAAAAGAAGCTCATCATTATATTTTTGTTTCATGGTTGCTCTGCTCATTTATTCTTGGATTTACATCTTCCGTTAATATTAACCGAATCAATATCATCTTTTTTCCGATATTGTATTTTGTAGTTCTTGGTCTTTTCGACGTTTATAGAATGTTGAATTCCGAGTTTCAGACCAGATATAGACTGTTCTTGATTGGACTGTATTCTTTATACTTTGTACTTTTTGTGAGCTATTATTTTGTTGTATTTAACGAGAAAATCAAAACTGATTTTTCTTTTGGTTTGGGTGAGGCTATTCAATATGCAGATAAAATTAATCCCAATGACACAATAAATATAACAACAAATAGTATTAACATGCCTTACATTTATGTTTGCTTTTATGCTAAAATAGAACCTTCAAATTTTAGGAAAACCATAGTTTACAAGAAGTATGAAGATAACATGAATAATAACGGATTTAGAGAAGTGAAGAGTTTTGGAAGATACACTTTTGGAATTAATAAATCGGCTCAAAACGCAATATCAATTTTGAGTGAAGAGGAAGTCCTACTTAAAAACATAGATATTTCCTGTGCTAAAAAGTTCGGAAATTATTATGTTTTGAATTGTCCACCTCACATATAATTCAAAAAACTTTTTTTATCAATAAGAATTTGATATCTAATCCATTATTTATCTGCACATTTATCTGTCATTATGATTAAAAGAATGTCGTCTTTATTAAATTGCAAATTCTTATGGATTATGCTAATAATCCTTGGGCTAATAACAAAGCTTACACTCTTTAGCACTAAGACGGGTGATTATATCGGCTACCTTGAGCCGTGGATGAATTTCATCAAAACCCACGGAAACGAGCAGTCGTTGAAATTTGGATTTTACGATTATACACCGTCCTATATTTACATATTGATTGCAATTGTGAAATTGGGCTTAAACCCATTATTTTCAGTCAAACTTGTTTCTGTTTTTTTTGAATATGTTCTAGCATTTTTAATAGGGAAAATAGCGACACTTAAATACAAATCTAATATCGTAATCTGGATATCTCTAGCTATTATTCCAATCTTGCCATCCATTTTGCTCAACAGCAGTTATTTATCTCAAAGTGATGCTATATATTCTGCTTTCGTAGTCGGCAGTGTGTATTTCCTATTGATAAGAAAGCAGTTATTGACTGTTTTATTCTTGGGGTTTGCTTTTGCTTTTAAAATGCAATCAGCTATTATTTTACCGTTCTATTTTGTAATGATGCTACGTGGGAATATTAAATGGTATTACTTTTCAATTGTTCCAATCATCTACTTGCTAAGCATTTTACCTACTTGGTTTTACGGACGACCAATGAACGAACTTCTGACCATTTATTTGTCACAATCGGGTAGTTACAAATACTTAACACTCAATTTCCCTAACCTATATATCTGGATTAGTAATGTTTATTATGAACCTGCAAAAATAGTTGGCATTATATCAACAGCATTATTAACGTTAGCTTCAGGATTCTGGTTAAGCAACAAAAATTTCAACTTCACAATTGAAATATGGGTGAAACTGGCTTTTTTGAGTGCAATTATTGTTCCGTTTGTACTGCCTGGAATGCACGAACGCTACATGTATTTGGGTGATGTTTTGGGTGTATTGTATTTCTTATTTAATAGGAAAAATATCCATTTGCCGATAGGAATTTTGCTGGTTTCATTATATTCATACATAAGATGTTCGCGCTACAACGAAATTTTACCATTATGGCCAGCATTTTTTATCTACTTGGCAGTAATTATTCTAACAGCTATCGATTTTGTTTCAACTTTAAAAAAATCATCCAATGAAATTGCTAAATAGAAACAATATATACTTATTGTTAGCACTATCCATTTATGCCATTTTGACTGTGATTTCAATGGACTTTTGTTATTTTTGGGACAATATTCAGCAGATTTCCAAAGAGGCACATTGGTTTTACTTTACTGATTTTAACTCGCTACTAATGCCGGCCCAAAACTCAGGTTCGGAGATTGTGGGCACAGGTTATCATCCACCTTTGGTGGGAATAATGACTGCAGCTCTGTGGAAAGTATTTGGTTATAAACTTTGGGTTTCGCACATTTTTGTATTTCCTTGGGCTATCTTGATGATATATAATGCTTATAAAATTATCGGTCATTTCTTTTCAGAAAAACAGATAGGTTGGGTATTGCTTATTGTAGTATTGGAATCTTCGTTGTTAACGCAATTTGCCATTGCTTCGCCAGACTTTATCCTCTTCACAGCTTTCATTATATCGCTTAGAGCTATTCTTGAACGCAAACCGTACCTGCTTTCTATTGGGATATTCTTTCTTTGCTGTATCAATATGAGGGGCGTTTTTGTAGGCGCAATCATGTTTCTTGTAAATTGCTATTTTGGTTATCTTCAATCGGGGGAAAAACTTTCCATTCGGTCCATTTTTAAAATCTTATTTCCCTACCTTCCTACATTGCTTATATTGACTGCATATTTTGTTTATTATTTTGTAAACCGCGGTTGGTTTTTTTCTATTTCAGAAGTAAATGGACATTATTCAATGCCAAATGGGATTGGTCGCATCGTTAAGCATTTGGCGGAATTTGTTATTCGGTCTGCCGAAAATGGTCGTATAGTAATTTGGTTTATAGGTATTTATGTTGCTTTTAAAACAATCAAGTCTAAAGCGGTTTTATCTATTGAAACCAAAGCATTTTTATTGTTTTTTTTACTTCTAAATGGTTTATATTTATTTTTTGTTTTTATATCTCAAATGCCTTTCTCGGCAAGGTATTTCATGCCACAATTTTTCTTGCTATCGATATTGGCAGTATCTGAGTTTGTAAAATTGATTGATGTACGAAAAATTAGACTCCTTTTTGTTTTGATTCTTTGTTTTGAATTGACTGGACATTTCTGGATTTATCCTGAGAAAACATCCAAATCGTGGGATTGCACACTGGCCCATCTACCTTATTATGAGCTGAGAAAGGAATGTTTTGATTATATTGATGCTGAAAAACTAGATTACAAAGAAATTTCTGCAGGATTTTGTTTGTATGGAAATAGAGAATTTCCTGAATTGAAAAACAATTGTGAAAAAATTGGTACAGATAGTATTTGCAAATACTTCATTTACTCAAACATCTCTAATGTTGAAGATTCATTTGTGGATGAATTGAAAAACGGAACATCCTGGAAACCATTGAAAACATTTGAAAAAGGACAGGTTTTCATCACAATATACAAACGTATTTAAATTAGGTGAGCATTGAGTAATGAAAAATAAAGAGGCGATAATACAATTCGCAAAATTCGGGATTGTAGGTATTTCTAATACATTACTGACTGCAATAACCATATGGATATTGCTTAAACAACTACATTTTTCCGATTATTTATCCAATATGATTGGCTATGCGATTGGTGTAATCAATAGTTTTGTATGGAATAGGAAATGGACTTTTGAAAGCAAGACCAAAGTTAGTGACACCATCTATAAATTTATTGGAATCTTTGGAGTCTGTTATTTAATCCAGTTGGGAAATCTATATTTATTACTTCATTTTACGAATATTGATGCTTATTTGAGTCAATTGTTGTCAATTGTAGTTTATACAATTCTCAATTTCGGATTGAATAAATCCTATACTTTCAAACGATAACAGTAGTTCTCAATCATAATTCTGATTTAATTATCTGTAGTTTAGGTGTATATATAACAAAAGGAATAACCAATCGAAATCAGTTATTCCTTTTATTAAAAAAAATATTGAAAGCAATTTACTTCCTATTAATCAAATTCATAAATTCTTCTCGCGTTTTGGCTTGTTCAAAAACGCCAGTAAAATCAGATGTGGTAGTGATAGAGTGCTGTTTTTGAACACCTCGCATTTGCATACACAAGTGTTGTGCCTCTATAATAACCATTACGCCCATGGGGTTGAGGGTTTTTTGAATACATTCTTTAATTTGCGTTGTCATGCGTTCCTGCACCTGCATGCGTCGAGCATAAACCTCCACTATACGTGCTATTTTGCTTAAACCAGTAATTTTCTTGTTTGGAATGTAAGCCACATGTGCTTTACCAAAAAATGGCAGTACATGATGCTCACACATCGAATAAAAATCTATGTCCTTCACAATTACCATTTGCCGATAATTCTCGGTAAACATGGCCGATTTGATTATTTCTTCTGGATTTAACTCATAACCTTGCATCAAAAATTGCATGGAACGCGCTACCCGTTCAGGTGTTTTAAGTAAACCTTCGCGGTTCACATCTTCACCCAAAAGTTGAAGTATTTGTTGATAATGTTCAGCTATTTTGGCTGTTTTTTCTGTATCGAAAGGAACTGGCTGGTTGATATTAAAATCCATCATTTGTTTATTTTGACCCTGAAATATTTATTTGTTCGTGTACAATATACGTTCCACTACGTAAACTAGGAAACGATTCAATCAATTGACTCCTAAAGGCATGTGCTTCTGCTTGTGTTTTAAAATCGCCCACTCTCACTTTCCAAAATGGGGATGAATAATTTACATATACTCCTTGTTCTGGAAATGCTTCAAGGATCTGTCTTTCTATTTTAAATGCTTCTGCTTTAGCAGTTCGTTGTGTATTACTTGAAAAAACCTGAACGCGAAAACCACTTATTGATGCTTGCTCATGCGAACTATTTGCGCTTCTTTTTGCAACCAATAATTCTTCAATTCGTTTGTCTTGGTGGATTTGTACTGTGGCGTGTGTCCCAGAATCGGCAGTTGCAAGTGCCTCAAAAATTGTTTGTTGCTTGGAGTCGGGGTCTTTTTGTGCTAACATGATCCCAGAAACACAGAAAAACACAATAAACAATAGAATAACAGGCTTTTTCATTTTTAATATGAGCTAAATTGAGTGCAAAGTTATAAAAATGTTCCCGTTTTATTGAGAATATGGCAAAATAGTTCAATTAAAATTTCCTATATTGTTGTTTATCAGTCATATTCCCAATTAATAATTATTCTTTATTGATTATTACTGACTTAATGTTTATCTTTGTTCTTGTAATAATTCATTTATTGTAATGAAAAATCCGAAAATGACCATTATTGTAGCAGGTGGAAAAGGGGAGCGTATGCAAACCGACATTCCCAAACAATTTATTGAAATACAAGGTAAACCAATCCTAATGCATACCATAGAAGCGTTTACACGTTTCGACGTAACGATGCAAATAATACTTGTTTTGCCATTATCACAAATTGATTTCTGGAAGGAACTTTGCATAAAGCATGACTTCAAAGTGATTCATCAAATTGTAGTTGGTGGAAAAACCCGATTTGAGTCAGTAAGAAATGGACTGACTGCCGTAAAATCACCGGTTTGTGTGGCAGTGCATGATGGAGTACGACCGCTTGTGAGTACCGAAACGATTGCCCGTTGCTTTGATGTTGCCGAACAGTTTGGAAATGCAATTCCGGTGGTTGATTTGGTGGATAGCATACGTCAAACCACCAAAAATGGAAGTATATCTGTTGACCGTAAAGCGTACAAACTGGTACAAACACCTCAAGTTTTTGATGCAGATTTACTAAAGAATGCCTACGAACAAGATTTTTCAGAGTTTTTTACAGACGATGCCTCAGTGGTTGAAAATTTGGGAACGATGATAAATCTGGTTGACGGAAACAGGGAGAATATTAAAATCACCACTTCGTTTGATTTATTATTGGCAGAAGTACTTATAAATAGTTGAAAATAAATGCCTACTAAAAACAACATTCAGTGGCTAGACTCACTTCGCTCCTTTGCAACTATTGGTGTCATTATCATCCACGTTTCCAGCCCTTTGGTAAATATGAGCTATGGCAAAAACATGGATTTTTGGTGGATTGGAAATGTGGTAGATAGTATTACGAGATATTCAGTGCCATTATTTTTGATGTTAAGTGGTGCCACGCTTTTGAATAAAGAGTACGGCATAATCGAATTCTATCGAAAAAGAGTTTCAAGAGTGCTCGTTCCATTCCTGTTTTGGATGCTTGCCTATTGGGTGTTTCGTTGGGCAATGTTATCATTCAAACAACAACCACGGTCATTCGAAGCAATACTGCAATGGGGAATTGAGTTATTTTTGAAAGAAGGAATTTCAAAGCACTTGTGGTATATTTACATGATTTTGTTTATTTACCTTTATGTTCCATTTTTAGGGAAAATACTAAGAAAGCTAAGTAATTCGCACATTCTTTTGATGTTATTGGGTTGGGTGATTTTCAGTTTTATCTGCAAATCAATGTCAATCAACCAGTATGGATGGTCAAATGGATTTGGCGATAAACTTCTGGGCTATTTCTTGCACACAGGTTATTTGGTGTTCGGTTTTTACTTGAGCAACTTGAACTTTAAGCCCAACAATGTGAAAGTGTATTCGGTGATTACATTTTTTTTGTGCGCTATAACAACAGCAATTTTGACCTATATTTCAAGTCAAAATGCACACAAACTCGATTTAAGTTATTATGGCTACTTCACTCCAATTGCTATACTTCAATGCAGCGCCATTTTTTTGTGTGTTAAAGACATTACTGTCAGAAACAAGTTCGTTTTATGGCTGCAAAACACCATAAGTAATTATAGTTATGGCATCTATCTAGTCCATATCATGGTTATTGGGATTTTTTTTCGATACGGCATTTTTTGGACAATGACACATCCGTTGATTTCACTCCCACTAGTATCAATTTTGACATTGATTACATCTTGTGGAATTATTTTCGTACTTAGAAAAATCCCTTTTGGCAAATACGTTGCAGGATGACAATAGTTGCAATATGTGGATGACAAAAAAGCCCTTCTCCGAATGGAAAAGGGCTTCTGTATAATAATCAAGAAGCTATTATGCCAATTTATTTACATAAACAGTCAACTTTGATTTTAAGTTGCTTGCTTTGTTTTTATGGATAATATTACGTTTAGCCAATTTGTCTAACATTGCACTGATTTTTGGCAACATCTCTGAAGCTACAGTTTTGTCAGCAGTAGTACGCAATTTGCGGACAGCGTTACGAGCTGTTTTTGCATAATAGCGGTTGTGCAATTTCTTCTTGTCGGCTTGACGAATTCTTTTGATAGATGATTTATGATTTGCCATTGCAATCTTATTTTTTTAATGCTAATAAATTTCTTACTTTTTGTAGCCCATAGGGGAGTCGAACCCCTCTTTCCAGGATGAAAACCTGGCGTCCTAACCGATAGACGAATGGGCCATGAGGCATTGTTGCAGTAGAGTATTTGTTATCCCCAATTGCGGGTGCAAATATACGGCTCTTTTTTGAATTGGCAATGCCTTTGCCGTAAATATTTTTATTTTTTCGTAAATGCCTATTTATCAGCGAATATGATTACGACAGAATCTAAACTTTAAGCATGCAAGGGTGTTTTACCTGCAAATAATTGCTACTTTTGTGACCTCAAATGATTTTTTATGCAGGTAAAAACCACTGGAATTGTACTTCATTCGATAAAATACTCCGATTCGGCAAGTATTGTTACCGTATATACCCGCCATTTCGGACGGGTTTCGTACATGGTTCATGGTGTTAATAAAAAGAAATCGACATGTCGCGCCGCATTAATGCAACCACTTTCGATAGTAGAAATGGATGTATTTCACACACCGGGGAAAGATTTGCAACGAATTAAAGACCTCCGCATTGCTTATTTATTTACGGGCATTCCTTTCGACCCCGTTAAAAATGCGGTTGGATTATTCCTTTCCGAAATGCTTTTTCGCATTTTACGACAATCTGAACCTGACGATAGCATCTTTTTATTCTTGGAAAATTCTATTCAACAATTTGATTGCTGTGAAGCGGGAGTGGCTAATTTCCATTTGGTGTTTTTGATTAGGCTAACCCGATTTATGGGCTTTGAACCAAACAACGATGAAGGAAATAAAAGTTATTTCGATTTGATGCACGGCATTTTTTTAGAACGAAAACCCTTGCATCCCCATTTTCTTACCCCAGAACTTACAGCGGATTTTTTATTATTGCTGCAAACCGATTATTCTAATATGGATAAACTGCATTTGTCACGGCAGAAACGAACGAAATTGCTTGAGGGATTGATTGAGTACTATAAGCTACACATCCCCGATTTTAAAGGCGTACATTCACTTGACGTTTTACATAGTTTATTTGACTAAAAAACTGTCGATATAAGATTTGGGAACTTTGAATGTGAATTAGCAATCTTTGATGCACCTAAATTTGAATGCTTACATATGAGTCTTAAATATTATTGGTATGAATAATCAATTTATCGCCAACTTTAATTTTATTGCTTGATTTCTTGTTCCATTCTTTCAAGTTGTCGATGGTACAACTATAAGTCTTTGCAATTGAAAAATAAGATTCTCCGGAAACAACTTTGTGTACAATGCCTGTGTCTTCAGTTTTTGTTTGAGAAATTGCATTCGTGTTAACTTGTTCATCTTCTGCAATTAATTTTATTGTCTGTCCATATTTTATCTGATTGGCACTTAAATGATTTATCTGCTTTAATTCTTCAATTGACATGTTATTGGCCTCAGCTATACTGTAAAGACTTTCTCCTTTTATCACTTTATGAGCAGTTTCCTTCGTCTGTTTATTTTTTGAACTCTTTACCGATGCCTTGGCAATATCTTTCACCTCGCCATTGTGAGCAACACCAGCATCTTCAACCTTTTTTTCTAATGATACATTCCGGTCAATGCGATCTACATCGGCAATTAATTTTATTGTCTGTCCATATTTTATCTGATTGGCAGTTAAATGATTTATCTGTTTTAATTCTTCAATTGACATGTTATTGGCCTCAGCAATACTGTAAAGGCTTTCTCCTTTTATCACTTTATGAACGGTTTCTATTGTCTGTTTGACTTTAGAGTTCTTTACTGTTGCTTGTGCGATTTCTTTGGTCTCACCTACTTTTATTTCCTGACCTGCTTGTATTTTATTGTCATTGAAATCATTGAGTTTTTTCAGGTCAGCCACGGAAATATTGAACTTTTTGGATATCGTAAACAAGCTTTCTCCTTTTTCTGCTTTGTGCGTAATGGCTTTGAAGTTATTTTCTGCTGTTTGATTTTTTGCATCTTTTGTCGGTTCTGTGGGCAAACTCACTAAAATTACTTGTCCAGCATTGACGTTTCCGGATTTCAGATTGTTTATTTTTTTCAAATCTTCAATTGACAAATTTACTAACTTGGAAATGCTATACAGCGATTCACCTTTTTTGACGATGTGAGATAAAGGCAAAGCGCTAACTATATCAGGCATTGTAGCTTCAACTTTAGGTGTTTTCTCTGTTTTGACGCTTGTATTGTTCGCAATATTTTTTGTTGGTTCCACCACCATTATCGATTCTTCATCCTTTACCAGTAACTTCTGATTTCTATTTATCTTATTACCTTTTATGTCATTGCTTTCTTTCAATTCTGCAACTGTAATTCCATATTTCAAAGCTATAGAAGATAGTGTTTCCCCTTTTTTTACGCGATGGTATTCAGCAGGAATGATTTTTTCAGTTTTCTGAACATTTCCAGAAAAAGGTATCAGCGTAGGCGTTTCGGCCATAGTTTCAGCACTTTTTGCAACTGGCTGAATTACTGCTAATAATGGGTTATATCCAATTACACGATTGGCTTTAATAAAATGCTTGGTGTAATAGGGTTCTGTTGAATTTGAGATTGTAACTCCCTTGTGTACAGCTGAATGAATAAAGTCGAACTCGCCATTTTCTTTTGCGGCAACTACTATGCCTACGTGACCCACTTTTTTGCTTCTTCCGCGACCAGAGAAAAACACCAAATCGCCTGTTTTGAGTTGGCATCTATCAATTGTATCAAACTGTTGGGCTTGCTCTGCTGAGTTACGCTGCAGATTGTAACCAAAATTATTGTAAACATAAGAAGTGAAACCAGAGCAGTCGAAAGAATTCGAACCTGAAGAACCGTAATGATAGGGTGTATTTAGAAAAAGCTTGCCATAATTAACAACAGAATCGGAAAGGGAGATTTGAGTAGGTGATAAAAAGTTTAAATTTAATGAGTCTTTTGAGGCTGATGAGTTATTTTCGGTAGCCTTTTCAGCCCACGAATTATTGATTAAAAGGAAAGTGAATGAGAGTAATAATATGTGTTTTTGAAAAATCATAAAAGAATGTGTCTGATAATTAACCTATTGCAAAGATAAGTTTTTTGAATTACAAATCAGATTCAATTTTTATTCTTTAATGAAAAAAGGGATTATTTTTAAAACCATTCCAAATCATTAAAAAACTAAGAATTTAAGTGCTACATTTTGTTTAGTAACTTCCAACTGTATATTTTCACCCAACATTAATGGCAAATTAAAATCGACGTGACCTGCGGGAAAATCAAAGCAAACAGGATAATTGTAGTCCTTCACTGCATCAAAGATTATCTCGGAAATGCGCTGCATCATGAGCGGATCTTCCTCACAATCGCTGAATTGCCCAACAATTAGCCCAGACAATTTCGCCAACACACCGCTAAACCGCAGATTTTGCATCATGCGGTCAATATGATATGGCTTTTCGGCAATATCTTCTATAAAAAGAATGGCATTGGAATAATCTAAATCAAAAGAACTACCACGCAAACCCATGAGTACCGAAAGATTTCCACCGATTAATTTTCCATTTGCAATTCCTGTTTTATTGAATTGGTTTGCCGGCAAAGTATATAACGGTAGTTTGCCAAACAACATTTGACGCAAACAGACTACAGGTTCGGCATCGGAAGCTAATTCTGTAAGATGCTTGGCCATAATGCCATGGATAGATGCAACGCCCAGATTGACGATGGCATTGTGCAAAATGGTGACATCGCTAAAACCAATCAACCATTTTGGCGATTTTAAAAAATCCGTGAAATCCAGTTTGTCAATAATTTGAGAAATTCCGTAACCGCCTCTGCTGCATAATATTGCTTTTACGTTTGGGTCATCCAATGCCGCTTGCAAATCAGCAATGCGCTGCTCTTTTGTTCCAGCAAAACGACCAAATTCGGAGCGTGCAAATTCACCTTCGGTAACTTGCAAGCCCCATGAAGTGAGCACTTTAGTGGCGCCGTCAATAAATTCAGGATTGATAGAACCTGATGGAGAAACAATACGAACTTGGTCGTTTGGGTTTAAATATGGAGGTGTTATAGTGCTCATTATAAATCTAAAGATTGTTGTTTGTTGTTTTTCTTGTTTTCAATGGCTGTGATATTCTCAGCCACAGGTAAATTTTCGGGCATTGTACCACCAATTTCTTCAATGGTTTTTCGCACTTTTTTGCCAATTTCAAAATGTGTTTTATTAGCTTCCTTTTTCCCTTGAATGTCGTCTTTTCTAAGTTTATCTTCAGTTTGCGTAGCACGGAAAAGGTTGGCTGCCAATTCGGTGCTGCCCATGTGGTCGAGAATATGTTGGCTTTTCTTCAACCCTTTTTGGGTGTGGATTGCTTTTGCATCCATCCCGCCATAAAGCCCTTTGTAGCCATGATTTTGGAAAATGGCATAATCCATATTTGTAATTACACCAGCATTTGAGGCGGCTTCTGCAAGCTGAGAATTATGTCGGCGTAGTTCATTTCGCAAAAATATACGCCTTTCATCTTCGGTAGTCAAAGCATTATATTCGTCCATTTGCCTTATTTCTTGCAAACGCGTTTGAACTGCGAAATAGGTCTGACCCTCAGCCACTACCGTTTTTGCAGGGTCTGCATTTTGCAATATTAAATAGCAGGCATATCGTGATAATTTGTAGCTATCTACCTGTCTTTCAGCACCAGAACCCACCAAAACCATATCGTTGGCTTCAACGATATGGTTTTGGGGTTCTATGCCACTATTTTTACAACTTTCGATAGCTTTTGCTATTACGGTTTTAAAATTTCGATAGTCGGCGTAATCGAGGACTTTAGAGAGGTCACGTGCCGACCAAAATTCGTTTCCTTCTGAGTCAATTCGTTTGATTTGTTCAAAGATAGTGGTTGCTGTTTTAGATAATTTTTTGCTCATTTGATTAGATTTAAAGTTTTATAGCTATATGTTTTTGCTGATTTCTAATTATTTAATTTCGGTCAATATCTCAACCACTTCCACAATTCACCCCAAGTTACTTTCTTTCCATACATCAAGATGCCAGTTCTATAAATTTTACCTGCCATCCAAGTTGTGCCAATAAATGACATTACTAAAATGGTGATTGAAAGGATAATTTGCCATGCTGGAACGCCAAAAGGAAGCCTTACCATCATTACAATGGGCGATGTGAACGGTATCATCGAACACCAGAATGCCAATGGTCCATCGGGATTTTGGGCGCTGTAAATGGCGGCATAAATGGCAAAAATAATGGGCAAAGTGAGCGGCAAAGAGAATTGCTGCGTATCAGTTTCGTTATCAACTGCCGAGCCAACCGCTGCAAAAAGTGAGGCATAAAGCAAATAACCACCGAGAAAATAGATAACGAAAAGCACTACTATTTGAGCAAAATCAAATCCATTCAACATCGTATAAACCTCACGAACCATGTTTTGGGTTTCGCTGGCTGGCGGTGTTTGCACACCCATTCCCATTGTATTAGCCTGTTGCAAGGCACTTACATCAATGTTTCCGCCAATAAAACTACCCACCGCAGCCGAAATCAACAAAGTGAGCACCAACCACAGAAAAAATTGGGTTAATCCAACCATCGCAATACCAATGATTTTGCCCATCATTAACTCAAATGGTCTTACTGACGATATGATGACTTCCACTATACGACTAGTTTTTTCCTGCACCACGCCACTCATTACTTGTGCTCCATAAATAACGATGAACATATAAATCATAAAAGCCGAAATCATACCGATTGCCAAAGCCAATTCGGCAGAACCGATTTTATCTTTGCCGTTTTCGCCCCATTTCACAGTGGTTATTTCAATATTAGCGCGCGATTCCTCCACCATTTTTTTAAGGTTTGGAATATTGTGAGAGGCCAATTTTTTTTCTTCCACAAAATTTTTTAGCAATCCAGCCACATAGCTTTTCAATTCCAAGTTCACTTGCTCTTCCGAATAAAGCGTTGCTGCTTTGGGGTTTATTGCCAAATCACCGGATATAAGCAACAAAGCCGCAAACTCCTCATTTTTTGCGTTAGTTTTCCTTACCTTTTCGGCTGGCTTATCCACAAAATCAAAAGTGTAACTTTCATTATTTTTAAGCACTTCGCGATAACTATTGGTTCTGTCAATCACCACAATGTGCTTTTTGGTATTGTCCTTTATGCTCGACAACCAAAGCGGCACCATTATCATTCCGGCAAACAATACAGGCGTTAGAAATGTGAGTATAATGAAAGACTTTTTCATTACTCGCGAAGTATATTCTCGTTTTATAATCAGACTAATTTTGCTCATGGTTTCACAGTTTGGATAAAAATGTCGTTCATACTTGGTAATAATTCTTTGAAAGAGAGAATCTCTGTTTGATGCATTAAAGCACTCAACAATATATTGTTACTGTCGGAAGTTTGTTTTTTTATTGTGCTTTCTACAATTCCATTTTTCGGATGTTGTGAAAGCAATTCAAAACCATTTTCGGAAATTGGGCTAGCTGAACCGACTATAAAAGTATTGGTAGCATGTGATGCGCGTATTTCAGCCACATTTCCTTGCAGCACAATTCGCGATTGATTTACCAGCGAAATATTTTCACAAAGTTCTTCCACCGATTCCATGTTGTGGGTAGAAAAAATAATGGTGGCACCTTGGTCGCGAAGATTGAGAATTTCACGTTTCATAAGGTCTACATTCACGGGGTCGAATCCGCTGAAAGGTTCATCAAAAATAAGTAACTTCGGTTCGTGCAAAATGGTGGTGATAAATTGCACTTTCTGTGCCATTCCTTTCGATAACTCTTCCACCTTTTTGTTCCACCAAGCTTGTATTTCAAATTTTTCGAACCAATACTTTAAAGCCTTTAACGCATCGGCTTTCGTCATTCCTTTCAGTTGGGCAAGGTACAAAGCCTGTTCGCCCACTTTCATTTTTTTGTACAAACCACGCTCTTCGGGTAGATAGCCAATCTGCTGTACATCAGCCGAATTCAACCGTTTTCCATTCATACGTACCTCGCCACTATCGGGAGCTGTAATGCAATTAATGATACGAATCAAGGTGGTTTTACCTGCGCCGTTTGGCCCCAATAAACCATAAACTGTGTTTTCTGGCACTGTCAGACTCACACCATCCAAAGCACGATGTCCGGCATATTGTTTTACTACATTTTCTACTTCTAATAAAATCATTTTTTTTATCTAATGTCCAAAGTCAAAGGTCGAATGTCTTTGCTGTTGGGGTGGTTATTAAATCTAAAATTTACATTTTCCCTTCATCGCTAAAACTATAATATTTATTGTGGGCAATAATTATATGGTCGAGCAAAACAATACCAATGGCCTCACAACCAGCTTTTATTCGCTTTGTAATTTCATCATCTTCGCGACTGGGACGATTTTGTCCAGATGGATGATTGTGTGCCACAACAACAGAAGATGCAGATTTTTCAATGGCTATTTTCAACAACATAGGTATATCAACAACTGTTTGTCTAGACCCACCTTGCGTAAGTCGTTTTACATCAATTACTTTATTAGCTCCGTTGAGCATTCCTAACCAAAATTCTTCGTGTGGTAAATCGGCCAGATGTGGTTCGAACAACTCAAAAAGATGTATACTTGAGGTGATTTTTTTTCGTTCCAATGTATCGGATATCTTTCTCCTTTTGCCCAATTCCATTGAAGCCATAATGGTAATGGCTTTCGCTTGTCCAATTCCTTTGAAACGTTTGCACAAATCTGGAATGCTTAGACGAGCCAGCTCATTCAGATTATCACCGCAATCGTGAAGAATGCGACGCGAAAGTTCTACTGCCGTTTCATTTTTATTGCCAATTGCAATTAAAATTGCCAACAATTCAGCATCCGAGAGACTTTGAGCACCTTTTAGGAGCATCTTTTCGCGTGGTCGGTCATCTTCAGCCCACTCGCGAAGGGTCATTCTTTTATCGTCTGTTTCCATGCGTCAAAATTACACAAATAATCTAATTAACAACATAGAAATTAGAAATAAAAAAAACCGATTAAATTCCAAAAATTGAAAGTTTAATCGGCTGCTTATAATAATAAGGTCAGATATTGTACTATTTTCATGTTTCAATATGCCATTCTAATTAATTCTACTTTGCCAAATTAAAGATTTAACCACAATAGACACAATAGAAAATCAAAATCAAAGATAAAAAGTACACGATTGACAAATACCTATCGGTATTTTAAGACTTAATACACTATAATAATGCTGAAAGCATTATTATAGTGTAAACTATTGATTCTATTGTGGTTCAAATATTTTCAACTTTTATTTTAGTAAAGTAGAATTAATTAGTGGCTTAATTTGATATGTATTTTTGAATACAAAAAAGGCTGTTTCAATTAGAAACAGCCTTTTCCTTAGTTGCGGAGGCTCGACTCGAACGAACGACCTTTGGGTTATGAGCCCAACGAGCTACCACTGCTCCACTCCGCGATATTTTGTACTGCAAAAGTACTGCTTTTTTTTGATTTACCAAACTTGAGAGCGTTATATTTTGACTATTTGTTTCAATATTTGTCTATGCGTATGATTGTCAAAGTATTTGCTATGATATATTAATGTCGTTTTTGCTAAAATGGATTGGTTTTGTATCATAATGAAACAATTTTAAGGCAGTACTTGATTATATTCATCATTATTATGCGAAATTAGCCCTACTGATTGTCTTTTTTTTATGTTTATAATAAAAAAAACGCTATATTTGCAGCTCGTAAAAAAAAATCGAAATAATTAATGTCTTATTTAAAATAAAATTTTTCCATGCAAAACAAAGGACTTGTCAGACTTTTTGCCATAGCACTAACCTTAGTCTGCTTATTTTACCTTTCATTCAGCTTTGTAACAGGTAATTACACTAAAAAGGCTGCAGCGTACGCAGCTGGTGACAAATTAAAAGAGTTCAACTACCTGGATTCAATCGCCAGCGAAAAGGTTTGGCTCGGTTACACGCTTAAAGAATGTCGTGAAAAAGAAATCAACTTAGGTCTCGACTTAAAAGGTGGAATGAACGTAACATTGGAAGTTTCGGTTCCCGATATTATCCGATCGTTGTCAGATTTTAACACCAATCCAACTTTTATTCAGGCATTGGATAGTGCTACAAAGCTTCAATACACAAATAGTCAGGTGCCCTACCTTGATTTGTTTGTTAAAACTTACACCAATATAGACCCAAATGCTAAGTTGGCCACTATCTTTAGTACTTTCGAGCTAAAAGATAAAATCTCGTTGACCACTTCTAACGCAGATGTTGTAAAAGTATTGAAAACGGAAATTGATGGAGCCATAAGCAATTCATTCAATGTGTTACGTACTCGTATTGACCGTTTTGGTGTGGTACAACCTAACATTCAAAAACTAGAAAGTACTGGTCGTATCTTAATTGAACTTCCCGGTATTAAAGAACCAGAACGTGTTCGGAAATTGTTGCAAGGTTCTGCCAATTTGGAATTCTGGGAAACTTATGAAGTAAGCGAAATCTTCAACAACCTTGTTGAAGCTAATAAAATAATATACGCATTACAATCGGCTGGTGGTGCAACTCCTGCAGCAAAAGTTGATTCTACAACAAGCAAAACAGCTGCAGCAAAAGTAGCTGCAACTAAAGTTGTTAGTAAATTAGACAGTATAAAAGCTACTTTAGCTTCGGGAAAGAAAGTTGAATCTAAAACTGACTCAACAAAAATGATGGCACAAAACCGCAAGGAAAATCCATTATTTGCTTTACTTCAGGTTGATAATCGCGGACGTGGCCCCATTGTTGGTATGGCACAAAGCAAGGATACTGCAAAAATCAATGCCTATTTAGCAATCAAACAAGTTAAAGAAGTTTTACCACGTGATTTAGGTTTACGTTGGACAGTAAAAGCGTTGGACAAAAAAGGTGAGATATTCCAATTAATAGCCATTAAAATCACCAATCGTGATGGTCGTGCACCACTTGGTGGTGATGTAATAACAGATGCTCGTGCTGACTTTAGTCAAACATCGGCTTATGCCAATGTAAGCATGACTATGAATGCCGAAGGTTCTAAAACTTGGGCACGTATGACCAAAGACAATATTGGTAAATCAATTGCTATTGCTTTGGACGGATATGTTTATTCATTCCCAACAGTTAATACTGAAATTTCTGGTGGAAGTTCACAAATTACAGGTAACTTCACTGTAGAAGAAGCAAAGGATTTGGCCAACACATTGAAATCGGGTAAAATGCCTGCTCCGGCACGTATTGTACAAGAAAACATTGTAGGACCTACATTGGGACAAGAAGCTATAGATGATGGACTTTTGTCGTTCATTATTGCCTTTATAATGGTTTTACTTTATATGATTCTTTATTACGGACTTGTTCCTGGTCTTATTGCTGATATAGCATTAATCATCAATGTATTCTTCTTGTTTGGAGTTTTGGCTTCCTTTGGTGCGGTGCTTACTTTACCTGGTATTGCGGGTATAGTTCTGACCTTGGGTATGGCCGTGGATGCAAACGTACTGATGTATGAACGTATTCGAGAGGAGATGAACAAAGGTAAAAACATGCGTAAAGCCATAGATGATGGTATTGGTCATGCTCTTTCGGCCATTATCGACTCTAACGTAACTACAATTATTACCGGTGTAATCTTGGCTTATTTTGGAACAGGACCTATTAAAGGTTTTGCTGTAACTGAGATAATTGGTGTAATTACATCGTTCTTTACCGCTGTGTTCCTTACACGTTATATGTTGTATCTATATGCCGATCATAAAAGTGCAAAAGAGATTACATTTATTACTGGGGTAACCAAAAACTGGTTCAAGGACATGAAAGTTGATTTCATGGGTATGCGTAAATGGTTTTATGGTTTCTCGGCTGCGTTGATATTAATCAGCTGTATCTCATTTGCAGTTCGTGGATTCAGTTTGGGTATTGACTTCTCTGGTGGACGTAATTACGTTGTAGCTTTTGATCAAAAAGTAAGTTCAGACAATGTTCGTAGAATGCTTGGAAATGCATTTGAAGGTGACGTTCCTCAAGTAATTACAATCGGCTCTGATAATCAGGTACGTATCGCTACGAAATATAAAATTAAAGATAATTCTCCAACAATTGACAACGAAATTGAAGGGAAAATATATGATAACTTAAAACCACTTCTAAAAAGTTCGGTTACTAAAGAGCAATTCATAAAAGAGAATATAAAAAGTTCTGCAAAAGTAGGACCAACGGTTGCAGATGATATTAAGCGTTCTGCAATTTGGGCGGTAATTCTAGCAATTTTCGGTATTGGTTTATATATCTTTATTCGATTCCGTGAATGGGGTTATGCTTTGGGAGCAATAGTTTCCTTAGCACATGATGCCATAATTGTATTAGGTGCATTCTCATTGTTACATGGATTTTTACCATTCTCTATGGAAATTGACCAAGCGTTTATTGCTGCCATATTGACGGTAATTGGATACTCGGTACATGACACGGTAATTAACTACGATAGAATTCGTGAAAACGTATTGTTATTCCCTAAACGCGACAGAATAACATTGATTAACTTATCTGTGAATGAAATGTTGGGACGTACATTCAGTACAACCATGACAGTAATTCTAACATTACTTGCCATGTTTATATTTGGTGGTGAAACAATTCGTGGATTTATATTTGCCATGTTGTTTGGTATAATTTTCGGAACATATTCTTCAGTATTTATTGCTTCACCTATTACTGTGGAAATGGGTAAATTAGTAAACTTGGCAAAAAGCAAAAAAGAGGCCAAGAAAGCAGCTGAAATAGCAAAAAAATAATTCTTGGAAATATGTATTTTAAAAGCTAAAAAGCCTTGCTGAGAAATTCAGCAAGGCTTTTTTAATTTCAATAACCTGGAGAAAATTGGGCAGGATAATGATTCTATTGACCAATAAGTACAACACCTATGTAGGATTACATATTCTGTAAGTAATGTCAGTAGGAGGGATTGTATCTTTACTTTTGATATTCATGAACATTGTAATGAGCAAGTAATTAATAAAGACCAGAACTCATCAATACAAGTCGTTGCTTTTGTATTTATCAATAATGGTTTCAATGACAGAATCCTCATTTTCCTTATGAAATTCTGACTTTAAGTCTGTTCCGAATATCTTGCCAACTCCATACCAAAATGTAGCAGGAAATGCGCCTTTATAGTCTTTTATTATCTGATAACCTGTTCTATTTGTCTCGCGAGCAATGAGTTTCAGTAATAACCTACCTTGAGAGGTTGACATGTTTCTTACAGCGGATTCATATTCTTTAAAAAGGATTTTCTCTGTTTCCTTAATCAATGCCTTCTTTTCAGATTCACTCGTCATAGCAGCAAGTTGTATGTTCAATTTTTCAATAATCTCCCGAGTTTTCAGTGCATAGGGATATGCTTTTCTGAAGTTCCTTATGTTCTTGTAATTCTTGAAGTAATACTGATACTTATCACGATCTTTCTGACTCTGCTGATTTATTTCTCTTCGAGTAATCACTTTCTGTAACTTACTAACTTGAGTTAGAATCGCAGAATCTTTTTTAGCTTGTAAATCAGAGTCCGTTTTTTGGACTAGAATAACTTCAGGTTTAGGTACTGCAATCGTCTCAGGAATAGCCAAAGCGGCTTCTTCTATTTCAGCGGCAGTACGCGTAGGTTGTTGAGATTTAATTTCACCTTTCTCTTTGGAAACACTTTCGGAGGCTTTATCTTTTTGTTGTGTCAGGGGATTTTTTCCAGGTGGAGTAAATGAACTAACTTCGGGTGAAAAGTCTTCCATTTGGAGCTGTAAAGCATCCAATTCGTCGTTAGATAAGTGGGAAGATTGTTCGTCAGAAAACTCAAGAGTAAGTAGCCCAAAAAGCAATAAATTGATAAATACGGTGCCAATAACTGCTATAAAACGGCTTTTATATTTGTGATGATAAATCATTGTTTATCATTTAAAGAAAAGTTCAAATGAGATTATTGTTAATAGCTTAAATGTAATGTAAACGGACTATTCTTTTTTGGTTGCCAAAATCATTTTTACATTGAGTTTGTTTCCAATTTCAAGCACATTAACCAGTTGTTGTATTGCTAAAGTATTATCACAACGTAAAACCACAAATGCTTCTTTGTCTTTGCTTGCCTCAATGGACAAAACCGATTGAAGTTGATTGAAGGGAACTTGTTTGTTGTTCACAAAGTATTGTAACTCTTTATTTATTGAAAGCAAAATTTCCTTTTTGTGAATTGACTGCGTGTTTTTGGCACTTGGCAAGTTCAATTTAATAACATTAGGGCTTAATAGAGTAGATACAATGATGAAGAACAGCATTAAGAAAAACATAATGTCATTCATGGCAGAAGTAAATATTTCTGCACCTACTTTATTTTTGGATCGTAAATTCATTTGTTTGGTTCCTGTAAAAAATCGATGAAATTCATAGCATTGCGCTCCATTCTGTTCACAGCCTTGCCTACTTTTATGTTCAGCCAGTTATAGAAAACATACGCTAAAATACCTACAATAAGTCCAGAGGCACTCGAAACCATTTTGACGTAAAGTCCAGCTGAAACAGCACCAATACTAACGTCACTGGTTTGGGAAATGTCAAAGAATATTTTTATTACCCCCAAAATAGTTCCTAAAAATCCGAACATTGGTGCAATACCAGCAATCACAGCCAAAATTGGAAGCCCTTTTTCGAGTTCATACACTTCAAATTTACCAACAATTTCTATCGATTCCTCAATTTCTTTGATAGGTCTGCCAATTCTTTTTATACCTTTCTCAACCATACGGGCAATAGGCAAATCATTTTTTTTGCACAGTAGCAATGCTTTGTCAATCTTCTCAGATTCAATCATTTCCTGAATGTCGTTCATGAAATTACCTTCATTGGAAGAAGCATTATGTATGGTTATGTAACGTTCTATAAAAATATATATGGCCACAGCAAAAAGTATTCCAATTGGTATCATTATAATACCCCCTTTTTGGATAATATCCCAGAGGGAAACTACTGATGGTTTTGAAACAATCGGAATTGTGTTGACCGCTGAACTAAGCGTGTCGACAATTGGTGCGGCTTGTAGAAGAATTGAAAGCATTATTTTATACTTTTTGATTAAATGTTATTTTATAACGGACACTCAGAGGTTTTATTTTAAACCAAATGGTTTTTGACTTATAAATAGATACAAAAGTAAGCCTTTTAATCAATTGATTTATTTTCTACGTTAGAAACAATGGAATTTTATGTTTTTTTTGAGAAAAAGTATCGATTCTTTTTATCATCAGTCACCGAATCCATCAATGCTTCTGCAAAAAATCGCCCAAATTCACATCTCTTTCTAGTCCCATTTTTTTTCGCAAACGATATCGGTTCATTTCTACGCTTCGGATGGACATGTTGAGTAATGGCGCAATGTCTTTGGATGATAAATCCATTTTCAGATAAGCACATAGTTTTTTATCGCTCACACTAAGGTCAGGATAGGTTTCGCCGAGTTTTTTCAAGTAATTCTCGTATACTAAATCGAAGTTTTCTTCGAATTTTTTCCAGTTGTTATCGTTTTCAATATTTTGTTTTATATTTTTCTCCATTTTACTTAGGCGTGCTAATACCGCTTTTGGGTCTTGATTTGTATTTAACTCATTGGTAGCTTTGGAAACATGGTCCATTATTTCCTGCAGCATCTCATTTTTTCGTATCAGATTCATTGTCGAGCTAGCCAATTCTTGAGACTTATGCCGCAATTCGTATTGAAGTTGTTGATTCTTAAGTTCTTTTATTTCCTTCTTTTTTTCTGACGCCACTTCTTCAAACAGTTTCTTTTGTTCATTTAATTCCACTTCTTTTATTTGTTCCATTTCTCTAGCACCTTTTTTGGAGCTATTATTCACCCAAATTGCTAATTTTAAGAGGCTAGTCAAGAACAACAGAACATATACAATGATGGCAACTGAAGATTCATACCAAGCTGGCAAAATGGTAAAAGAATATGTGCAAATGGCTTCCTTTGATTCAAGTAAATCACGCGCACGAACCTTAAATACATAATTTCCTTTGGGTAATTGAGTGTATTCTTTAATATTGTCAGAACTGTAATTTGACCATGTTTCATCGTAATTTTCAAGCATGTAGCTATATTGCACCAGTCCTTCATTCCGATACTCGGGCGCTACAAACTCAAAACGTAATGAATTATTTTTGTGGCTATAGGCATCCTTGGTTTTGCCTTTACCAATATTCTGTGTACTGCTGCCCATAGCTTTACCATTGCCATTAGTAACAACAACATTGTGAAGAATAACTTTGAAAGTATTTTTTGTTTTTGTTTTTTGTCTTGCATCCAACCAGCAAAATCCATCTTCAGTACCCATTATTAAATTTGTATCGTCAATGAAGTTAAAGTGCTCAAAACCAATCAGCAATTTTGGTTGTAAAATTCTATATGTCAAGGAGTCAATTCTATAGACATTTTCAGTCTTTTTTATTGCTAGCCCTACAAACTTTCCTGAAACACACCATACATCACCGTTTTTGCTTTCATGTAATCTCATATAGCTTGGTAGAGTATTAAATAATTTATTCCATTTGATATAAGGTTCCATGCAGTCCTTTTTCTTGTTGAAGAAATAGAACCCACGTTCCGAAGAAAATACATTTTCATTGCCAATGTGAAATACGGTGTTATTTCTATTACTTGGAAATCCTTTATTATTATCGTACAAATCCACACGGGTTATACTGTCCATGATTGCGTTAAAATGTAGCCGAAACATTCCCTTTTGCCAATGAGAAAACCAGATGTTACCATCTGCATCTTCCTCAAACATAGGGCTAGACTCTGTAAATTTACCTTTTATAAAATGAGAAAATTTCCAATTATTTCCAAACTTCTTAAGAATGAACAAACCTTGATATGAGCAACCCAAAATTAATTCTGGATGTTTCCTTAATTGTTTAACAGACCAAGTACCTTGTAATTCCAAAACACGTTCAATATGATCGGGATGGATTATGAAAAAACCTTGGTCACTACCACAAAAAACAGTATTGTCTATTTCAGTTAAGCTCCATATTTGTCCCTCCATACTTTTGACTAATTTTAATTGAAGAGGTAAAGGGCTATTTGGTAACGGGTATGAAGCTGTATAAAGTCCTTGATTTGTACCAAAATACATGATGTTGTTTTTCAACAACGAAGTATAGCCAGCGCCGTATAAGTTGTTGGTTCCAAACAGATTGCGAATTGGACTGTTGAGTATTACATAGTCTATCCCTTTGTCAAGACCTAACCAAAGGTTTTGTTGATTGTCGAATGCGACACTAAGTACAGTGTTGTTTTGTAAGCCTGAAAATGTATTTACATATATAACTGATTTGTCATCTATATTTTGAACAACAATGCCACGTTGAACAGTTCCGTATACCAATTGTTTACCATTAGTAGTGGCACAGAAAACCTGATTTGTTTTCAGGAATTCGTCTATACCTGTAATATATGGGGCTATAGAACTGCCATCATAGACAAATGTGCCAAAAAAACTGGTTACAATCAATACTTTATACTCTCCTAAAGGTAGAATGGAGCAAACTTTTTTGTTTTGGAGTAATTCTGAACCAGGAATTTGTACAAATATATTTCCATTTAACATAAAAAGGCCTTTTTGTGTACTGGCCACAAAAAGGACATTGTGAACAAATGCCGAAGCATCAATACTTCCATTAAAATGTAAGCTTTTAATGGCATCTCCAGTGTATTCAAGAATGTATTTTTCAGCCTGAAAATAGATTTTTTTATCACCCTGTACTATTTTATAAATTTCATTTGAATTGACTGGGGTTTTTGCCAACTTGTTGACTAATGAATGATACTCCAATTGACCATTTTTTATCTCTTGAAAGTACCCAAATTCATTGAAAGTGGCTGCGTAAATTCTTCCATCTTTCGAATGTAATACAGACCGAACATTGGTTCCATTCTTTATTGGGATGGTTGACCAGTTTTTACCATCAAACTCCAGTAATCCAAAATTATTGGCAAAGTACATAGAATTCGTTTCATCTTGTGTTATTGCCCAGTTTTGTGTTCCTGATCGATAGTTTGCACGGGTAAAATTTCTAACCATGGGTTGGATAGCATATGCAGTTATTTGGATAATTGATAAAAGTAGAAGATAAATAAATTTTTTCATGCATAGAAATTTTAGAAAGTTGAAAGTATTTTGAATTTGAGCTCAATGTTAGTATAATTTTTTTAGTTGAAAAGAGCTGTGAAATATGTTACACAACATGTTATTTTTTAAAGTGCTGAAAAACAGAAAAGTAAAAATTGATTTGTTGTAGTATTGTGTACTTAATATTGGGTTTAAATGTATTTTTGTGAGGGAAATAATTTCATTATCTCATACTAACCATCTATATTTGCATCGTTGAATATCTCAAAATATCGTAATAAAAATAATAGAATACTACATAATAATTGGATTGTAAATAAATGAATAAAATTTTACACGTATGAAAAAAACATTTTTACTTTGTTACTGCCTAATTTTTTCTCTTTTTCTATCCGCACAATCATCACAGGTTACTGGAGTTGTAACAGCTTTAGAAGATGGACAGCCATTAATTGGTGTTAGTGTGGTAGTTAAAGGTGTTCCCGGCATAGGAACTATTACTGATTTAGATGGGAAGTTTTCAATTAAAGTGCCTGTAGGCAAATCACTTAAATTCTCTTATATTGGTTATGTAGAGCAAATAAGAGATGTTAAAGGAGCTGCTGTATTAAACGTGGTTATGGCTTCCAATTCAAAAATGTTGGACGAAGTAGTAGCCATTGGTTATGGTACGATTAAAAAAAGTGATTTAACGGGTGCTGTTTCTTCTGTAAGTGCCGACAAGTTGAAAAAAACTCCAGTCTCCAGTCTCGATCAAGCTATGCAAGGTCGTGTTTCGGGTGTAACGGTGAATGCCAATAGTGGCCAACCGGGAGCAGCAGCAAGTGTTTACATACGTGGTATTGGATCTCCAAATGGCGGTACTGGTCCTTTGTATGTAGTGGACGGAGTGATTGTAGGAAGTATCAGTTATTTAAGCCCGAGTGATATTGCATCGCTCGAAGTTTTGAAAGATGCTTCTTCTACTGCTATTTACGGATCGCGTGGCGCCAATGGTGTAATTCTTGTAACCACTAAAAAAGGGTCTGACAGTCCAAAAGCAAATATTTCGGTTGATACTTATTTCGGAGTTCAAAATCGTTGGAGAAAAATCGATTTGATGAAACGTGATGAGTTTGCAACAATTAAATCAACTTTAGATGGATCCAACGACTATCTGGTAGCAAATGGATTGAACAAGTGGATTGAAAGTTATCTCACAGGAAAGAAATCCCCATATTTTCCTAAAATTGCGACTACTACTTACCCACAGGGTATGGATTACAATACAGTAGATACCGATTGGCAAGATGAGGTGTTTCAAAAAGATGCTACCATTCAAAATCATTACATTTCATTTGATGGTGGAAGCAAAACATCACAATACGCCGTTAGTGCAGGATATTTTGACCAACAAGGTACTATTATTGGCTCAAATTACAAAAGATACACCTTGAGAATGAATACAGCTTATCAATTAAGGAGCTGGTTAAAAGTTGGGGAGAATTTTTCATTCGTAACTTCAACAAGCCGGAATGCTATGAACAATAGCTCTAGTGCTGGTGCATCCATTTTATCTGCTGCATTGGCCATGGCACCTTGGGATCCTACTCATTACCCAGCCGGATCGTGGAGTTATAGTACTTCTGCTTCCGCTGGTTATCCTGCCGGTAGAGATTTGGGAGGACAAATATCTGCCTCATCAAATTTCAAAAATGTAACCAATCCTTTTAGTATGGTAGAAAATTCGGTTCCATCGAACAAAAATGAACAGTTTTTGGGAGATGTTTATGTTGAACTTACTCCTGCAAAAGGCTTGACCATTCGCTCCGATATTAGTATGGATAAAGGTTACTCTTCCGATAAATTGTTCAAATACAATTACATGTATTCTGCTTATGATAGAATGGACAAGAATTTTTTCACAAGCTCAATGACCCGATGGTCAACTATCATCAATGAAAACACAATTACTTATAATAAAATAATTGGCAAACATGATTTTACATTTTTGGGAGGACAAACCACTCAAGAAGTAAACTATAGCTATATAGGTGGCTCGGGATCTTCTATTCTGAATAGCGTTTCAGAAAATTGGTTGTTGTCCAGAACAACAGAGAAGCAGACTTTTGCAGGTGATGATATGTGGCGAACCAGAATGTTTTCATTATTAGGTCGAGTAATGTACAAGTATGATGATAAATATATTTTTACTGCCAATATCCGTTCTGATGGTTCGAGTAGATTTCCTGATAGTCCAACAGGATTGTTTCCCGCTTTTGCTTTTGCATGGAAGATAAATGAAGAATCATTCATGAAAGATTTTAAGAACTTGGATCAATTAAAACTTCGTTTTGGATGGGGTAAAATTGGAAATGACCAGATTCCTGATAATAGTTTTGTACCAGTTATGTCGAATAACGGTCCAACATTTGTCGATTATGTTTTAGGAAACCCACAGGCATTGGCCAACGGTGCTGCATATCTTACTGCCGTAAACAAAGGTGGACACTGGGAAAATCTGACGTCTTCAAATCTTGGTGTGGATTTTGGATTTTTTAATGGATTAATTTCAGGTAATCTTGACTTATTTGTAAGAGACACAGAAGATGCTTTATTGACAGTAAAAGGACCCGCACAAGTTGGTAATAGGTGGGATGCTATGGCCAATGTTGGATTGATTAGAAACCAGGGTGTAGAGTTGATGCTTGAACACAAAAACAAAATTGGTAGTGTAAAATACAATATTGGATTAAATGCATCATACATTAAAAATGAGCTAGTTAGTTTAAATGGAGGTGATAAAATTTATTACGATAAATCAATCTGTGACAAAGGATATTCTCTATTTACTTTCTATGGATACAAATATGATGGTGTTTTTAAATCAGATGAAGAGGCATTAGCATATAAAAACTCTACAGGTAAAGTGATACAACCTGGCGCTGTAGGTGGTGATGCTCGATTTATTGACCAAAATGGTGATGGCAAAATTGATGATGCTGATAGAGTTGACATTGGTAATAATTTCCCAAAAATCAGTTATGGTTTTAATGTTTCATTAGATTGGAAAGGTGTCGACTTACAAGTATTCCTACAAGGAGTTGCTGGAAATCAAATTTACAATGCAGCACGCGAAAGACTTGAAGGAAAGGGAGAAGAAGCTACTTTAAGCACTGCGATGCGTGATGTTTGGACTGTAACTAATCCTTCGGGGTCAATTCCAAATCCATATGGAAGTACTAACAACATGCTAGTTTCCAGTCGGTTTATTGAAGATGGTTCATATTTACGCTTAAAGAACGTACAATTAGGTTATACTATTCCGAAATCAATTACTGAGAAAGTTGGTATGAGTCGATTACGTGTTTATGTTTCAGGCAATAATGTGTTGACCTTCACTAAATATACTGGCTATGACCCAGAAGTAGGTAATCGTGGAGTTGACTATGGCAATTATCCTCAATCAAGAACCTTTTTGGTAGGTGCAAATATCAATTTCTAATTTTAATGACAAAAGCTAAATCATTCATTATCAATTTAAATTTACAAAGATGAAAAAATATATTTTTAAAATAATGTTCGTTTTGTCGTTATCAACAACATTGATTTCGTGCGAAGATTGGTTGACTGCACCGAAGCTAGGTGTAACGAAACTGGAAGACTTTTTTACTAGTGGAAAAGCTGCCATACAGGCTGTAAATGGCGCTTATGTGCCTTTGATGTGGGAATTCAACTCCACATATTATCCTGAATGGTTTGTGGGTGACGTAATGTCGGACGACGCTCTAAAAGGCGGTCAAAGTATTGGAGATATGTCTATGGTTTATGACATGGAAAACTTCAAAACAGCAACCAACAACGCTTATTTACTCGATTTTTATAGAGGTCAATACCAAGGAATAGCACGTGCAAATCTCGTGTTAGAACAAGTTCCGGCAATGAAAACCGATACGTCAATGAGCTTAAGTGTGAAAAATAGAATCATTGGTGAAGCAAAATACTTAAGGGCAATGTATTATTTCCGTTTGGTACGCATTTTTGGTGGAGTTCCTAAAGTTGATTTTGTTATACAGTCATCAAATCAATGGAAACAACCTCGTGCATCAAAAGAAGAAATTTACAGTTTCATAATTTCCGATTTGGAATCAGCTAATTTGTTGCTTTGGAAAAAGAGCAAATATGCAGCTGCTGATTTGGGTCGTGCTAACAAAGGTGCAGCCCAAGCCATGTTATTGAAAACAAATCTTTATATTCATCAATACGACAAGGCCAAATCATGGGGCGATTCAATTATTGCTTCAAACGAATACTCATTGGTTCCAAATTATGCCGACAATTTTACATTGGCTGGAGAAAACGGAAAGGAATCTGTATTCGAAATTCAATTCATGGATGATCCAACTAGTGACTTTGGACAAGGAAATGGTTTTACACGTGGATCATTCACAGTGATTCTTACGCGATCTCGGTCATCGAAAGCTGGCGGTTGGGGCTTCAATAAACCAACTCAAAACTTGTATGATAGCTATGAAGCAGCAGATCCTCGTAGAGATGTAACTATCTATAATCCAACAGATGCTGATATGACGAATCCTAACGAAGAAATCTATTTAGGATCTAGATACTGTAACAGAAAATACGCTTTAATGAATCCGGATGATTCTTACATAACCTTATCCCATTTTTCTCGTGGACCAATCAATAATAAAGTAATTCGCTATGCTGATGTCCTTTTGATGTATGCCGAGTCTTGTTGTGAAACTGGAAAATTGACTGAGGCCAAATCTGCTTTAGAATTGGTACGAAATAGAGCTCGGTCAGGTGCTTCCATTTTAGCAGCTTTCCCATACGGAACTTATGCCGACAATCAAACTGACTTACGCAAAGCCATCCGTCATGAACGTAGAGTGGAACTAGCCATGGAAGGTCATAGATGGTTTGATTTATGCCGTTGGGGAGTTGC
This sequence comes from Paludibacter sp., assembly GCA_037142715.1. GTDB lineage: Bacteria > Bacteroidota > Bacteroidia > Bacteroidales > Paludibacteraceae > Paludibacter. The sequence continues at coordinate 60,427 of JBAXAD010000001.1, read as the reverse complement.
CAAAGAAACTATGGATGCTTACGCTGCTAGTGAATCAGCTGCAGCTCGTGCTCAAATGGCTACTTTCGTTGCAGGTAAACATGAATTATTCCCAATTCCAGCTGCTGAAATTGATTTGAATCCAATGGATCAAAACCCGAATTACTAAATACAAAATTTTGGAAAGTAATTACCCGTAAATGGGTGATTACTTTTTACCAACTCATTATATTATCTATCTATTTACTAACAATTTAATTATTATCATTATGAAGAAGCTTACATTTTCTTTGATGCTGCTTGCAGCAAGTGCATTTGCAACTAGTGTTTATGCTCAGGACGATTTTACCAAAGGGTCAAATTATTATTTAATTTATTTAGATGATGTGTCTGCAGCAAAAATTCCTGCAGCTAACATTACAAAAGATTTCCGTGTTGACGACACAAATAACTTTTTGTATGTATGGAGTAGTACTTACACTTCTCTAACTCCATCTGGTCCAAATTGGAACGGTGAAGTGGGTGCTTTTCTTTCATTCTCAGTGAATTCTGTGGGTTGGTCAGGTCTTGGTTTTTCAGGCCCAATTTCCAAAGATATGACTGGAGTAACTTCTGATTACACCTTGCATATTGCACTGAAAGCATCTAATTCGGCATCACATATTATAGGTATGGATGGCCCTGGTGGATTATCAGCCAGAGTTTGTATCGGGCCTACTGCTTTTGTCGATGGAACTGTAACTTATCAACCATACGCCAACTTTACACGCGATAACAAATGGCATTTGATTGAAATTCCAATGAGTGAATTTTTCAACAAAGGGCTTCGTTACCCAGCAGCAGTACCTGCCAACGCCAATGTTATTTATTTCTTGAGTGGAGGTGTTGCTGGAACCTCAATTGCTATGGATGCAATTTTTGTTTATAAAAAATCTACTACAGGTTTGAATAGTGTAAAATCTGATTTGAATGTGATTCAAACCAGTAAAACACTTAGCGTTCCAAGTACAACTCAACCAATTGAATTATATAGCATTACGGGTTCAAAAGTAAGAGTTTCAAACGAAGCCATTATGGGTATTGAAGACATTCAAAAAGGTATTTATATCGTTCGTTCAGGAAGTCTCAGTAAAAAAATTGAGATTAAATAAATTATTTCTTCTCTGATTAAATTCAAAATACTCGCCGAATAAATTTATTCGGCGGGTATTTAAATCATCAAACTTTCAAAACGTCATGAAAAAGTTACTTGTCTTCAGTATAATTACTTTTTTTTGTTTGTCACTAACTGCTCAAACAAAAAATTACTCTTTGGTTTTTTCCGATGAATTCGACGGTTCTACCCTTGATTTAACGAAATGGAATATTCAGGTTGGTTATGCTGCCAATCAAGAAAAAGAGTATTATACTGACGGTACAAATAATATTCGAGTTGAAAACGGAAACTTAATCATTAGTGCAAAAAAGGAAAACTATGTTGTAGACCGTAATTATTCTTCAGGTCGAATTTATTCTAAAAGTAAGGGTTTTTTGAAATATGGAAAAGTTGAGGCCCGAATTAATGTTCCTTCTGGTGCTGGTACATGGCCCGCATTCTGGATGATGCCTCAATCGAGTGTGTATGGTAGCTGGCCTAAAAGTGGTGAAATAGACATTATGGAGCACATTGGTTCAAATCCACGTATGACTTCTCATGCCGTACATACCGCACTGAAAAATGGATCTATTGGTAATAATTGGTTTGCAAAGGTGTATCAAGACAGTATGGAAAATAAGTTCCATATCTACGGTATTGATTGGGATCCGGATCAAATACTATTCTACATTGACAATGTACTAACGGCAACCTTATACCGGAATTTCACCGACACTTCAACTGGTTGGCCTTTCAATCAGGATTTTTATGCAATCTTGAATTTAGCCGTTGGAGGAACTATGGGTGGCAATGTTGATGATAATATATTCAATTCACCCGTTGAAATGAAAGTTGATTACGTACATCTTTATCAGCTGAATACAGCCGTTGAACAAATAAAAGAAACGCAGTTGAATGTGTATCCGACCAAATTCACGAATGAAATTAAGATCAAAACAGAAATGCCAACTCCAATAAGTATTTATAATGCCATTGGGAATCTAATTTTAAAAATAATGATAAATGGAGAAGAAACAATCAATGCCACAAATATACCAAGTGGTATATATATTCTTAAGTCAAATCTAGAGTCAATTAAGCTAATCAAATAATTATCATCCTACTAGACTCAATTTTAGTTTCATACAAGTTGGTAAATAATTAGATTGTTTGACATACCAGTAAAGTATAAAATGTCACTCTCATTTTATGCAAATTTCAATAAGTCAACATATTATGGTATCTAATGATACTTGCTTGTTTTGAAGTGACAAATTTTTCAATTCCTCTTTTATAGCAAATTGCTCCATCCATTCAAAAGCTTATAACTTACAATTATAAATCTGTTATGACTGGGGTTTTAATATTTTCCTCTTATAAATACAATATTTCCAACGATTAATTCGAAAGTGTCAAAACGTCCAATGTCGTAATAAATCTATGATTTTATTTTTTTAATTTAACAAGATGAATTAGAAATCAGATGGATATTTGAACGAGTAATGTTATTATAACTTCTAGGTATTTATTTTCATCTAAATCTCTATTTTTCATATCAATCTGATGAAATAATTGTTCATAAGTCGAAAAACGATCAATAAAATTGGCTTGAAGTGCATGAAGAAATATGTTTTGCAGCATGAAATTATTTAAATGTCAGAAAATAAGGACTATAGAATAATTTTTGACGTAATTTTGTGTACTACATTTACAATTTAATCGAATTTTTGTGTACTATGAATTGAATTAATCTAAGTAATAAAATTCTATATTTGCAGTGTACTAAATCTAAAGAATCAACAATTCAAATAATTCTCAAAAACTAATCATTTTAAAACAATCAACATGAAGAAAATTACAAAAACAAATCTCCTGAAAGTTGTAAAAGTAAACTTGATAAATTCGTTAAAGTATTTGACTTTTATTGGCTTAGGAGTTATTTTAAGTTTATCGACATTATCGGCAGTGGATTACTGTAATAGCGAAGTTCATTCTACTCGGGTAGATTTTCAAACTGCGTATATTTCTTGCCAGTCATTAGGTGGTAATGTTTATGAATTTAAATTTGAAACTATAAATCCCGTTGTAAGTTGGAATGCCACAGGTTCTAATTTTTATTCAGAAGTAAATGGAATTGGGGGTACTCAAGTTTCAAATAATCTGGTGAAAAGTGCTGATAGCAAGACTTTAACCTGGACAGTATCATCTACCATAAAACCAAATATTTATGTTGGCGTTTTTTTTGTAACTTTTTCAGATGGAGAGCATCAATTCAATATTCCTACAGATGAAAATTTCGCAGCTGTTTGTCTCGTTGCTGGAATACCAACCCTCGCAGCTACAACAACAGTTTCTGCAATTACAACAAATACAGCTACTAGTGGCGGCAATGTTACTGTAGAAGGTAACAGTGCAGTTACCGCACGTGGAATTTGTTGGGGTACAACAACCGGACCAACTGTGGCTTTAGCTACAAAAACAGTTGATGGAGCAGGTGCTGGAATTTTTACAAGCAACATTACTGGACTTAGTTCGGGCGTTAAGTATTATGTTCGATCTTATGCTACTAATACAGAAGGTACTGCCTATGGAGCTGAAGTCAGTTTTACAACAACTGATACAGAAATCCCAACAGCATTTTCTGCAACCAAGGGTGCGGTCACTACTTCAAGTGTTGAATTATTACTAAATGCTACCGATAACTCAGGTGCAATTTCATATACAGTTTCTTATGGAGCTGGACCAACAGTAGTTACAACAACCGGAGTTTCAGGAAATCAAAAGTCGCTCGTTATTAGCGCATTGACATCTGCTACAAGTTATACATTCATCGTCACGGCCAAAGATGCAAGTGCAAATGAAGCTGCAAATAGTCCTATTTCAGTATTAGCAACCACAGGTTCAGAGCCTGTAGCGCCTACTCCAACGGTAGATGCTGCAAATGTTATTGGTATTTATAGTGATGCTTATACTTGTGTCGCAAATACTTTTCAGTGGTGGGCTGCTTCCTCTGGTAGTGATATAGTTACGAGTGGCAATAACTCTAAAAAAATAACTAGCAATAATTGCTTTGGTACTCAATTAGCTGTTTTGCAAGATGTATCTTTAATGACTAAATTACATGTTGATATTTATCCGACCACTGCAACCACAATGAGTATAGGTATAGTAGCACCTGCAGGAAAAGAAAGTAAATTGGCTCAAACTTTAATAGCCAACCAGTGGAACGGTTTTGACATTTCACTAGCAGCATTAAAAACAGCTAATGCAACAATAGATTTAACAAAAGTAACTCAAGTCGGCTTTTGGAGCGTAAATGGGACTTTTTATTTAGATAATATACTCTTCTATACAGGTACTTATAACTTTGCAACTTCAACTTCTGAAGTTACAGCTTCTAATGAAATTTCTTGTTATCCAAATCCTGTTATTGATAAACTGACTATAAAAGCTAATTCAGAAATCAGTCAGGTGGTTGTTAGTAACTTACTGGGTCAAAATGTAAAATCTATCACCGTCAATGGTCTTGATAAAACTTTTGATTTGAATACTGTTTCTCAAGGTAATTATTTTGTAACCGTGAAATTGGCCAATGGTCAACTTTCAACTCGAAAAATTGTAAAATTATAACAATCAACTCAAGTTCGCGAAGATACAATCTCCGCGAACTTATATTAAATACTAATCAATTTAAAAACAATAAATTTATGAAAAAAATTACCCAAAAACTAGTAATCCTTTCGGTATTGCTTTTAGGTTTTCAATCAAGTTTCGCTACTGCAATTTCTGCTTATTGCCAAACAACAGTAAAACATCTCAATGTAGCTGCAGAAACTGCGTCGGCAATTAAATTGACAATTTCTAAAATTGATGCAACTTCTATTTATGTTGAAATTGAGTCAGCAAATACAGATCCAGTAGATTTGCTCTTGGTAAACGGGACAACTGCTACTGTTTCAGCACCTGATGTATCAGTAGCAGGAAAAATCAAAACTACACTTACCTGGACTACTGCTCCTACAGATGTTAGTATGGAATTGGTTTGGAGTAAAGTATCAATGGCTGGAAACTGGATGCTAAATGCATTCACAGTTCCGTTTGATGCTAGTTGTACTGGTGGAATTTCTGATACTACCCTACCTATTATGGTTTCAGCCTCTTTAGTCGGATCGCCAACTTTTAATTCGGCGAACTTACTTGTTTCTGCAACAGATAATTTAACTTCTCCAGTAACTAGTTATGTTGCTAACGACGCTGTAAATGGCATTAGCAACAAAGTCATTACTGCTGACGCTACTGGAAATGTCACAGTTACTGGACTTAAAGGTTCTACTTCCTACAATTTAGTGATTACGGCCAAAGATGCTGCTGGAAACGTTTCTGCAAATTCTAAATCTGTAAGCTTCACTACAACAGTTGCTCCAACTCTTTCAACAATTAATTTTGAGACTGTAGGACAAGATTGGTCTTGGACTGTATTTAGCAACGGTCCAGGAGGTTCAGATGTTCCTGGGAATATAACTGCTCCTATTGCAAATCCAAGTGCAACTGGCATTAATACATCGGCAAGTTGTGCCAAGTTAATTGACGATGCTACAGCAGCTCCTTGGGGAGGTATGTGGTCTGATAATTTAGTTGATTTCACGTTTAGTGCCTCAAATTGTATTGTTAAGGTAATGGTTTATAAATCCGTAATTAGTAATTTTGATGTGAAATTTGAAGGTGCATCAGGCTTAAACTTCGAAAAACTTGTTCCAAATACAAAAATTAATCAATGGGAAGAATTAAGCTTTGATTTCTCTAACAAAATTGGTTCTACGGTTTCAAGATTAGTTATTATTCCCGATTTTCCATCAGCTCGTTCTGCAGGAAGCACCAATTATTTCGACAATGTTTCTTTCAGTGATGGAACAACAGCAGTAAAGTCTGTGTCTGCTGATGTTGATGCAATTTCTTGTTATCCAAATCCAACCAACAATCAAATTACTATTTCATCAAAATCAGAGATAAGTCAGGTGATTTTACGTAATTTATTAGGACAGTCTGTTAGAGTTGAGACTGTTAATAGTCATGAAAAGTATATTGATTTGAGTGATGTTTCATCTGGCAATTACTTAGTTACCGTAAAATTGGCCAATGGTCAACTTTCAACTCAAAAACTAGTTAAATTATAAATATTCCAAGTTTGTCTATAGCTAAATGGATATGGACAAGCTGTTTAATTTTATTAATCATTTAAAAATAAAAGTCATGAAAAAAGTTACACGTTTTTATTTTGTACTGGCAACAATGTTTGCTTTTGCAACTGTAGCCGTATCGGCTCAACCAGCAACTTCGGCTCCAACTCCTACAGTTGCAGCTACAAGTGTTATTTCAATTTTCAGTAATGCTTATACAAGTGTTGCAAACACAAATTTCTTTCCAAATTGGGGGCAAGTAACAACTTACAATCCTATTACTGTTGGAGCTACAGATAATGTGATTAAATACGCTAATATGAATTATCAGGGAATTCAATTTGGAAGCACTCAAGATGTTTCCAGTATGAAGTATTTACATATTGATGTGTGGTCAAACGATGTAAATGCAGGTACTTTCCCAATCACCTTAATTTGGGGTGCTGAAAAAACGATTACAAAAACAATTGCAACAAATGGAACTTGGACATCGCTTGATATTCCTCTTAGCGAATTTACAGGTGCAGTATTATCTACTGCCATACAGTTCAAATTTCAATCTAATGAGTGGTTTGTGTTAGGTGCTGCTGGTAGTACTTCAAAATACACAACGATTTATTTGGATAATATCTATTTTTGGACCGATGTAGTTCCATCACTTACTGTTTCGACTAATTTATTAACTGTAGCTCAACCTGCAAATAGTACTCAGACCTTTGATATCACTACAGCCAATAGTTGGACTGTTGCCAGCGACCAAACCTGGTTAACACCAAGTAGCACAAGTGGTACAGGTAATAAAACGATTACATTGACAGCTCAGGTAAACGCTACATATTTAACCAGAACGGCAAATGTTGCTGTTACAGGTAGCGGTGTAACCAAAACTGTTGTTGTAACACAGACTCAGTTAATACCAACAGCAGCACCAACTCCAATTGCTCCTGCGGCAAAAGTTAAATCTATATATAGCGATTCATATACTCCTGCAGTAACTGTTTCTGCTTTTGACAATTGGTGGAATATGGATTTTTCTGATTGTACATATTCAGCTGGGAACACTGGAAAAATAATGACAACAACTGCAAGTGGTAATTGTGGAAGTCCAACTTTCGCGGGTACTCCTTTGGATGTTACAAACATGACTCAAATACATGTAGATGTTTTCCCTGTATCAACAATTGATATAGGACTTAAACTTGTTACGGTTGCTCATGGAGAATCAGCAGGATGGGTTTCGTTGGGAACTCTTATTCCAAACCAATGGAATAGTGTAAATGTTCCTTTAAGTAGTTTTATTATGTCTGCAAAGACAGATGTCAAACAAGTTGGATTTGTAACTACAAATAGTTTTGGTACGTTCTACATCGATAATCTCTATTTCAACGATGGAACAACTGCGGTTAACAGTCTGTATGCCGACAAATCAATTTCAATTTATCCAACTTCTGTTTCTAATAATTTGAACATCAAATCTGAAACAGAAATGAGTCAAGTTATTGTTCGTAATTTACTAGGTCAAAATCTCAATACTTTTGCCGTTTCTGGACTCGAAAAATCAATTGACTTAAGCAAGTTATCTTCTGGAAATTATTTTGTTTCTGTAAAATTGGCTACTGGTTTGGTTTCTACGTATAAAGTAGTGAAACTATAATTTGAATTCAAGTCCGCAGAAATGAATCTTTCTGCGGACTTTCCTTCACTTGTTTAAAATACTCCTTTTTCGGGAGAATCTACAATTCCAACCATTCATTTTTATAATTCACGTCGTAATGAAAAAAATATTTATAGCTGCATACTTAGTTTTTATCTCCATTTTCGCATCGGCGCAGGACTATAAATTAATGTGGGAAGATAATTTCGATAATCCGGTTCTGAACCAAACACAGCATTGGAATGTGGAAGTGAACGGTGATGGTGGTGGAAACAATGAATTACAGTATTATCGTCGTGAGAATTTAACTATAGAGCAAGATGTAAGTGGTGTAAACTGTCTAGTAATTAGTGCCAAAAAAGAAAATTTTGGAGGAAAAGTAGCTACCTCCGGTCGATTAAGCACACGTACCAATGTTTCTTGTAAATACGGAAAAATTGAAGCGCGTATTAAGTTACCTCATACTGCCAATGGTCTGTGGCCTGCATTTTGGATGTTGGGCGATGATTTTTCAACTGTTGGTTGGCCACGTTGTGGCGAAATTGATATTTTGGAAATGGGTGCTGCTGCTGGAATATCACAGGCCAAGCAAGATAAGTTTATGGATGGCGCTTGTCACTGGGGCGAAGTGTGGACTTACAATTCCTATGATGCAACTGCATCTTACGGTGTTCAGGACGATTTTCATTTATATACCTTGATTTGGGATTCACTAGCAGTGAAAATGTACCTTGATTTAGATAAATATCCGACCGTTCTGCCTTATTATCAGCTCACTATTGCAGGAACCAATCAAATTGGCGATAAATCTTATTACTTTCATAAACCATTCAATATCTTGTTGAATTTGGCTGTAGGTGGTACTTTTACTGGAATTACAGGTAATTCAAATTTATCTAAAATTACTGCATTGCCTACAGATGGTACACCAGCTAAAATGTGGGTAGATTATGTTCGTATATACCAACAAGGCGGGAAAGGTGAAATTTTTAATGGCCCAAGTACTATTGTCGATACCGAATTGCCAACAGCATTTACCGCCACTAAAGGTGCTGTTACACCCAATAGTGTTGAGTTATTGATGAATGCTACCGATAATTCGGGCAATGTGATTTATTACGTAACTTACGGTACTTCCTCATTTTCCGTGAAAGGAACTTCAGGTGTTCAAACTTCCTATATTGTAAACGGTCTCAACTCTTCAACAAATTATAATTTCTCAGTTGTTGCCAAAGATTTAAATGGCAATGCAGCTGTGAATAACCCAATTACTATCTCAGCTACAACCGGAATTTCGTATAATGGTGTGTCTACAATAGATTATGAAACTGTAGGTAAGGATTGGACATGGACTTTGTTTGGGAATGGTGATAATGCAAGTTCACTTTATTCGGTTGCTGCAAATCCGAATTCTACTGGAATAAATTTGTCAGCCAATTGTGCCAAATATACTGTCAATACAGGAGCAATGTCATGGGCTGGACTTTATTCCGACAATATTGGTTCAATCACCTTTACAGCAGATAATTGCAAAGTGAAAGTGATGGTTTATAAAACTTTTATCAGCAATTTCGACTTGAAATTTGAAAACGGAGCAACTAATTTCGAAATTCTTGTACCTAATACTAAGATTAATCAATGGGAAGAGCTCAATTTTGACTTAACGAGTCACATTGGCCAGACCATCACCAGACTTACTCTTATTCCTGATTTTTCAACCGATCGGTCGGTTCAGCGGATCAGTTATTGGGATAATTTGTCCTTTAATAGTAACAAAACAAACGCAGTCATTAATCCAATTGATTCAAGTATTCAGCTATATCCAAATCCGTTTAATGACCGTATAAAAATCAAATCTGAGCATCAAATCAATCAAGTAATTATTCATGATTTGTTAGGCCAAAATATAAAAATCAACAATGTAAATAGTTTGGAAGCAAACATTGATTTGAGTGAACTAGCTGCTGGTAATTACTTTGCAACCATTAAACTGGTTGACGGTAGAATTTGCACAGAAAAAATCGTGAAATTATAACAGATTTTAATCCTGAGAAATCGGTGTGAAAATCAAATAATTTCATGACTGCTGAATGTAATACTATTGCAATTTTATAATTGAATTTCTATGAAAAATCGTATTCTATTGGTTTCCTTATTTGGAGATGTAAATACTGACCACAATTATCGGATTGGCAATATATATAAAGCGTTTGAAGGATTGGATAGATATATAATTACTGCCGATTTTAATCATGCAACCAAACAATACAAACCCAAAGATACAACCAGTTATATTCATTACTTACATGTTCCAGCTTATAGTAAAAACCTATCAATCCGTAGATTATATAGTCATGTAGTATTTGCAATCAAGCTGTTAAGTTATTTGAATTCATTGAGCACGCTGCCGCAACTCATTTATTGTGCCATGCCTGCTTCTCTCACAGCCTATTGCTGTGGCAGGTTTTGCAAAAGGAATAATATTAAGTTTGTAATTGACGTGATTGATTTGTGGCCTGATTCATTATTCCCAATATCACGAAAGTTTGAATTTATAAAACCATTCATTTATCCTTGGTCGTATATTACAAATAAAGCGTATTCAATGGCTGATTATATTTCGGCAGAGTCAAAAAAATACGCGCAAGTAGCTTTATCAAAGAGCAATACAAAGAAATGGTCGTACACATATCTTGGAGTAGATGTGGAAGAAATGAATAACTTGGTAGCATCCAGTAACGCAATTAATCGTTCGGATGACGGTCAAATTTGGATTTGTTATGGGGGAAGTTTGGGGAATAGCTATGATTTTGATTCCATTCTTAAGGCAATTAAATATATTGATTCAAAAGGAATTAAGTATAAATTTTTATTTGTGGCTGAAGGCGAATATGCCGATATGATTAATAGTTATATACTTGAGAATAAGCTTAATGCAGTGATAACGGGACGTATGCCTTACAATGACTACTTGAAATACCTTTCTTGCTGTGATATTGCAATAAATTCGTTCAAAAAAACGACTGAAGTAGTGTATAGCTACAAGTTTAACGATTATGTAGGTTTGAAATTATTTGTATTGAATAATTTGCAAGGTGAGACGGCAGAAATGGTGGATGATTATCAAATTGGTATAAACTTTAGAGAAAATAATTTATCCGAAATTTTATTTGATGTTTGTTCCAATTGGGAAAAATATAAACTTTGGAAAGAGAATTCAACGAATTTGATTAACGAAAAGTTGAATACAGCCATGATATACAATCAATTATCTTCTCATGTTCTATCGGAATTTAATTTATAAAAAGTCGTGTCATTTTTAAAAGACAGATACACCTAGCTATGTATACATCATTTTTGAAACGTTTTTTTGATTTCATATTTTCATTTTGTGGTTTAGTGTTGTTAAGTCCCATAATATTAATGGTTTCGTTATTGTTGGTTTTTGTAAACAAAGGTGCGGGAGTTTTTTTTTATCAGAATCGGCCCGGAAAAAATGAGGTTTTGTTCAAAGTGCTGAAATTTAAATCGATGACCGAAGAATGCGATAAAGAAGGAAATCTATTGCCAAACGCAGAAAGGTTGACAAACATTGGAAAATTTATGCGGTCAACATCTATAGACGAATTGCCCCAACTTTGGAACATTGTTCAAGGTGACATGTCGTTTATTGGTCCAAGACCATTGTTAAACAGGTATTTGCCTTATTATAATTCCACGGAAAGAAAAAGGCACTCTCTTAGACCCGGCATTACAGGATTGGCGCAGATAAATGGTAGAAATATAATTGATTGGGACACAAGATTAGCATTAGATGTGCAATATGTTGAAAGCATATCATTAAAAACGGACGTCAAAATTGTTTTCAAAACAATTCGAAATGTGGTCACAGCCAAAGATATTGTTGTTGATACAAATCAAGAGTTGAAGGATTTAGATATTGAAAGACAGATAACTAGCTAATTAAACATGATTGAAATTTTAGATTTAAGTAATACGTTGCATCAGCAAAGCTATAATAAATTACTTTGGAGCATAAGCAATAAACGACCGTATGATTCATTAGATTTCTTTATAAATTTTTCGAGTGGCTTAAATAATTTAATTTGCATTTGTTTCCATGAGTCTGATCAATTATTTCTTTTGCCTGGATATTTAAAACCCATCCACGGATACAACGGATTTGTTGATTTTATATCGCCTTACGGTTATTCGGGGCCAATAATTTCGAAGGATGTTGATGATGTTTTTATAATCAATGCATGGAACGAAGTTGAAAAGTATTTCAAGACCATTAATGCAGTTACTTGCTTCCTTAGACTGTCCTTAGATGCTAATTTAATTGGATTCAAAGGTGAAATCCAACCTACAATGAAGAATATTAAGGGCCAGATTTTACCTGAAGAAACGCAATGGGTTAGTTTTGATCATAAAGTACGTAAAAACGTCAACAAAGCCTTAAGAGAAGGCCTAATAATAAAAATATGCTTTGGTAATGAAATGACAGATAGCGATTTGTCAGATTTCCACTTAGTATATTTGGACACAATGGTTAGAAATAATGCTCAAAATAATTTCTATTATTCTTTGGAAGCTTTTAAAAATTTTACGGCTGGAAGTGGCAATCTTTGTTTGTTCTCACTTATTTACGACAACAATAGGGTAGTTTCGGTTGAAATGGTTTTGGTCGCGGATGAAACAATTTATTCATTTTTAGGTGGCACTTTAAGCGATTCGTTTGATAAACGACCCAATGACCTCCTGAAATTCGGATTGATAAATTGGGCACGAAATCATGGAATTAAGTATTTTGTTCTAGGTGGTGGTTACGGGAGTGAGGATGGGATATTTAAATATAAGAAAGCTTTTTTTCCAAACGATGTAGTTGAGTATAATACAGGTAGATGGATAATTTCAGAACAGTCATATTCTGACATTTCACATGATGCCAAAAATAAATACAATGCAAATAATCATTTTTCGGAAGAATTCGAGAGTAAAGATTATTTCCCAGTTTACAGGAAATATATAAATTAACAATAGTAAGATGGTTGAAAGTATTAGTATTATTACGATAAATATGAACAATGAACACGGGCTTAAAAAAACGCTTGAGTCTATTGATAACCAGACCTATAAAAATATCGAATTGATTATAATCGATGGCAATTCAACCGATAATAGTTTGAACGTAATTACTAGCTTCAATTCTTTAATATCAAAAGCAGTTGTCGAAAAAGATCAAGGTTTGTATGATGCCATGAATAAAGGCATAGATTGCGCAACATCTGATTTTGCTATGTTTTTGAACTCAGGTGATGTGTTCAGCAAAACAGACTCTTTAGAAATATTGACATCGAAAATTGAGGATAAAAACAAATTGTATTTTGGGAGAGCTAAAAATGTTTACAATAATTCGACTATATATTATTTGCCAAGTTTTAAAATCTCAGAAAGTAATTATAAAGTTTGGTTACAGAGTATTAGCCCTAACCACCAAGCAATACTATTTCCAAAATCTTTTTATAAAACGAATTATTACAATTTAAAATATAAGATTGCTGCTGACATAGATTTTAAATTAAGAGCATTAAATCAGTTGGATGCTGTATTTGTTGATACATTAGTTATCGATTTTGAATTAGGAGGTATTTCCACTGTACCAAGATCTCTGAAATTAATCAATCAAATTAACAAAGAAGGTTTTGACATTCTGAAAAATAATCATAGAAGTGTAAATTTTATAAGCACTTTAAAAATTATAGGCAATCAGTATTTTAAGTTTTTGATGTTTAAATTCTTTGGAGAAAAAAGATACTTTAATCTAATAAGGAAAATGCTTAATTAGTATTGCGCAGATAAAAATTTTCTGAGGTACATTACAAAGAAAAAAAATGTTGCAAAGTAAGAATAATCATTATTAAGGCACATTTCAGAATACATATTTCCTTACATGACGAGAGGAACTGTTTAAATAAAAGATAATAGAATGAACGAAAATATAAGTATACGAAGAGTTCAAACAAAAGCCGATATGGATGTTTGTTTGGATATAAATTCAGCCACCTTTGAGCCTAAATACCTCACGTTTTCTAAATATGGTGCTAGTGGTGTAAAGGAAATGCTTGGACAAGAGGTTTATAATCCGTTCAGTATATATAATTTTTTGGTGGCTAAATATGATGATGTAATTCTGGGTTTTGCCGAGTTGAGAGAGGAATTTCCGATAGCAAATCTCAATTGGTTGGCATTGGATCCAATGCAAAAAGGGAAAAATATTGGTCGGGTTTTTATGCAGCATATCATTGATTCAAAAAGAGATGGCGGCTTCAAAATTCTGCAATTACATGTTTATAAAAGTAACATTAGAGCCAGAAACTGGATGGCAAACTATCCATATAAATATACCGAAGAAAGAAAAGTTTGTCGCCTACTGACCAATCAAAAAGTAAATGAACAGTCATTTAAAATAGTAAATTACCATCAGTATGTATCTGACAAAGATCAATTTGGTTTTGTATACATAAGGGTGTTATTTCAAAATAAAATAGTTGACATTGCATGCATTAACAACAATCTTTTTTTGCCTACTGGCGATGAGTGTTTGTTAAATATCGGACTCTGTCTAATTCATGAACTTGGACTTAAAGATTTGTACTTTTTTTGCGAAAAGGACAGAGAAGTGGTTTTAAATTACGAGGTGATTGATGAAATTTATTCATTGGTTATGAATTTGTAATTACTCAAATCGTTTTTTTTATCATTATTTTACTTAAGAATTTTTCAATAATGAAGTTATGAGAAATAAAATATGGCTTTCATTGGCACAAATGGGCGGAATGGAACAATTCTATATAAAAGAAGCCTTCGATACTAATTGGGTTGTGCCTTTAGGACCTAATGTAGATGCCTTCGAAAAGGATTTAGAACATTATATTAATGAAGACAAGAAAGTTGTTGCCTTGAACTCTGGTACTGCTGCAATTCATTTGGCATTAATACAAATGGGTGTAGGTATTGGCGATGAAGTTATTTGTCAATCATTTACATTTACAGCTACAGCAAATCCAATTGTATATTTGGGTGCAACCCCTATTTTTGTTGATAGTGAGGCAGATACGTGGAATATTGATCCAAACTTGCTTGAACAGGTTATAGTAGATAGAATTAAGCACACAGGTAAGAAACCAAAAGCAATTATTACCGTACATTTATATGGGATGCCCGCTAAAATGCTCGAGATATTGGAGATTGCCTCACGTTACCAAATACCTGTCTTTGAGGATGCTGCTGAAGCTTTGGGCTCTGAGTATAACGGAAAAAAATGCGGTATTTTTGGTGATTTTGCATGTTTTTCATTCAATGGAAATAAAATCATAACCACCTCGGGTGGTGGTGCATTAATTTGTAATACGAAGCAACAGGCAGAGAAAACCTTGTTTTATGCCACTCAGGCAAGAGAAATTGCGCCTTATTATCAACACATAGAAATAGGATACAATTACCGGTTGAGTAATATTTGTGCAGGTATAGGTCGCGGTCAAATGATGATTTTGCAAGACCACATCGATGGTCGGAGGGCTAATAATCAGTATTATCGAAGTAAATTAAGTGGCATAAAAGGTCTTTCTTTTCATACCGAACCCGATGAAATGTATCGCTCAAACTATTGGTTAACAGCTATTTTAATTGATCCGAGTCAAACAGGTGGAAAAACAAATGAAGATTTATTTAACGTCTTGAAAGCTGAGGATATTGAATCGAGACTCTTATGGAAACCTATGCATTTACAGCCTGTATTTGCCAATTGTCCGTATTATGGGAATGGAGTTTCCAAAAAAATCTTTTCAAATGGACTTTGTATTCCCTCAAGTTCCATTTTGACTAATGAAGACTTGGATAGAGTAATTAGTACAATACAATGTTTTTTTAGTAGTTAACTTAGCTTTAAAACCATGGTAACAGGTAACTCCTGCTTATCAAATTTATAAACCTCATTTACGTAAAAATTTGAAGAAATAATACCGCAATGAGTTTAAAAAAAGTGATTTAAAGCTGAAAGCAATGATACATAAAAAAGAAATTTGGGATACATTTTATTTAATAGCTTTACAAGGCTTTACTTATTTAGCACCACTTATTGTGTTTCCATATTTAATGATAACCCTGGGTGCTGAGAAATTTGGTTATATAGGGTTTTCATTGGCAATTACTCAATATTTAATGCTTATTGTTAATTTCGGGTTTCATTTAAGTGCTACAAAACGAGTGGCTCTATGTAAAAATAATCAAACAGAGTTGAACAAAGTGTTTTCAGCAACTTTACTTGCAAAATTGGGATTGCTAGGTATCTGTTTTTTAATTTTACTGATATTTGCATTTGCAATACCTCGTTTTTCAATATATTCTAAAACCTTACTTGTATTATTTTCAATGGTAGTTGCAGACACTTTTTCGTTTGTTTGGCTATTTCAAGGAATAGGAAAAATTAAAGTAATTTCGATTATTAATATTATCTCAAAACTATTGATATTGCCTTTGACTTTTATATTTGTTAATAAACCGGATGATTATCTTATTGCAGCATTTATACAATCAATGGTTTATTTGTTTAGTAGTGCGATGGCATTTTATTTAATTATAAGAAACAAGTATATTACAAATTGGATAAAAACGACCAAAGAAAAAATACTTTTAGAGCTGAAATTAAGTTATCCGATTTTTCTTGCAAGTATAGCTACAAGTCTTTATACAGCGATGTTTGTAATTATTTTAGGCTATTTTTCTTCACCTTCAGAAGTTGGAAAGTATTCGGCAGCTGATAGAATTATGCGTGCTATTGCATATTTAGTTTTCGTTCCTATTTCACAATCTTTTTATCCTAAAATTAGTGCCATGTCGATAGAAAGCAAAAAGGAAGCAAAAGCAATAGTTGTAAGATTGGCTGTTTTTGTTGGTTTAGTTATGATTCTTGTTTCCATTACTATGTTTTTCTTCTCAAAATACTTAGTAAGCTTTTTAGGCAAAGATTATCAAGGAACTACTGAATTGTTCAAAATAATGGCATTAATACCATTTTTTATTGGTGTAGGTGGAGTTTGTGGACAACTCGGTTTATTAGCTATGGGTGATGAGCGCGATAAAAAAATATATCAAAGAGTGTATTTTGCAGCGGGTGGTGTAGCTATAATATCAATCGTATTATTAATCCCACAATATCATTCGATTGGTGTTGCAATAGCGATATTTTTGACTGAGTTAGTCGTTTTTGTGGGTATGGCCTGGAGATTTAAACGCTTGGTAAATAGAGATATAATTAAATGAATTTGTTGTTGAAATTCATTCGTAATAACTCAATAATGGATTCACATTCTACTGTTTTGAACAGTGTTAATTTATAAATATGATAACTATGATAGATATATTGCTCTCGACATACAACAGTGAGAAATATCTCATGCAACAGGTACAATCGTATTTTAATCAAACGTATTCTAACTGGAGATTGATAATAAGAGATGATGGGTCTACTGATGACACGCTAAAAGTCTCAAATAAATTGGCTGAGACTTATCCAGAAAAAATCATTATTTATAGTGGAGAGAATATTGGAACTATAAAATCATTTGAATGGTTACTTGAAAAATCGGATGCTGATTATATTATGCTCAGTGATCATGATGATGTGTGGATGGACAATAAAATAGAGGATACTCTTTTGAAGATGAGTGATATGGAAATTAAATTTCCTGAAAAACCATTACTAGTTTTTACAGATTTAAAAGTTGTAGATGAAGATTTAGATTTGGTTAATGATTCGTTTTGGAAGTATTCTCGACTGGATGTTAAACTGGCGTCTGATTTCAATTATCTTGGAGTTTGTAATTGCATAAATGCATGTACAATTATGATAAATAAAAATGCCAAAGAAATATGTTTACCCTTTTCAGATAATGCAAAAATGCACGATGCGTGGATTGCTTTGAAAATTTGTAAATATGGGGAAATTGGTTATGTTGAAAAAGCAACAATTCTTTACAGACAGCATTCGAAAAATCTGTTTGGTGCTAATAAAGAGGAGATTAAGACAACAACAAGTTATTTGACTTCGAGAGTTAAATCGCTAACCCAAGTTATAAATGGTAACAGAAAGCAGTTTGAACTTTTGAAAGAATTAGATTATGGAAATGTATTTAAGTATCTGGTATATAAATCACTTTATTTCTTTAAAGTAAGATATAAATGATTTTTATACTTCCAATTTATATTAGTCGTTTTGGACTGCGGTATAAAATGGATGTTAACTGAATGTCCAAAAACAAATATGAACCGAATCCAACTTCTACAAATGTAATAACATTCAATTCATTCATAGAAAATTGTTTGCAATGTCGAACAAAATTATTAATCATTGGACGTAAAGTTCACTTAGAACTTAAAACTCTTTCGTTGAGGAAAAATATTTTAAAATATGAATCTAGTATTTTATGCATTATTTTTTATTTTACTAATGACATACTTTTTCTTGGGCTCAAGAAACAATTCATTAGTCAATCTAATAAGTACTTTATTGGGAGCACTAGTGATTTATCTGTTTTTGTTTAACGTTACATATAATTCCGACTGGGACAATTATGAATCTGTGTTTTATGGTACATCCGACGTGAATGATTTTTTGTTTAAATACTTGTCTAATGTATTTTATTTGAATGGATTAGATTATTCAAATCTCTACCAATTACACATTGTTTTAATGGGTTTAGGATTTATATATTTTGCAAGTCGATTCAATTATTCGGGGGTATTTGGTATTATTTCTATCTACTTAATGTTCCAAATTATACCGCTTTCAAATCAAATTAGATACTATGTTGCATTTGCATTTTTCTTAATTGCAGTATATAATTTTATTATTAAAAAAAACTATTTTGTATTTGCCATATTTGCCGTATTTTCATATTTATCACATTCTGGAATTCTATCAATGTATCCTTTTATATATTTCTTTTATGTGATAAACAGTGAAAAATTTCCCAAAAAAATGATAATATTTAGTTTGTTTGCGGGATTGTTTTTGTACTATTTATCTCATATTAATTTTATTTTCTCGAATAATTTAGATAATTATCTTAAAAACGATGTATCTTCTTTGTTAGGAGGCATTTACAATATTATCATATGGGTTTTGTGGCTGCTATTTATTTATTTCAACCACAAAAGACTTAAAAAATCAAATTCGGTGGCATTAGAATCTGATGTTAAGTACCAATTTTTATATAAGCTCTCTTATTACTCTGTTATTTTTATTCCTATTGGATTAATTATTCAGGCTTTTGCACAGAGATATGTTTTGGCATCGATAATCATTTGGCTTTGTTATGTTTTTTATTCTATAAAATACGAAGTTGAATTTATTCAACAAAAGCGATTTATTACCAGATTTCTATTTCTTTTTATAGCTTCATTATTATATATTTTTATTTTGCCATCATTTGTTTTTGGAACATCTTCAACAGTTATGATTGAAGAATTATTTATGTCTAACACAACATTAGTATCACTTTTAAACTGAACGAAAAATATGAATAGCTAAAGAGTTAAATATAAATAACTTATGATATTATCAATCAAATTTCTATATCAAACTAAAACAACAATTCAACAATGAAAAAACAACGATTATTTCGCTATTTAATGCTTCTAAGCCTAAGTTTATTCTTAGCAATGAACATGAATGCTCAGTTCGTTTCCGTTGGTAGCGGAAGTTACAGAACCACACCTCCTGGATTGGATGCGGCAGGAAGAAACCAATTCCCTTCGGGCACACCTTATTTGAGTGGAAATGCAGTAGGAAAACCAGTCCCAACTAGCGACTGGTGGTCAGCGTTGGTGAAGAACGGAACTGCTTCCAATCTTTTCAATTATCCATACACCATGAAAACAACTACTACCGGCCTGGTAGTGAGCTATATTCCTTGGGGTGTAATAGATGATTTAACTCCATTTTTAGTGGGTGTTACCGGACTTAGTGCTCCCAAAACATACGTTGCTGATTATTCCGACTGGACAGTAACTATGGATTGGAATGATGGAACACATCAATTTCAAGCTACTGCAGGCGTAGGTATGCCATTTCTTTATTTTACCAAGAAAACTGCGGATGTGGCTCAGGTTACTATCAACTCGGGTACGGTAGTTATTGATAATGAAATGCTTGTATGTACAAACGTAAAAAACGGTGCTGACTTTGCTGTTTACGCTCCGGTTGGAAGTACATGGACACAAGCTGGATCTGTTTATACTTCTACACTGAACGGTAAAAACTATTGGTCAATGGCATTTATTCCATTGACTGCTACCAATGTTGCTGCTGTAGCTGGAGAATATAAAAAATACGCTTACGTTTTTCCTGTAAAAACATCAGCCACTTATACTTACAACGAAACAACTTCCGTTTTACATACCGATTTCAATGTACAAACCGAAGTGAAAGAGGGAACTGAAACCAAAGTATTGCTCGGTTTACTTCCTCATCAATGGGGGCATTTGGCAGCTAGTTCTCCGGTTCCAGATAAATACAGTTATGCTACAGTTCGTGGTGAAATGAAGACCATGGCTGGAAACAATTTCAGTGTTGAAAATACTTTTCACGGTGTACTTCCAACTTTACCTTACGTAGATAATTACAGCAAAGGATTTACGCCAACCGCTTTAACTGAGAAAATTGCCGGCTTGGAAAATAGTACTATGGCTACTTGGACTGATTCGTATAATGAAGGTCAGGTATTCAACCAATTGATGCAGACAGCACGTATTGCCAACGAAATGGGTAATATTGTGTCGCGCGACAAAATGTTGGCAACCATAAAAACTCGTCTCGAAAACTGGTTTAAAGCTGAGAATGGCGAAGTGGCTTTCTTGTTCTATTACAATTCTACATGGAGTTCTGCCATCGGTTATCCAGCAGGTTATGGTCAAGATAATGGTCTAAACGACAAACAATTCCATTGGGGATATTTTATATCGGCAGCAGCTTTTGTAGAGCAGTGTAGTCCGGGTTGGGCAGCGCAATGGGGCGGAATGGTGGACCTGATTGTGCGTGATGCTGCGGCTTACGATCGCAATGATACAATGTTCCCATATTTGAGAAATTTCAGTCCTTATGAGGGTCACAGCTGGGTGGATGGTTTTGCCAATAATCCTCAGGGAAACAATCAGGAATCGAGTTCTGAAAGTATGAATTTTAATTCAGCATTGATAGAGTGGGGCCAGGTTTCTGGCAACAAGGCCATTCGCGATTTGGGAATTTATCTGTATACCACCGAGCAGACTGGTATAGAGGAATATTACATGGACATTCATCATCGCAATTTCCCTACATCACAAAAATACAGTTTGTATTCACGCGTTTGGGGTAACAGCAATGACAACGGTACATTCTGGACAGCTGATATTGCTGCATCTTATGGTATCGAAATGTATCCTATTCAGGGCGGTTCGCTTTATTTAGGACAAGATACTGTTTATGTAAAACGGCTTTGGGATGAGATTGTGACCAATACTGGCATTTCAAGCAATCAGGTAAACCCAAACCTTTGGCACGACATTTTTTGGGAGTATTTGGCATTTATTGACCCTGCCAAGGCGATTGAAATGTATAATTCTTATCCAAATCGCGACATAAAATTCGGTATTTCGGATGCGCAAACCTATCACTGGTTACACGCCATGAATGCTTTGGGACGCATGGACGGAACAATTACAGCTAATTGTCCTATTGCTGCAGCTTTCAGAATGGGCAGTCAGATTAATTATGTAGCTCAAAATTACAGCAATGCACCCATCACCGTTACGTTTTCTACAGGCTATCAATTGGTAGTTCCAGCCGGAAAATTGGCTACCAGCAGGGATGGAAGTATTACTGGAACTATCTCTTCATCTTTCGCACAAGCTTTTGTAGGTGGAAGTGCGAAGTTAAATGTAGCCATTAACAGCGGAACACCATCCAAAGTTGAATTTATGGATGGTATCACTTCATTGGGAACGCTTACTGCTGCGCCTTACGCCCTTACAACTAGTAATTTACAATTGGGGATACATAATTTTTATGCCAAAATATATGAAGGTGATAAATATACTGTTACCAACACGGCTCAGGTTTTAGTAGGCAGTCAGTTACCATATGGTGGCTCTGCTGCGGCTATTCCTGGAACATTTGAAGCTGGTAAATACGATATTTTTGATGGCGGAAAAGGCCAAAACATTACTTATCTTGATGTCACAACTGCCAATTTAGGTAATTTCAGAATGGATGAATCGGTTGATGCTTCGACCGATGCCGCTGAAGGCGCAATAGTTGGAAATATAGCAGCGGGCGAATGGTTGGAATATACTGTGAATGTAGCTCAAACTGGTTTATATTCCTTTGCATTCCGTTATGCTTCAGGTAATTCGGCCGGTGGTGGTCCATTCCATTTGGAATTAGATGGTCAGGTTGTTTCTTCTAATATACCAGTTCCTTCTACATCTTCTACTGTTTGGACTGTTTGGGCAACAAATACTGTTGCCGATGTTCCATTGACAGCTGGTCAGCATGTATTGAGAGTGTCATTTTCTTCAGGTGAATTTAATTTGGGAAAAATGACTTTTGCACGCACAGGTGATTTGACTTTCAGCTATCCAACTGCCAATGCGGGACCAGATTTGAAAGTGGTTTTACCGGCAACTTCAACTACCTTGGATGGTTCGACAAGTACCGAGACGGCTTCAAAAGCCCTGACATATCGCTGGAAACAAGTTTATGGACCAACAGTTGCCGTTATTTCCGATTCAATAGTAGTAAGTCCATCTGTAACAGGACTTGCCGAAGGAATGTATAATTTCCGATTAACTGTTAAAAACACTGACTCACGTGTATCTACCGACGAAGTATTGGTGATGGTTACCAACACTGCAAATGTGGCACCAACCATTTCGCTAACTTCACCGGCCAATAATTCAACCTATACGGAAGGAAAGCCAGTAACAATTTCGGCAAATGCCAGTGATTTTGATGGTACAATTTCTAAAGTTGAGTTTTATCAAGGAACAACTTTGCTTTCGACCAGCACTGCTGCTCCTTATACAACAACATGGAATCCAACAGTAGGAAACTATTTAGTAACTGCAAAAGCTACCGATAACGGTGGAGCAGTAAGTACTTCGCAAACTGCAAGTGTAACCATTGCGCCGTTAATGTCTTGTACTACAACTTCAACGACTGCCACTCAAGGTTCATTCTCGGTTGGTTACAAATGTACGTACGAAACAGTAGGAACAGATGTTACTATAACTTACGAGATGCTTGATGATAAAGCTGGTGTTATTGCCTATTTGTGGAAAGAAACTCCATTTAGCGAATCGGCCATGACCAATGTTAGTGGAAAGATTTTTTCAACAACTATAAGTGGACAAACTCCAGGTGCAACCATCAGTTATGGTTGTAAATTTGCTTACTCAGGCGGAATGTCAGTAACCAAATATATTACTTATGTGGTAGGTTCCAATTGTGGCGGTACAACTAATGATACACAAGCGCCAACAGGTTTTACGGCTACACTTGGAGCAGTTACAGCAAACTCGGTTGAACTATTGCTTAATGCTAACGATAATTCGGGTACAGTTGTATACAACGTAACTTATGGTACTAGCACAGTTAGTACATCTACTCCAGCAGGCACTCAGAAATCTATGATGATTACAGCGCTAACTCCAGCAACACTTTACAATTTCAGTATTACAGCCAGCGATTTGGCAGGAAATAAAGCTTCTAATAATCCGATTCTCCTTTCTGCTACCACTTCTGCCAATACCAATACAGAATGTGCAGGAACAGCATCTGCAGCAGCTCAGGGAACATTCTCTGTAGGATATAAATACGACTTTTCCACTACAGGAACAGATGTTACGGCCAGTTTTGAATTGTTAGATAATCAATCAGGAGTAGTTGCATATTTGTGGAACTATACTTCAGGGTTTGCTGAAACTTCAATGACCAATGCAGGTGGCAAGAAATTCACCATCAAGTTGACTGGAAAAACTGTTGGAACAACTCTTCAGCTTGCCTGTAAATTTGCTTTTGCAGGGGGTATGTCGGTTACTAAAACGTTCCCTTATACGGTTGGAAATGTCTGCGCAGGAACTGGAATCGATAATCCAATGGCTTCTGAATCATTCTTCTATCCTAATCCGGTACAAGACAAATTGCGTATTAAATCAGACCAGATTATCAGTCAAGTTATTATTCGTAATTTAGTAGGCCAAGCTGTGAAAAATGTTGTAGTAAACAATACTGAAACAATACTTGATTTGGGCCAGCTTTCTGCAGGTAATTATTTCGTGACATTAAAATTGTCTGACGGAAGAATTGCAACTCAAAAAGTAATTAAATTATAAATCCTTTCAAGTCCGCGGGGATTCCGATTTCCGCGGACTTATTTCTTCTCTAAAAAAATAAACCGGTACTACTCAAATGGCTATACCAATACTTAATATGATGAAGGACGAATCAAAAAAAATACATTTTCTACTAATATAACTCTGGAGCAAAATGCACACAATAAAAAAAATGACATTATCGTTTTTTTGTTTTTTATCCATATTTACTTTTGCACAAGATTATAAACTTGTGTGGAAAGACGATTTTGACAAACCGGTTTTAGATAAAAAAACATGGACTGCCATTGTCAATGGCGATGGTGCCGGAAATAGGGAACTACAGTTTTATTGCCGTGAGAATATTACCATAGCAAAGGAGCCCGTTTCAAAAGAGAATTGTTTGGTTATTACAGCCAAAAAGGAAAAGTTTAAGGGAAATGATTGTACATCAGGCCGTTTGTCTACAAAAGGAAAAATGTCTATCAAATATGGAAAGGTGGAAGCACGTATTAAAATGCCAAAAACAGCCAACGGATTATGGCCAGCGTTTTGGATGCTAGGTGCCGATCAAGATGTTTCTGTATGGCCAAAATGTGGCGAAATTGATATTGTAGAAATGGGAAAAAAAACCGGTATCGATAACGGTGTTCAAGACCGCTATTTTAACGGGGCTTGCCATTGGGGAGAAAGTTGGAATGGAGGTAGTTATCCTAATAAAGGAATATCAACCACTAACGATTATAGTTTGCAGGATGGTTTTCATACCTACACAATGTTCTGGACTCCAGATTCAATCAAAATGTATTTGGATTTAGAAAAATATCCGAATGCAAAACCATATTATGAAATTCCAATTTTAGGTGAAAATTTACCAAATCAAACTTCACGTTATTTCCGTAAACCATTTTATATCATTCTTAATCTGGCAGTTGGAGGTACATTTTCAGAAATCTACGATATTAATAAAATAACTGCTCTTAAAAACGGGGATGCCAAAATGTATGTGGATTATGTAAGGGTGTTTCAAAAAAAAACCGGGAATGAAGAGTTCCACAGATTCAAAAAATAATTTGTTTTGGGTCGTAGTAAATAAAGCTTAAAAAGAAATCACCAAATTGTCAAATTGAAACACAATGCGCTAGAAATCAATATTCTATAGAATTTGTTTTTTGCACTTACTGAATTTTCGACTAATTTATCAAAACCAAAAATTTAATATTATGAATCACTACAAAACATCTCCTGAGGATGTAGTTCCTTTTGGACAGAAAATAGCATTTGGGTCGGGTCATTTAGCAAATCAACTTTTTCCTGCCGCTTTAGGCGTATTTATGATTATATTGGTATTGGCGTTAAAAATGAACCCGCTTCTAGCCGGATTGTTGGCTGCGCTTCCACGTCTTTACGATGCAGTATTAGACCCTGTAATGGGGTATGTATCAGACCATACGAGGTCTAGGTGGGGGAGAAGAAAACCCTATATTCTTGTGGGAAGTATAATTACCGGTTTGACATTTATGGCCATGTGGCAATTGTATCCTGAAAATACCCAAACCTACAATTTTGTGTTTTTCTTAATCATGTCCTTGGTTTTTTATACTGGCTATACCATTTTTGCAGCTCCACTTATTGGATTGGGATACGAAATGACACCCGACTACAATGAGAGAACATCGTTAATGGCTGTTTCACAGTGGATTGGGCAAATAGCATGGATGATTGCTCCATGGTTTTGGGTTATTATTTATGACAAAAACATATATGCTTCTGCGCCGGAAGGAGCTAGAAACTTATCCTTTTGGGTAGGCGGTCTGTGTTTAGTGTTGGGTATAATGCCCGCTTTGTTTTGTAAAGAAATAGCCTTGCCCGAATTGCAAGGAAAATCAAAATTGTCAGTCAAGGAACTTGCTGAAAATACCAAGGATTTTTTCAAGGGAATTAAACAAACCGTTACATGTAAGCCATTTGTGAAATTATACGTATCTACATTCTTGATTTTCAACGGTTTTCAAACCATAGCGCAATTTGCATTTTTTATCATCATATTTTACCTGTTTAAAGGTGACACAACCGCTGCCGCACAATGGCCAGCATGGTTTGGTACAATTAGTGCCGTAGCCACAGCCTTTTTGGTAATTCCGGTCATCACTTTTGTATCTAAAAAAATTGGGAAGAAAAATGCATTTATCATGTCTACATTAATTTCGATAATAGGCTATGGTCTTAAATGGTGGGGCTTTAATCCCTCCAATCCTTACATGATGTTCATTCCAATTCCCTTTTTATCATTTGGTATTGGCGGTTTATTTACGCTGATGATGTCGATGACTGCTGATGTGTGCGATGTGGACGAACTTGAAAATGGAACAAGACGCGAGGCCACATTTGGTGCGGTGTATTGGTGGATGGTAAAACTGGGCACTGCTGTTGCATTACTAACCAGTGGCGCCGTTTTGAATTGGGTTGGGTTTGATAGCAATGCTACTGTGCAAGCTGCTGACACTATCACGAAACTAAGAATTGCCGATATAGCCATTCCAATTTTTACAGGTTTGATGGCAATTATTGTCATTTGGAAATATGATATTACCGAAGCTAAGTCACACGAAATTAGAGAAGCATTAGCACTACGTCGAGCCAATAATCTTAAACAGGCAGAAATTAATGAAGAACTTCAAGCGCTAATATTGATTCAACCCAAATTAAGTGACAAAGTGAATTAAGATAGTTCAATAATGCCAATAGTAGAAGAAACTTTTATTTCAGTTCAAAAGTTCAATTGTGTAATGATTCGACCAAAAACATAAAACGAGATTTTAAAACAAAAATAAGTTCAATGAGCAATAGATTAAAAGTATTATTAGTTCTGATCCAATTATGTCTTATGATGGGATTCACCCAATCAAAAATTGAAATCAAAGACAATTGGTACTATTTAAACGGCGAAAAATTCTTTATCAAAGCCATTGGTTATGAAATTGGTGCACGCCCAGGGCAGCATCCTTATCAAGGTGCAAAGGTTGAGGATTTGGACTTGTTGAAATTTGATTTAAAAGTCATCAAGGAAGCAGGTTACAATAGCATTCGTACTTGGAGCCAGTTTTCGGAAGCTCAATTAAAAGTCGTGCAAGCTTCTGGTTTGAAGCTTATTATGGGACTCGAAATTAATCCGGACAAAGATTATGGTGATCCAGTTTTTGTGAAGAAATGTGAGACAGATGTTAGCAAAGTAATGAGTTATGCTAAAAAATACGATTGTATCATTACTTACCTAGTTATCAACGAACCGCAAACCAATCATATTCATACTGTTACTGGCAAGGCTTTTGTGAGTTTCATGAAAAGTCTTATTGGTATTATTCACAAAGAACATGCAGGTATTCCTGTCACACTGTCGGCCAATGCAATGATTAGCGATTACATGGACGAAAGTATTTTTGATGTCTATGCATATAATTGTTACGACCATAGTGAAGCGCAAACGGCAACGATGGGATTCAAGGATTATATAAAAGGGCTTTGTAAATTGAACGGGTTAAATAAACCATTTATTACCACAGAGTTTGGATATTCAGTTTCGCACAAAGGATATGGTCGTTATGGCGGACAAACACTTACGCAACAAAGCGATGGACTTATTGCCAATTATCGCGATTTAATCGATGCTGGAGCGGTAGGAATGTGCCCATTTTATTATGCAGACGGTTGGTGGAAAGGCGACGATGCGCGTTATCACAATCCCGATCAGCCCGAGGAATGGTTTGGATTTTGGGGCTACAGCGATGTGAATGATAAGTTTGGGTCTCCACGTCCAGTTTGGTTTGTAATGCGCGATTACATGAAAGGGTTGATTATCAGTCCCAAAAACAAAGATATTTATATGACAAAAAAAATACCTTTGGAACTCTATGTCGATAAAGAAGTAAGTAAAGTGACCGTGAAAATAAATGATAAGCTCCTGTATTCTAAAAAGATACTAAAAGAAGGTTACCTTTCCGACAATATTGAATTGTCAATAAATGGTATAGAAGATCAGGAATTGGCATTTGAATTTTATGACAAGAGCAATAAAGTAAT
Source organism: Paludibacter sp. (assembly GCA_037142715.1). Lineage (GTDB taxonomy): Bacteria > Bacteroidota > Bacteroidia > Bacteroidales > Paludibacteraceae > Paludibacter. The sequence goes on along the minus strand of JBAXAD010000001.1, from coordinate 31,989 downwards.
AAAAACAGAATCAATCATGATTTTGGCCTCTGATAAGCCTTTTGAATTGCCAACCTTAAACATTGAAGTAACACCTGACAATGATTTGAATGCAGGGAAAATAGCCAGTGTGAAAACAAAAATAGTAACCAAAGATAATTTTAAGTTAGTCGACGATTTAAGGGTGAGTTATAACACTCATTTAGGCTGGGAAGTTGGGCCACAATCAAAAGTCAATATTAAAGATCAGTTGGAAAAGAGAACCATTGAGAATGAAAGCTTTTTTACAATTCCAGATAATTGCTGGGTTGTCAATGCATCAGCTGGAATAACCGTTCAATACGGTAAATTTAATTTTAAAATTCACGACCAGAAAATCATTTTCCGTGGCGATTGGGCGAAGGAAGTGGGGAGAAAATAGTTTAAATCGTTTCGTGTTTTATTCATAAACTGAGTAGTAAACCCCATTTCGGGGAATGACCACTATTAAATTCGAAAAATTATGAACAATACAAATCAAAAATTATCCTTCAAAGAAAAGATTGGATACAGTCTGGGCGATACTGCATCGCATTTTGTTTGGGACATGGTCGGTTTTTGGCTCTTGTTTTTCTATACCGATGTGTATGGTATTTCCGCTGCTGCAGCGGGAACGATAATGTTGGTAGCCCGCTTCTGGGATATGGCCATCGACCCAATCATCGGCGTAATATCCGACCGCACCAATACCCGTTGGGGAAAATTCCGACCGTATATTTTATTTGGTGCCATTCCATATGCAGTTCTAGCGATTCTTACTTTTACTACGCCAAATCTCGGTGAAATGGGTAAAATAATTTATGCAGGTGCCACTTACGTTCTTCTGATGACAGCTTATGCTTTTATCAATTTGCCTTATTCTGCTTTGGGTGCGGTAATGACAGACGATACATATGAGCGTGCCGGACTGAACACTTTCCGATTCATTGCAGGATTTACTGGACAATTTGTTGTAACTGGATTGGCACTTTCATTGGCGCAATTTTTTGGTCACGGAGATAAAGCACAAGGTTTTCAGTACACTGTGTTTTTGTTTGCCGGTCTGAGTCTGGTGTTCTTTTTCATCACTTTTCAAACTACCAAAGAAAGAGTTCAGCCACCAAAAGAACAAAAGAATTCCCTCAAAGAAGATTTAAGAAACCTCTTGGCTAACAAAGCTTGGAGAATCCTTGCAATAGTTGGCATCATCTCTTTTATCATGTTTGCCATGCAAAACGCCGCCATTGCTTATTATTTCAAGTATTATTTGGGACGTGAAAATAATGTACAACTATTCAATGTAATTGGAACAGTGGCACTGATTGTGGCATTGCCATTTTCAAAACCATTGGCAAAAAGATTTGGAAATAAAAACGTATTTATTGGAAGTTCGTTAATTTCAGGCCTCTTTTTTATGCTCATTTATCTACCGGGTATAACTGATTTAAACACCATTTACGCTTTCAATATTATAGCCAAAATGGCTTATGCGCCTGCCGTTCCACTACTTTGGACAATGATAGCCGATTCTGCCGATTATGGTGAGTGGACTACTGGTCGCAGGGCAACTGGTTTGTATTTTTCGGCTGCCGTTTTTGCTCAAAAGGCTGGCTGGGGAATTGGCGCTGCCATTGCAGGTTGGATACTTACCATTTCTAATTTCGTGCCCAATGTAGCACAAACCGAAACTGCCATTACTGGTATAAAACTGTTGGTGTCAGTTATTCCGGGCATTTTGTATATGTCATGCGCTTTGTTCATGATTTTTTACAAGATTGATTCTAAAACAACTGATTTGATGAAGAAAGATTTAGATGCAAAACGGGCAAAAGATAATCAATAATTATATTTAAACCATATTAATCTCAATAAATAGAACGCTAGTTGTTATTAATAATCAGTTATATAACCATATATTAAACGAAAATGAATAATTTATTTATTGGAAATAATCCAATCAATTCAGAGAAAAAAGAAGCATCGGGTCAATTCATCCTTATTGGCGATGAAAAGTACTATCAGATAAAGAATTATGATACAATGCAGCCTTTCTTTATCAGCCTAGCTAGCGATTCTGATCACTGGATGTATATATCAAGTACCGGTGGATTGTCGGCAGGAAGGAAAAATCCAGACACTGCGCTTTTTCCTTATTATACGGATGACAAGATTACTGAATCGAATGAAATTACAGGTAGTAAAACCATATTCCAAGTCCAGAAAAATGAGAAATGCTATCTGTGGGAACCATTTTCCGACCGCAACAATGGCGTTTATTCTTTGGAGCGAACCATTTCGAAGAGTACCATTGGCAATAAACTGATCTTTGGGGAAAAGAATTTTGATTTAGGCTTGACATTTTGCTATTGCTGGATGAATGCCGATGATTTTGGCTGGGTAAAGAAAAGCTGGTTGATTAATGACTCGGAAAAATTGGCCGAAGTAACTTTGGTAGACGGTTTGCAAAATATATTGCCCGCGGGCATTGACCGATTGACACAAAACACCTATTCAACCTTGGTGGATGGCTACAAAAAGACAGAGCTAATTCAAGAGGCTAATCTGGCCCTTTTCCGCATGGAGGCCATTTTGGTGGACAGGCCAGAACCCAGTGAGTCATTGAGAGTCAATACAGTTTGGAGTTTTGGATTGGATAATACAAGTTTTTTATTGAATTCAAAACAGTTGAATGACTTCAGAAATGGACATGAAATTGTTCCCGAACTAGAAGCAAAAGGTGTTCGTGGAGCTTTCTTTTCGTGTGCAAAAATTAAATTGGATTCGCAATCTACTAAAACTTGGTATTTTATTGCTGAATTAAACCAGGATGCTGTAAAAGTGAACAACCTCATTGATTTTATTCAAAACACCAAAAATATTGCTGAAGTTATTGAACAAAATATAGAGAAAGGGACCAAATCACTACAATCAATAGTAGCTGAAGTTGATGGTATTCAACAAACAGCCGATGAGAACGTGATGGCAAGGCATTTCGCCAATGTGCTTTTTAATACAATGAGAGGTGGAATTTATAGCGAGAATTATACCATTTACGCTGACAATTTTATTAATCACGTGAAGCACTTTAATATAAAAGTTTGGAATAATAACGAACCATTTCTAACAAAACTTCCCCTTTCAATCGACCATTCCGACCTCGAAAAAATGATATTACTCCAGAATGATAATAACTTGTATCGTCTTTTTTTGGAATATCTACCATTGACATTCAGTCGCCGACATGGTGATCCAAGTCGCCCATGGAACTTGTTCAACATCAATGTGAAGGACGACCATGGCAATAAATTGCTTTCCTATGCCGGTAATTGGCGTGATATTTTCCAAAATTGGGAAGCACTATCGTTGTCATACCCGGGTTATATCAATGGGATTATTGCCAAATTCCTGAATGCAACAACTGCAGATGGTTACAATCCATATCGTGTTACTAGTGAGGGTATTGACTGGGAGGTGATTGAGCCTGATAACCCTTGGTCTAACATTGGGTATTGGGGCGACCATCAGATAATTTATCTGTTGAAATTGATGGAAGTTTCTCACAATCATTATCCCGAAAGTCTTATTTCTATATTAGACAAAGATATGTTTGCTTATGCTAACGTGCCTTATAGACTAAAAACTTACAATGAAATAGTGGCTGAACCCAAAAACTCAATACGTTTTGATGCAAAATTGCACGAATCCATCGAGAAATTGGAGAAAAATTATGGCGCAGATGCAAAGTTATTACTCAATGTAAATGATGATGTGATGTTGGTAACCTTTACTGAAAAAATGCTGTCTACATTGTTATCAAAACTCAGTAATTTTGTTCCCGAAGCAGGTATTTGGATGAATACCTTACGCCCCGAATGGAACGATGCCAACAATGCTTTAGTTGGTTCGGGTGCGTCAATGGTAACACTTTACTACATGCGTCGTTTTGTTGCTTTTACCCAAAATCTTTATAAAAATGCAAGTCTGGATAATTACTCTGTATCCGATGAAATGCGCAGTTTCTTTAGCGAATTGTACGGAACATTTATTGATTTTGAGAATCATATTCATAATGGCTTTGACAATTATCAACGCAGATTAATAGCCGATGAATTAGGAAAGGCAGGCGATGCCTATCGCACCAAAATCTACAGTGGATTTTCTGGCGCTAAACAATTTATCAATAAAAGTGAGTTGAATGATTTCTTTACTTTAACCTTGGCTTATATCGACCAATCCATCGTTGTTAATAAGCGTGCCGACAATTTGTATCATGCATATAATTTAGTGGCTTTTTCAGATAAACAAGTTACTGTTCGTCATCTTTATGAAATGCTGGAAGGACAAGTTGCAGTTTTAAGTTCTGGGAAACTCACTGCCAATGAAATACTTGATTTACTCAATGCATTGCGAGCCAGTAGTTTGTATCGTCCAGACCAAGAAAGTTATATACTTTATCCAAACAAACAACTTCCTTTGTTTTTGGATAAAAATGTTATTCCATCGGAGGATGTAAAACAAAATCAGCTCTTGATGAAATTAATAGAAATGGGAGAAACCAGCATTATTACACAAGACAAAAAAGGTCATTTTCATTTCAATGCCGATTTTAATAATGCTTCATTCCTAACTATTGCCTTGAATCGTTTAAAATTAAATTCAACTGTAAATGTTACAGATAAAGAACGGGCTGAAATAATGTCAGTTTATGAAAAAATATTTGATCATCAGTCCTTTACTGGTCGTTCTGGAACTTTCTATAAGTACGAAGGACTAGGATCTATCTATTGGCACATGGTTTCCAAATTGTTGTTGGCAGTAGGTGAATGCATAAAAAAAGCAACATCAGAACATGTTGATATAGAGATACTAAATCAGTTAAATGCGCATTATGCAGCCATTCAAAAAGGTATTGGTGCTCACAAATCTCCGGCCGATTATGGTTCCTTTCCTTTTGATCCTTACTCGCACACTCCAATAATGGCTGGTGTGCAGCAGCCAGGTATGACAGGTCAAGTGAAGGAAGACATCATCAGTCGTTTTTTTGAATTAGGGGTGCTAGTTGAGAATGGAATCATTACTATACAGCCTATTATGTTGAACAAAACTGAGTTTATTCAGCCAAACTCCCAATACTCCTCAGCGCATCTTTCTTTTACTTATTGCACCGTTCCTTTCATCTACTTTATCGATGGAAAAATCGGAATTGATGTTGTTTATAACAATGGGAAAACAGAATATAATGTTGATTATCAATTAAATGATTCGCAAAGTAAAGACGTATTTAAACGTAATGGAGAAATTAAAAAGATTATTGTGCATTTTAAATCTTTAAATTGAAATGATTATTTTTTGAATAAAGCCCTATATTATTTGAATGCAGGGCTTTTTCAATTTTATTTAAGCGTTAATTGCTATTGCTTATAAAGGGAATCGCAAATGTTCAATTTTTACTTGTAGCATTAAAGAAAAATTGTATCTTTGTCATCCTTAACTTTTGAAAAGAAATTTACACTTGAAAAACCTAGCCAAACAAATTGTTCTTTATCCTTTTTCTGTTCTATATGGAATAATAATCTGTTCTCGTAATTGGTTGTTTGATAGAAATATACTATCTATAACGAAATTCAACATCCCAATAATTTCCGTAGGAAATCTATCGATAGGAGGAACGGGAAAAACGCCGCACACCGAATTTATACTTTCGTTTTTACAGGATGATTGGAAGGTAGCACTTTTAAGCCGTGGCTATAAGCGTGAAACCAAAGGTTTTTTTCTTGCTGATGATAATGCAGATGCAGTGAAATTAGGTGATGAACCGTTTCAGATTTATCAAAAATTTCCAAGGGTAATAGTGGCTGTTGATGAAAAAAGGGTGCATGGTGTGAGAAAACTTCAAGAAATTGTTCCTGATTTGCAAGTAGTAGTTCTGGATGATGCTTTTCAGCATCGCTACATTCAACCTGGATTGTCTATTTTACTGACAGATTATAACCACTTGTATACACGCGACATGCTTTTGCCAGCTGGTAGACTGCGCGAAACGAAAAGTGGTAGTGTACGTGCCAATATAATTGTAGTTACAAAATGTCCTGCAAATTTGGAAAATATTGAATATCAAAGAGTTGAAAAGGAACTTAATTTAAACGGAAATCAAGACCTCTTTTTCTCCCGCTATGTTTACGATGAAATGATACCCGTATTTCCAGCCTTGGAAACGGAGAAATGTACTTACAACAACTTAAAAAATAATGATTTTACAGTATTACTGGTGGCCGGAATTGTTTATCCGCAATCCATTGTGGAACAATTGAAAAAATATACTAGCAAAGTAGAAACACTGTTTTATAATGACCACCATGTGTTCCTAATTCAAGATTTATTGTTGATAATGAGACGGTTTGACGAGATTGAATCGACTAATAAAATACTTCTGGTAACAGAAAAAGATGCGGCTCGGTTGGTGACACATCAGTTTTTCCCAGAACGATTAAAACCGTTTACTTATGCCTTGCCAATTAGAGTTCAAATATTAAATAATCAAGAAAATATATTTATCAAAAAGATACAAGACTATGTTGCAGAAAATACAAGAAACAGCTGATTTTCTTAAATCAAAAATGACTTCAAGTCCCAAAACAGGTATTATATTGGGTACTGGACTGGGTAATTTGGTGACTCAAATAACCGACAAAACTGAAATAACATACGAGTCAATCCCCAACTTTCCTGTTTCTACAGTGGAAGGTCACTGTGGAAAACTTATTTTCGGCAAACTTGGCGATGTAGAAGTACTGGCCATGCAAGGTCGATTTCATTACTACGAAGGGTATGATATGAAGGCAGTTACATTTCCGGTAAGAGTGATGAAAGCGTTGGGAATTGAGACTTTGCTGGTTTCAAACGCTTCGGGTGGCGTGCATCCTGACTTTGAAATTGGTGATTTGATGATTATTACCGACCACATCAATCTTTTTCCTGAACACCCATTGCGAGGAAAAAATACTCCCGAACTCGGAACTCGATTCCCCGACATGAGTGAAGCATATTCTAAAGAATTGATTGCCAAAGCCAAACGAATTGCTGCAAAAAATAACATCAAAGTAGTTGAAGGTGTGTATGTTGGCACTACAGGCCCTACTTTTGAAACGCCGGCAGAATACCGCTATTTCCGCGCTATTGGCGGGGATGCCATTGGTATGAGTACTGTTCCAGAAGTGATTGTTGCAAATCATGCGGGCATGAAATGTTTTGGAATTTCCATAATTACCGACCTTGGCGTTCCAGGAAAAATAGTAGAAGTGAGCCACGAAGAGGTTCAAATCATTGGCAACTCGGTACAACCGCTAATGACGTTGATAATGAAAGAATTGATTGCCTGATTTCTTCATCTTGAAGTATTAAATACCTGAATAAGCTCTTCCTACCTAAAAGTTTGAAGAGCTTTTTTTTATAGAATCTCTACCACTTTACGCAGACTCACATAGCAAACAAATCCCGAAGCTTGATAACCCATCTCGGTAATTAAATCCATATACCGCTTCACTTGCTGAACGTATTTTTTGCTTTCCTTGTCACCAAATTTATAGTCAACAATTGTTGCTAAATTACCATTAATAATCACACGGTCAGGGCGATATTGCTCGCCAGTAGGAGTGAGGATGGCTGTTTCGTTGAGGATCCGCACATCGGACGCAAACCAGTTCGATGTTTCAGGCAACTCCCAGAAATGCTGCATTTCTTCTTCTACCGTTTTACTTTCGGCTTCGCTAATTCTTCCACTCAGCAGCATTTCCATAATGGCTTTTGGTTGGTCGGATTTGTGGGTGATTTGGCGTAGAATATCGTGCATAATGATGCCGTAGTTCAGTTTACTATCCGTCAATTGTTGACTTTCCAACCAGTAATCTGCACTTTGGTGACGAATGCTGAGGCGGTCGGCGCTACTCACCGACGGATATAAACTCACTTTTTCGTTGATGTCTGAATTTGGCTGGTCTTTATAAACAGCTTTGGTAGGTTCGCCCAATTCAAATTCTTTTATTTCATCATTGTAAAAGTCTGTAAGCGGAATAATTTTTGTATCCAAACCGGGTGTACTTACCTGAAAACAAGTGGTGAGCAACGTTGATAACGAATTAATTTTATCCAGACCTTCCACTTCTTTCTTTGGAGCGGGCGCAAGGCAAATCAGCTCGTTGATAGCGCGTGTGAAAGCCACGTAAGCCACATTTAGGCTGTCGATAAACTGATGCATCTGTTCGTCGAAATAGCTTTCAGCAAAAATAGATTGACCGAGTTTGGAGCCATATTCAATGGGCAATAGAGGCAGTTCGTTGAAAGGTGCAACGGTTGGTTCACACCACAGAATATTGCGCATTCGGCTGTCTAAATCCCAATCGCAGAAAGGCATAATTACCACCTTGAAATCTAGTCCTTTCGATTTGTGAACGGTCATGATGCGCATTGCATTTTGATTGTCGGGCGTGGAAATACATTGCTTCTCGCCATTCTTTTTCCACCAGGTAAGAAAGCTGTTCAAATCTGCTGTTTTTCCTGTTGTGTATTTAAAAACCACATCCTGAAAAGCCTGAACAAATACCGCTTCGTTGTGCCATGTTCCCACACCAAACAGTGAAATGATTTGTTCCACCATATCAAATAGTGAACTGTTTTTCAATGAATGAAGCTGGTTATTTTCTTCAAACGTAAATAATGGCGAAAGACTGTTTTCAACTCTTTCGGAAGTAGTAAAACAGGCATTCAGCGCTTCATTTTCGGATTTACTTTGTTTGCCACGAGCGTATTCGTAATTCACAATGGTTTGCTGAATACTGTCGGATGGGTTTACGAACAGTTGCAGAATGCCCAGCACGAAACGCACGGAAGCAGCTGCACCAATCAGCAATCCTTCATTTCCCATAATGTCGTAACAATATTCGGCCTTGGCTTCCGGAGTAGTTTTATAGTTCAATAATCGATGAATTACCTGCTGTTCTTCTTCGTTTTTACGCACCAAAATAGCTATGTCGCCGGGACGATAACCTTGGTCTTGAAGGTTTTCCAGTATCGTGGGCAATCGTTTCAAACTTTCTGCTTTCCAACCCTCCTCGTTTTCGTCACGAGGAATAAAAGTGACTTGTACCCTGCCGGTAGCAGCTCTGGGAGAAGTCAACTGATGAATATTGGAGTAAGCATGTTCAATTTTATGGGTCAATGTTTCCAATTCGGGATAAACGGGAAGCACGGCTTTAAGGTTTTCGTTCAGTTTGCTTTGCAATAATTGCGCAGCGCGAAAGAAAAATGAGTTGTTGAAATCGATAATATTTTTGTCGCTACGCCAGTTGGTTTCCAGGTTTTCTTCATGCATTTGTTCTGGGCGAAAATCTGTCAGGATTTTTTCATCTAGAAGCTTCCAATCTGAATTTCGCCAACGATAAATACTTTGTTTCACATCGCCCACCACCAAATTGAATTTTCCTGCCGCCAAGCTATTTGCAACTAACGGATAAAAGTTTTTCCATTGCAAAGTGGAGGTGTCCTGAAATTCATCAATCATGAAATGATTAATCTGAATTCCCGTTTTTTCATACACAAAGGGTGCATCGCTGTTGTCAATAATCTTGTTGAGCAACAAGTTGGTATCCGAAATAAGCATGGTGTTTTGCTCATCGGTCAACTTTTTTATTTGTACCGCCAAATCAGAAAGAATGCCCAGCGTATTGATGTGTTTTATGACCAATAACGCAGAATTGTAGGTGATAATTTCAATTTGAAGTATCTCTGTCAGTTGAATGAGGTGTTTCTGAAGTCCACCATAATACGCACTTTCGATGGCAGAAATAACATCTTTTGGAGTGGTTTTGGTGTAACAATTGGCCACATCATTTGCCAAAGCCAGAAAAGTGGCACTTGCATCTACGCCACCATTTTGCAGCTTTTCCAGGGTTTTCATTGCCGACCGTGAACCACCTTTAAACTGTTCTGTGGTGAGTCCGTTCAACACAATTACCCTCAACGCTTCGGTGGCAGTCTGCTTTACCTTTGCTTCAAAATCTGTTTTAATCTGTCGCAGACTTTTACGATAATTGGTTAAAAACTCTTTTTCGTGAAGTTTTCTATTGGTATCTTCTGCTTTGTGCTGGTAACTTTCCTTGAAAACCTCCCGCCCCAAATCCATAATGCTTCCACGCACATTCCAGTTTTCGGACTGCTCTATTCGTTCTTCGGCAAACTGAGTGAGCCATTGCAGCAACTGTTTATTATCAGGCTTGGACAAATCCATAAACATGTTATCGACGGATTGTTCCAACGTTGAACTTGTATCCAACTCCAAATTATAACCGCCATGCACGCCAATATCGCGGGCAAATGACCGAATGACTTGCTGAAAAAACTTATCGATTGTACTTATAGAGAACGAAGAATAATCGTGCAATATGGTGGTGAGAATGTGCTTGGCCTGTTCATTTACGCTTATTTCGTCCAAGTGAAATTCTTTCATTAATCCAGCTCGATAATCGGATTTTTCACCTTGCGCCAATGCATGCAATTCCTTCAGGATGCGTGATTTCATTTCGTCGGTGGCTTTGTTGGTAAACGTTACCGCCAAAATTCGACGATGCGCCCGTTCCGTTTTGGGTTGGAACAGTAAATGTATATAATCTTGCGTAAGTCGGTAAGTTTTGCCGGAACCGGCAGAGGCGCGATAAATGTTGAGCATGGGATTATATCAAGTTGAATTGAATAGGAATTCTAAAAAACAGCCGAAACTATTTTGCTTCGGCTATCGTACTATGGTTTGAAATTATGCTCTGAATATACACGTTACCATGTCGGTCAAGATTATAAATAATGTACCAATTGGTTTGTTTGCTCCGTCTATACGTGTGAACTTTTTCTCCATATCGTTTGTGAAGGCTATATTGCGTATTAAAATGGAAAGATTTTGAGTCAAGATTATCGCAAATTTCCAGAATATTATTATGATAGGAAACAACATGATTATACTCAAGTTTATGTTTAGACCATGTAAGTAGTCCATTAAAAATACGTTTTAAGTCTTGCTTGGCAATTTTACTGTAAAATACCATGATTCCTGCATATTTCATCTAAATCCTTCCTCGATTCAACCCTAAACTCTTCAGATGTCATATATCCTTCAGGGGTTTCACCTGTTACTGCTGGATTTTCAAACTCAATACCTTTGTGATAACGGCGCAAATCGTTCAATATTTTCTTTCCGTTTCGGGTAGTATCGTCAATTTTTACTGTGTGTATCATAATTTTTGGTTTTTGTATTTACGATGCAAATATACTCACTTCATTTCGAATTAATACTATAAGTTTCGGCAAATTAGCAAGTTGTTTTTAATGAATTATAGCAAGGTCAACTTCTATTTCTTGGTTTTCTTTTCAATACTAATTAAGCTAATCCCTTTTTTCCCTACCTTTGCAACAATTAAAGTTCATTTGAGATGTTCTTGTTTAAAAGTTAGATAATGGAGTTTGGAATTTTAATATTAGGAGTTTTAGCAGGTATATTGTCAGGTTTGTTTGGCATTGGTGGAGGTATTATTATGGTACCCACACTTATCGCTGTTTTTGGATTGGATATGCTCAATGCCAATGCCACTTCTCTGGCAGCCATGTTATTGCCTGTAGGATTATTCGGTGTAATTACTTATTATAAAGCTGGATATATCAATGTGCGCAATGCACTTTGGATTTCCCTGGGATTGCTCATGGGTTCATTTTTTGGTGCCGAATTGGCCGTTTCGGTGGATGTGAAGGTGCTGTCGAAACTATATGCAGCTTTTTTACTTTACATTGCACTCGGTTATTTGAATATTTCAGCTTTGTTTCGCAAAAATAAAACTCCCATAATAGACTCGGTTGTTACTAATGAAAACATAAAATACTCCTTCTGGATTTTTATTTTAGTCGGGATTTTAGCTGGAGTAATTGCTGGCTTGTTTGGCAAAGGTGGCGGATTGGTCATTGTGCCAGTGCTCATCAAATTCTTCAAATATGATGCAAAATCTGCCGCTGCCACCTCATTGGCAGCATTGCAATTGCCAGTAGGTTTGCCCAGTGTAATTGTTTATGCCCAGGCAGGTTATCTCAACTGGCTTTGGGCTGGATTAATGGCTTTGGGAATTGTGGTAGGTGTATTTTTTGGAACCAAATTAGCTCTAAAACTACCAGCTGCAATGTTCAAGAAAGTATATGCTTTCTTTTTGCTTGGCGTGGCAGTTTTTATGGTATATAAGTATATTTAAAACAAACAACCTCTTTTTGTGAAGTATATAAGAATAAAACCACAATAGGAACAATAGAGAATTTATAATTAAGACAATTAGCTTGTTAAAGAGTTATTTTTATTGTTCCCATTGTGGTTTTTAACCTCTTTTTTTATTCTAATTCTATTGCATTCTTTCCAACCTTGCAGCGTCTAACCGAAGCAATATGAACAGCATTATGGTGAAACCCCAAAGCGAGGAGCCTCCGTAGCTGAAAAATGGCAGCGGAATGCCAATCACAGGCATAATTCCCAGCACCATTCCAATGTTTATGGTAAGGTGAAAAAAGAAAATACTGGCTACGCAATAGGCATAAATGCGGCTAAATGCTTCCCGCTGTCGTTCGGCAATGCGCAGTAATCGCATCAGCAGAAGCCAGTAGGTAAACAATACCAAAGTGGAACCCCAGAAACCGTGTTCTTCGCCAACGGTGCAAAAAATAAAGTCGGTGTCCTGTTCTGGCACATATTTGAGCTTGGTTTGTGTGCCGTTCAGGAAGCCTTTTCCCCAAAAACCGCCTGAACCGATGGCAATTTTCGACTGGTTTACATTGTAACCAGCACCCAACGGAGCGTCATCCATGTTCAACAGTACTTTGATACGCACTTGTTGATGCGGCTCCAGGACGTTTTCGAACAAATAATAGGATGAAAAACTGAAAAGTACTGAACCTATTGATATTAAAACCACAAACCAGTATCTTTTGTAATGGCTTATTATTTCAATCACAATCCAGAATATACAAGTCGCAATCACAGTGAAAATGGCTACGTAATCATAATTTATTCTAAACCAAATGTTCAAAATATATGATATTGCACTTATTCCAATTGCTCCAATAATCAATATCGCCGCCTCTTTTCTGTGTTTTGTGATAAAAAATGCATATATGAATTGTGCTACAAGTATGATTCCCATCGCCAATACAATCCCTAAACTTCCGCGGTCAATTTGTATAGGAACAATGCTGAATTTTATAACCACTACGAATAACAATATTGCAAAAGTACCAATCAACAGCACAATTCCATTCATTCCCTCGCGGTATAGCATCAGCAGAAAGGCAACAAATACCAATGCCGAACCCGTTTCATTTTGAAGAATAATACAGGCAAATGGCAGAAAAATAATCATTCCCAACGGAATAAGATCTTTCCAGTTTTTTAGCTTGTAATTATAAGAACTCATAAACTTGGAAAGTGCCAATGCTGTAGCCATTTTGGCCAATTCGGCAGGCTGAAAACTAACTGGGCCGATGACCAACCACGACCGGGAACCTTTGATGTCGTGTGCAACAAAAATCGTTAGGATTAGCAGCAGAATTGCTCCCCCATAAATTACGTAGCTGAAGAAACTGTACATTTTGGAATCAATGAGCAGCAGCACACCGCCGATAGCAAACGCGGTCAATATCCAAACAAACTGCTTTCCGGCACGCTGACTGAAATCGAAAATACTCGCTTGGTCAAAGTCGTAGCTTGCTCCGTAGATGCTCACCCAACCCATAAAGACAAGCGCAACGTATATTGAAATCGTTGTCCAGTCTATTGCATATTTTATACTAACGTTCTTGGACATTGCTGTTGGTTACCATGTTACTAACTTTTTCCTGTAATTCTGTTCTTTCAATTTTCCCCTTGAGGTATTGTTCCACCAACAAACTGAAAATTGGCGCTGCAAACATAGACCCAAACCCAGCATTCTCAACCACTACCGCTATGGCAATTTTGGGGTTTACACGTGGGGCAAAACCCACAAAAATGGAGTGCGGTTTTCCGTGACTATTATCGGCTGTTCCTGTCTTTCCACACATTTCAATCCCTTCTAATTTTGAAGCGGTGGCAGTTCCCGATGTGAATACACGCGCCATTCCTTCGTACACAACTGGATAATACTGTTTATCCACCTTTATTATATGCTTGTGATTTTTCATTGAATCGCATCGGTTAAGATGCGGCGTAATGTAATATCCCTGGTTGGCAATTCCCGCCATTGCATTACAAAGTTGCAGCGGTGTTACCAGCACTTCGCCCTGCCCGATAGCGATGGAACGAATGGTAATGGCGCGATAACCAGTAATGCTCTTATATACTTTGTTGTAGTATTTCTGCGTTGGAATATATCCTCTCGATTGTTCGTAAATATCGCTTTCAGTATATTTCTCACCAAATCCAAAACTTTTCATTCTTTCCACCCAATCATCATAATTTCGTCTGAAGTTAACGTTCTTTTCTCCATACCCATCTTTTTCAACGGTCACTTTGAATGCGTTCCAAAAATATGGATTACAGCTTTGTTCAATGGCACTCAGCAATCCTACCGGAGAGCCATGATGGTGTGTACATTTAATGGGCGAGGAGGAAGGCCCATTGCAAGCAAACATGGTGCTTTCATCAATACCACCCATTTGTTGCAAAACCAATGCTTGAACTGGTTTGAATGATGATCCTGGCGAATATTGCGCTTGTGTGGCACGGTTCAATAATGGTTTTAACGGGTCTCTCACCAAGTTCATGTAGTTTTTGGAGCGTTGACGACCCACCAAAAGTGTAGGATTGAAAGTTGGACTGGAAACCATGGCCAAAATTTCTCCTGTGGAAGGTTCGATGGCCACAATACTGCCCATTTTTCCTTTGAAAAGTATTTCTCCCAATATCTGTAATTTAGCATCAATGGTGAGCGTTAGATTCTTACCCGCTTTTGGTGCTATGTCTTTTTTGCCGTTCTCATATTTCCCCTTTATTCTTCCTTTGGCGTCACGCAGCAAAATCTCCACGCCTTTTTCTCCACGCAATTGAGTTTCGTAGGTTTTTTCAATGCCATCACGCCCAGCATAATCGCCTTGTTTGTAATAATTGTCAGCTTCAATTTTAGTGGCCGACACTTCACCAATACTTCCAAATAAGTGCGCTCCAATTGGATATGCATATTCACGCAAAGTTCTGTTTTGAATGTAAAATCCTGGAAATTTGTACATCGATTGCTGGATGGTAGCTACATCGGCACTTGTCAGTTGCGACATGAAAAGTTGTGGTGTATACGACGAATATCCCTGGTTTTTTCTACGGTCTTTTATATCAGCAAGCCGATTAATCAAGTAGCTTTTATCAATATCCAATGCTCTACAAAAAGCCATTGTGTCTAAACCACGGATTTCTCGCATGATAAGAGCAATGTCATAAGCAGGTTTATTATAGACTAATAGCGTATGGTTGCGGTCATAAATTAAGCCTCGCGGTGGGAATTGCGTTTTCTTCAAAAAAGCGTTACTTTCAGCACCTTCTTTGTATCTCGATTCAATAATTTGGATTGAAAATAATCGCAAAACGTACATAACTATTACAGCCGTCATGATGATGGCAATGACGGTTTTTCTGTTTTGTAACGTATCGTTAATCATTCGTTATTTGGTATTTAGCGATTGTATACCTAAAATCATCATTATTGTCAGCACTGAACTGAGTATGATTTTCAAAGACATAATCCAGAAATTGGAGAAGGAGAATGCTTCCAAAAAGAACAAAGTAGCATGGTGAATTATCACCAAAGTAACCACGTATTTTACGTAGGCACTCACCCCGAATGTGTGGAATGAAGGCGTGGGATTGTTTCCCTCTTCAATGGCAGTAAACAATTTGATAATACCAGTTCGTAAAAAGGCAACCATTACGGCTGCAAATGCATGCATTCCCATGGTGTTGGAAAAAGCATCAATTGTTAGTCCCAATACGAAAGCCAATAATAGCACAAACCAGCGAGGAGTCTGAAATGGAAGAGAAAGAATGAATAAAATGTAGATGTAGGGATTGATATACCCAAGAAATTGGATATTATTCAGCACCAGCACTTGAACCAGCACCAATAAAACAAAGCGGATGATATTTTGAAGTACGATAAGCATTTTTTTCAGTTATCAGTTATCAGTAAACAGTTATCAGTTAGTAATCAGTTTAGAATTGATATTCAGTTTTTTAAGTTGTAATAATTATTTTTTTATTGACTGCTAACTGTTTACTGTTAACTGACAGCTGTAATTATTCTTCTGTTGTTTTTTCAATGTCCTTTTGTTCCTTATAATTCAGATAATCAATCACTTTAACGTGTGAAAGCGTGCGGAAGTTTACGGCTAATTTTACTTTGATATTGAAATAAGCATCACTTTCCTTGATTTTAAAGTCTTCGATGATTCCTACCGGAATTCCTTCGGGGAATGTGCTAGTTAAGCCGCTGGAAACTAGTGTGTCACCCAAAGCCAATTCTACGTGACGGGCAATGTCGGTTAAGTTGGCATAGCGGTAATCCTCACCCGACCAAACCAACGGGCCAGTGTAATGACTCCGTTTGAATTTACAACTGATTTGTATTTTTGGATTCAGAATAGGAATTACCACCGAAAATCTTTTAGAAACAGTTTTCACTATTCCCACCACGCCTTCGTCGCTCACCACGCCCATATCTACCTTTATGCCGTCAATTGCACCTTTGTTCAGTGTGATGTAATTCTGTATTTTGTTGGTGGAACTATTGATTACTTTGGCCGAAATAAACTCATATTCCATTTCGGGTGGAATAAGAAAATGAACCGAGTCGGACGCTTCGGGTTGAAGTGTCGACATTTTATTCTGTAGCTTGATAATCTGATTTTTAAGTGCCGTGTTTTCTTGCGAGAGATTGTCGTTGGCAGCACTTAATTTGAAGAATTCTATCACCGAATTATTCCAACCGTATAAGGTTGAAACCAATGTATTGCTGGATGATAGAAATATACTTTTTTGATAGTCCTGATTTTTCACAATCAAGGTTAAGCATGTTATTTCCAAAAATAGAAATAAAAACACCACACTATATTGTATCAAAAAACTAATGAGATTCTTCATGTTGGATGTAAACTGTGCGGAGGGAAATTATAATTAATAATTGGCAATTAATAATTAATAATTATGAGAAAGATATATATTTGGTTTTTGGCAAATACGAAGTGCATTTGCCAAAAACCAAAAGTGTTTTTATCTAATTAAGAAAGAGAATTTATCTACATTTTTCAATGCAATACCAGTTCCACGAGCTACTGCACGCAATGGATCTTCGGCGATATGAAATTGGATGTTCAGCTTGTCAGTCAATCGTTTATCAAGTCCGCGAAGCAATGCTCCACCACCAGCCAAATAAATTCCGCCCATTACAATGTCGGCATACAATTCAGGAGGAGTTTGTTCCAAAGCACTCAAGATGGCCGATTCAATTTTAGAAATTGATTTCTCCAAACAATGTGCAATTTCTTGGTAAGAAACCGGCACTTGCATTGGCAAAGCAGTCATACGGTTTGGCCCGTGAACAATAAAATCTTCGGGAGCATCCTCCAAATCGGTCAATGCAGCACCTACGTTGATTTTGATTAATTCAGCCGTACGTTCACCCACTTTAATGTTGTGCATGCGTCCCATGTATTCCACGATGTCTAGTGTCAAGTCATCACCAGCAATACGAATAGATTTGTTGGAAACAATGCCACCCAGCGAAATAACAGCAATTTCGGTAGTTCCACCGCCGATATCAACAATCATACATCCGTTCGGAGCTTCCACGTCAATACCGATACCGATAGCAGCTGCCATTGGTTCGTAAATCATGTACACTTCACGTCCGCCAGCATGTTCCGACGAGTCACGTACCGCACGAATTTCCACCTCGGTGCTTCCCGAAGGAATACAAACCACCATTTTGAGTGACGGCGAGAACAGACGATTTTTTGTAGGAATCATCTTGATTAACCCACGAATAAGCAACTCGGCAGCGTAGAAATCAGCAATTACACCGTCGCGCAAAGGGCGTACGGTACGAATTCCTTCGTTCTCTTTTCCTACCATTTGGCGTGCTTTTTCGCCAATTGCAATCAGTTTGTCGGTGCGTTTGTCCAGAGCTACCACTGAAGGTTCGTCCACTACAATTTTATCATTGTGAATGATAATGGTGTTAGCAGTACCAAGGTCGATTGCTATTTCTTGCGTAAATGAAAATAGTCCCATTTTCTTTCTTTATTTCAAGTTTTGTTTTTTTTAATGTCTAATGACTCAGGTCTAATGACACAAGTCTTACCTAATAATGCCGTAGGCAATTTTTTTTTAATTCAAAAATGTAAATTATCTAAGAATCTACTCTACTATTTTGTCTTTTATGTTGTAAAGTTCTGCTTTTCAAAGTAGCATCAACAATTCTTTTTTTTCTCCCTGTAGCTTTATAATATGCAATTATATTGCTTATTTCTTCCCTGTCTTTTTTGGTTAATGGTTTTGGGTCAACAAAGAAGTCTATTCCTTCAGGTTCATTAATGTATCCCATAATATCTAGATTATAAAGTATTTCTTAATCAGTTTAAGTGCTTCATGAGGAAAAATAATCATTTTGTGACCACCAACATTCACCGCACCTATTGAAATTCTATAATGTTCTATCAAATTTGTTTTTGATGTAAATGAAACAAATCCTTCATAACCTTTGTCCCAAGAAGTTTTGCATGTAAATGCAAATAAATTACCTGGAACTCCTTTATATAATTTATTTTTTCCAAGATTAAAAGGTGCACTTTCAATCAAATGTAAATAATAATGATCCCCATAATCACTAATGCTTACTAATCCTTGAATAATTGTAGAGTTACCCAGTATTGTAAGTTTGTAAACAGTTCTATCATCAAGCTTAAATTCATTATTCCAGTTGAATAGCCAACCTTTAGTCTTGGTGATATGTTTTAAATCTATCTTTGTTAATATATTTACTTCAGTAGGAAAACTATCACCAGATATCGCATTCTCGATACTGTTCGTCAACTTGTCAATCTCGATTCCTAATTGATATATGTCATTTTCCAAAATGTACAAAGATATTATGTTTTTACCTAATAACGCCGTAGGCAAATAACTTTAATGTTTAAAATGACGGAATCCGGTAGTTACCATGCTCACACCATTTTTATTACATGTATTGATAGAATCCTGGTCTTTTATTGAGCCACCTGGTTGAATAACAGAGCTTATTCCAGCCTCGAAAGCAATTTGTACACAATCGGGGAAAGGGAAAAATGCATCCGAAGCCATTACAGCACCGTTCAAATCAATTTTGAAAGCATCCGCTTTGTCAATGGCATGAGTCAATGCGTCAACGCGTGAAGTTTGACCTACACCGCTGGCACACAATTGTTTGTTTTTGGCCAATACAATAGAATTCGATTTTGAATGTTTCACAATTTTATTGGCAAACAATAAATCTTCAATCTGTTCTGCTGTTGGCGCATTTTCGGTCACCACTTTCAAATCATCGGCAGTTTCAGTTTTTGTATCCTTGTCTTGCATTAAAACGCCATTCAAAAGCGAGCGGAATTGTTTTCCTTTCGATTTTGCATCCTTCAAAATCAAGATAATACGGTTTTTCTTTTGGCTTAGAACTTCAATGGCTTCCAAATCATAATCAGGAGCAATCACTACTTCAAAGAAAATTTTGTTCATTTCCTCTGCTGTTTCCTTGTCAATAATAGCGTTGGTAATCAGCACTCCACCAAAAGCAGAGATAGGGTCACCCGCCAAAGCGGCATTCCATGCATCCACCAAAACTTGTTTGGAAGCAATACCGCAGGCGTTATTGTGTTTCAGAATAGCAAAAGTAATATCGTCGAAATCGTTAATCAAATTTACTGCAGCATCAATGTCCAGCAGGTTATTGTAAGAAATTTCTTTTCCTTGCAATTGCTCGAACATGGTATCGAAATTGCCAAAGAAAATACCGCGTTGGTGTGGATTTTCGCCATAACGAAGCACTTTGGCATCGTTTTGGCTTTGACGAAAACCGCTTTCTTCTTCACCATCGAAATAGTTGAAAATAGCTGAATCATAATGCGATGACACTGCAAAAGCTTCTTTGGCAAACCAGCGGCGTTCTTCGAGCGAAGTTTCTGAACCATTTACAGAAATCAAGTCCAAAAGCGGTTGGTATTGGTCTTGCGAAGCCACAATAATCACATCGTTGTAGTTTTTAGCAGCTGCACGAATCAGCGAAATACCGCCAATGTCAATCTTTTCAATCGTTGTTGGTTCGTCGGCTCCAGCAGCAACTGTAGCTTCGAACGGGTATAAATCGACAATCACCAAGTCTATTTCTGGAATTTCGTATTCTTCAATTTGTGCTTTGTCTTGTTCGTTATCGCGACGGGTAAGAATGCCACCAAACACTTTAGGGTGCAATGTTTTTACTCTTCCGCCCAATATGGATGGATAACCTGTGAGGTCTTCAACGGCTTGACATGGAATATCAAGCGATTCAATAAATGATTGTGTTCCGCCGGTTGATAAAAATTCAACACCATCGGCATGTAGTTTTCTTATTATTAAATCCAGTTTATCTTTGTGATAAACAGACACTAAAGCCCTTTTGATTTTCTTTTTTTCCATACTCTTTTTTTCGTTTATTTATGGGATGCAAAGCTACAAAAAAATAGTTGTTTATTCAAATCAATTATTTGATTGATTTTGAGTTGAAACTAAATTTAATATGTTGATACAGAAATAGACAAAAAAGGCTAAATTAACGGGGATTTGAGGATTTGAATTGGAAATTATGAATGGATTAATTTAGCATGTAAAATGCTATTTAACCCTTACAAAATCTGACCTGCTGACAAAAGGAAATGATTTGAAATGTTATTGGTGCATTGCTGATTTTTATATATTTGAACATCTTTAGCAAGTTTTACTAGATAACGTGTTGTAAATCAGTTTGTGTTTGTTGGTCCTCAGTTATTGATTTACTTCAAAATTGAAAACTCCACATTAGAAACAATTGATTTTTTTATGGCCAATAATAGTCCGGTATTAATTCTATTATTTTCCAACGAATGTTTCCATTAGAGCTAAAGTTTTCTATTTGGAAGCTGAGAAAATGTTAGCACCCTCCCAGCTATTTTACTCCAATTGTTGTCGAATGATTTTTCATATACTCTCGAGGTGTCTGACCAAATTCGGTTTTAAAACAGGTACTAAAGTATTTTGGATCATTGAAACCTACATTGTAAGCAATATCTGAGATATTACCAGTTTCGCTTTTCAACATCAAACAGGCGTGTTTTAAACGGATATTTCTGACAAAGTCACTAGTTGATAAGCCTGTAAGTGATTTGATTTTTCGGTATAAAGTCGATTTGGAAGAATTCATGGCTTCAATTAATTGATCTTGCGTGAAGTCAAAATTCGACAGGTTTTCTTCTACAATACTTATTGCCTGTAGTAAAAAATTACCATCAATCGAGTCTTTTTCGTAATCTTTTGGATGGATTGAAAGCGAAGATTGGTACTCTTTATTCTTTTTCTGTTTGTTGAGGATCAGGCTATTAATGCGTGCGATTAACACATCCATCTCGAATGGTTTGGAAATATAAGCATCGGCTCCAGCATTATAACAATCTATACGGTCTTCAATCTGATTTTTGGCAGTAAGCAACAAAACCGGTGTGTGAGAAATATCCAGATTCTCCTTTATTTCCTTGCAAAGTGTCAATCCATCCATTACCGGCATCATTACATCGCTTACTACCAAATCTATTTCATATTCATTTAGTCTAACAAGCGCCTCTTGGCCGTTGATGGCTTGAATTACAGAATAAAATCTTGATAACGAACTTGATAAAACCATTAATAAATCGGGATTATCTTCTACTATCAACACTATTTTATTACTTTTGGCAATAATGGTTTTCTCGGGTACAGATACAGTTGGGTCAGTCTCTCCATTAAGTGCGATTAAGGTTTCAACCTCCAATTTACTTTTTTCCAACTTCTCAGTTATTTCATGCACAGTATAAAAACTACCATCAATTGGCAGTTCCAGAACAAAACAAGTTCCCACGTTCACCTGACTTTCAACTGAAATGCTACCTTTATGAATCTCAATCAACTCTTTGGTTAGTGACAGACCAATGCCATTCGAGTCGTAACGGGTATCATTTCCATAAAACCGATCAAAAACATAGGTCAGTCGCTCGGGTTCAATACCAGTACCTGTGTCGTTTACAAATACTTTAGCATATTGAACATCGTTTTTAATTACTGATTGAATATTCAACTCAATAGTTCCTTTTTCAGACGTATATTTGAATGCGTTGGATAAAATATTGAACAATACTTTATCCACTTTATCGGGGTCGAAAAACGCAGGTAATTCCTTCAGCCCCGTGATGCTAAAACTGATGTTTTTCTCCTTGGCCAACGGGTCGAAATTACTACCACAAGTTTGTTGAATAAAAGCGACAAGATCGCCCCTGCTTACACTCAATTTCATGTTTCCACTTTCCACTTTTCTGAAATCGAGAATTTGCTGTAAAAGACGCTTCAGGCGTGTAATATTTGATTTCATTATGCTGTATTGCTTAAATTTGTTGGGGAAATTCTGATGAAAATCCTCAATTAAACAGGAGATAATGGTGAGTGGTGTTAATAATTCGTGTGAAATATTGGTAAAATACCTGAGTTTTATTTGGGTAAGTTCTTCGGTTTTTTCCTGTCTTATTTTTGAAATTGCTAAATCTCTTTTAAGTCTGATACGATTTCTAACCGTGCGGAAAACCAGTACAAAAATACCCGCCAAAAGGATGAAATATATCAAATAAGCCCACCAAGTTTCATAAGGTGCGGGTTCCACTATTATTTTAAGTTTGTAAACTTTATCTAGCCACAAACCATTTTCATCAGTCGATTTTACTTCAAAAACATAATCACCTCTTGTTAAATTGTTGTAATTCACGTACCTACGCTTACTATCTACAGTTACCCAGCCTTTGTCCACACCGGATAAACGATACGCATAATTTATATTTGCAGGAGAATTATAATTCAGAGCCGAGAACTCAAGACTTAAATTCCGCTGACGATAATTTAATCGAAGTCTTTCATCATTCGGATTGTATTCTAGCTTTATATCGTTTTGGAAGATAGATTTATTGTTTACTTGAATGTCCGAAATTGATATGTTATTGGGTTTTATTGCATATCGTTTAATTTCAGGATAAAAATAATTATAGCCATTTCCACCTCCAAAATAGAGTTTTCCTTCACTGTCTTTAAAAGTGGCGCCGGGTTTATAATAATTGGGCTCTGCTATGTCATTGGCTGAGAACTGTATGGAGCTTTTGTGTTTGGTGTCAATTTTAATGATTTTATTATTCACACTTATCCATAACATACCATTGTTATCTTCTATAATGGATTTAATATCTTCTTCAAAAATACTATATTCATTGTTTTGTGAGATAAATTTGTCGACTTTGATAGAATACTTATTCAAACCTCCATTGTTGGTTCCTACCCACATTTCTTGAGCTCTGTTGACATAAATGGTATTTATTTCATCACTATTTATTTTGTTGTTTTTAATATTATAGGTTTCAAAATCATATTTTCCATTTTTAGACTGTGATATATTAAAAATCCCTTTGCTGGAAGAACCTGCCCAAATATTACCCTTTGCGTCTTCAACTATTGTTTCTATATTGTTATAGCTTGTTTTTATTAGTACCACATGTTCATCAGCATTCATCATTAATAGCCCCTTCCGGGTGGCTATCCATTTGTTATTCTTTGAGTCAGTAAAAATGGCTGATATATTGGTGCTACCGGTTCCAATTAACTGATTTAACTTTCCAGTTAGGTCAACCGACTCATTGGTTTTTGTATTCACCTTTGCGAAAATGCCATTCCCTCCAATCCAAATGCATTCTTTTGATTTATCAGCACTAAAACATCGAATGAAACTGGTCATTATTTTATTGGTAGGAGGCAATAAGCCCTGCAAATTATCAGTAGCGTTTTTATCCACTACGTACACACCGAAATTTCTTAAACCCAACCAGATTTTATCTTTGTTTTCAATTATCGCATTGATATCAACATAACCGTTATTCCGTTTTAAGTCATTCAGTGGGTTGGAGTTGATGAGTGGTTTATGTAAATTAGCCAAATAAACTCCGTCATTTAAAGTTGCTATCCATATATTTCCTTGTTTGTCGCGATACAATTGATTTAGATAATTACTCGCATTTTCAAAAATACTCAGCACATTGAGTTTCTGAAATACTACATTTTTACGGTCGGATATTACGCTTATACCTGAGTGGGATAATACCCACAAGTCGCCCGAAAATCTATCCTGGGTAATGCTGTAAATGAAATTTTTACCAATACCCGGATTTTTATCATAAAAAGTATACTGTTGATAAACAGGGTAATCCGAAATAGATTTTAATTCGAATCGAAATAATCCATCGGAACTTGTGCCTATCCAGTAAACTCCATCGTCATCTTGAAAAATGGTAAAAGGATTGTTTTCAAGTCCAATGGTTGGCATTTTTTCAAAAGTATCTTTCGTTTTATTATAACGACAAAGCCCATCCATCCACAACGCAATCCATATTGTGCCTTTTTTATCTTGGAAAACAGTATTGATATTATTCCCGGGAATAGATGTAATGTTGTTTTTTTTGTAAAAACGTTTTATTGGGGTTTTGGCATCTTTATATAGGAAAAGTCCATTTTCGGAGCCAATCCAAACATTTCCTTTGGAGTCGCAAAGTATGCTGTTTATTCTTAAATTCTGTATGGTACTGTCGGTAATTAATGGTACAATCTGATTTTTTTCATTTAGTATATTGACACCTCTGTCAGTACCGAACCAAATTTGATTTTTATTGTCTTGGGCAATACACAGAATGTTTCCACTGGTGAGTCGTTCAGGTTTTTCGATATTCGATTTTATCACCATCAGGCTGTAGCCGTCATAACGACAGATGCCCGATTCAGTTCCAAACCAGATAAATCCTTTATGATCCTGAAAAACTCTTTTTACCGAACTTCCAGGCAAATTTTCTTTCAGTTGAAATTTATGAAAAACTATATTCTTATTGTCAAACGAGAAGGTTTTTAAACACAAGAAAATAAATAACGAAAGAAATGTGATACGTTTCATATTGTGATTTTTCAACATTGAAAAAGTATTTGAAAATAAAAGTACGTTCTGATTTAATTGGTTCAAAGATAAATAATTTATTCTTAAACACACAATTACAGAATATTTTTTTTCAAAATACCAATAATGAACCCAAATCAGACCTATTTGAATTTTGTCTAATCCTTTATTAAATCTTGAAATTATAATTTTGTAACTTCAAACTTTTAATTTTTAATACTTATGAAATTATCGGCCTTATTTGTTGCTTGTTTATTGTTTTTGACATTGAGTAACATGACAGCTCAAAACAGAACCATTCTTTTATTGGATAAAAACTGGAAATTTTGCAATAAAGACATAGCAAATGCAAGCGATAATTCGTTTGACGATTCACAGTGGCAAACAGTAACTGTGCCACACGATTGGGCCATTACCGGAAACTTCGACATGAATATCGATGCGCAATTTGTGAAAGTGATCGAAGATGGCGATTCATCATCAAAACTTCGCACCGGACGTACTGGTTCTTTGCCCACGTTTGGCATTGGCTGGTATAGAAAAGTATTACCAATTGAAGTTGCCGACAAAGGAAAACGCATTTTTATCGAATTCGATGGCGCCATGAAGCTTGCCAAGATTTACCTCAACGGTAATTACATTGGAGAATGGCCTTATGGGTATTCTTCTTTTTCTTTTGAATTGACCAAATATATAGATTTCTCGAAAGAAAATGTACTGGCTGTTCGTTTGGAGAACAAACCAGAATCCTCCCGTTGGTACACAGGAGCAGGCATCTACCGCAATGTGCGTTTAGTAAAAACCAACAACACCAATGTGGCGCATTGGGGAACTTATATTACAACACCTCAAGTTTCGGCTCAAAGTGCCACAGTAAATATCAAAACAAAAATTAACACCGCAAATACCGAACCTGTAAAACTGATTACTGAAATACAAACAATGAACGGTCAAAAGGTGAGTTCGCAAACTACAACTTTGAACGGAAATGGGGATAGTATAACAGTAAATCAAACAATAAAACTAAAAAAACCGCTGTTGTGGAGCGTTGAAAACCCCAATCTATACAAAGCAATTTCTAAGGTTTATGTGTCTAATCGTCAGGTAGATGAATATAGCACTACTTTTGGTTGCCGTAGTTTGCGCTTTGATAAAAATACAGGCTTTTATTTGAACGAAAAACCAGTTAAAATTAAAGGTGTGTGTATTCATCACGATTTGGGGCCAATAGGTGCAGCGGTAAATTTTAGAGCTACTCTTCGCCAATTGGAAATGATGAAAGATATGGGTGCAAATGCCATCAGAACTTCTCATAATCCCCCATCTCTGGAATTGTTACAGATTTGTGATAGCCTAGGATTGATGGTAATGGTGGAGGCTTTTGATGAATGGAAAAATGGCAAAAACCCCAATGGCTACAACTTATATTTTGATGCTTGGCATGAACGAGACGTCCGAAACATGATTCAACGTGACCGCAATCACCCTTCGGTAATCATGTGGAGCATTGGTAACGAAATACGTGAACAGGGTATGGCAGAGGGCAAGGAAATGGCACGACAGTTAACCGCTATTTGCCACTCGGAAGACCCTACGCGGCCCACTACTGCAGGGTTCAACAGTCATAATGAAGCCATAAAAAACGGACTATCAGATGAAGTGGATTTGGTAGGTTTTAATTATAAACCTAATGATTATAAAGCCAAGCACCAGAAATATCCCGAATATACACTGTATGCCAGCGAAACATCTTCAACCGTGAGTTCGCGTGGCGAATATAAATTTCCGGCGAAGGAAAACAAAAATGCTTGGTATAACGATTATCAGGTGTCAAGTTACGATATGGATTATCCGAGCTGGGCCAACACCCCTGATACAGAATTTCAGGCTCAGGACGACAATGATTTTATACTTGGCGAATTTGTGTGGACAGGATTTGATTATTTGGGCGAGCCAACTCCTTATAACGAAGGTACGCCAGCGCGGAGTTCCTATTTTGGAATTGTGGATTTAGCTGGATTGAAAAAGGACCGGTTTTATCTATATCAAAGCAAGTGGAGTGATAAGCCTGTATTACATATATTGCCTCACTGGAACTGGCCTGAAAGGGTAGGGCAAAAGGTTCCTGTCTATTGTTATACGAATTATCCAAAAGCAGAACTTTTTGTAAATGGAAAAAGTATGGGAGTAAAACAAAAGGACAAATCGAATAAATTCAACCGTTACCGCTTAATGTGGAATGATGTGGTGTATGCTCCAGGCGAAATTAAAGTTGTGGCCTACGATGAGCAAAATAAGTCGGTTGCCGAGCAAATAATTAGAACTTCGGGTCAACCTTATGCAGTGAAACTTACGGCTGACCGAGCCACAATTCATGCCGATGGCAAAGACCTCAGCTATGTAACTGTAGAAATTGTGGATAAAAATGGCAATTTATGTCCACGAGCTGACCAATTACTGTTTTTTGAAACGAGTGGAGCAGGTAAGCTGAAGGCACTTTGCAACGGCAATGCCATTGACCAAACTTCTTTTTCGTCGAACTATATGCATTTGTTTAATGGGAAATTAATAGCGGTGTTGGAATCCAACAATACAAGTGGGGAAATTCATTTGAGTGCTTTTGGTTCTAATTTAGAGCATCAATCCATTTTAATCAACAGTAAATAAAGGTAGGTTTGTAAGATTGCTCTATAAGGTTTTGGGTGGTTAATCCATTATAACAAAACAAATAAGAATAAATAATAGTCCTAGTTATCGGGACTATTATTTATTCTTATTTGTTTCTATACTTTTTTATTCTTGTTTTTTCAGGACTTGGATGCTACTTAGAAGCAAAAGAATGAAAATAGAACTACTTGTAAATGTATTATTTGTCTTTAAATACTGTAGTTTTTGGCTTGCTCAAAACCAATCCATACCCCACCAATAGCCCCAAAAGCACCCACGTGCCGTCACCCACCGGTATACCTGGATCACCAGGATTAGTGCCACCATCTATTAGCATTGGAGAATTATTTTCTGACAAATCGGAGGTAATGGTCAGCGTGTTGTTGGCCAGAAATGAGTTGGAAGAAGTGTTTGAAAAAGATTGAGATTTTGAACCAAAGTTGCCATCGTATTGAATTCCTGTATTGATGGATTGCACATTGTTATTGGCTTCAAATGTGGTTACATTACTCGATATTGGTTGATTACCTGATCTATTAGTTGATTCTGATCTATTTTGAGAACAATTGTAATTTGCCGAATTGCTGGAGTTTTCAGTTTGGCTGTTTGTTCCGGTGATGGTTTTCTTGCTTGTATGCTCAGTTTCTAGGTTTGTGTTGAAAGGAAGCTCAATTGCTGAATTGTCATTGTCGTCAAAAATGCGCCGTTTCTTGTTCTTGTAACTCGGCAAATTAGTCGTTTCAGTTATCATCCGGTGTTCGTACGAGCTTTCCATTCCGTTCAAAGTCAATGCTTCGTTTGATCTAAGTTCCCCAAATTCTTTGCACAGCAAAAACTCAATTTCTCCATGTTGAAAAAATTGAACAGCAAAAAATGTAAAACCCCCAAGTAGCAGAAGAACTGAAATTATTTTTAGAAATCGATTGTTGTTGAGCAGATTCATTCGTTCTAAATTCTTGTGTATCGGGGGCGCGACTCAAAGTCGCACTCCCGATTGGAACGTGAAACTTGAAACGCGAAACACGAATACATTCCCGCCATCGCAAGCAGTATCCAAATGCCATCGCCAACGGGTAAACTTGCACCGGGATCACCAGGATCACCACCCACTTTTTTTGCCGTCTTGTTATTGGTCAAGCTTGTGGATACAGAAGCCGTTTTGGCTGCTAATGAAGATGTTGCACGTTTTGAACCCTGCTGGGTAGTCATGGCAGCTTCCGCTGCGTGCGTATCCAGCAATAGTAGCGCGTTAATGTCTGACTTGGTAGGATTTTGTGGATTGGATATGTATTGAACATCCGAGTTTCCAAAGGCAAGGGATTGCGATTGATTTCGGGCAGAATTTCCGCTTGCATTTGTACGTGTCGATGAAGTCCCGTTCAGGTTCTGAACATCAGATGGCTCAATTCCGGTGCTTGGAAAGTCAACATTGTTTGTTTGGGTATAATCGCCGCCCGAAGTGCTTTTCATTTTGCGACTTGGCAAAGCTACACCCGATATGTCAGAACGTATTTCCATGGTTTGAAAATCTACAGCAACAGCTTTTTTATTGTCGGACAACAAATTGACTGACTTAGATTTGGATAATTGGCCAAAACTGGCCGACATGTTGGTTTGCTCCATATTGGAACCGAGAAACATAAGTGCATATACGGCAGCTCCTAATACTATTGCAAGTAAAAGCAATGCGCCTGTTTGATTTGAATTGTTTGACATGGTTGTGATTTCGTATTTTGTGATTTGATATTAATGATTTACAGATACGATGATTATTACCCGTCAGACCGCTTCGAGCGGTCAGACGGGTAATAAGTATTTAGAAAATTACTTTTCTGGTTGAAATGGTTGCTCCATTTTGCAATTGAACGGTATAAATACCTCTGGCTACCAATTTGATTTCCATTACGTTACTGGTAGCATTTCTGCTTACCAACATACGACCCAATGCATCGTAAACTCTAACTATTGCATTAGCATTCAAATTATTAATTATTAATTTCGAATTACTAGTCATAAACTGGGTTTCGCCAAGTTCATTACCTATCACATTGTTATCTGTAGCTATACGTTGTGCCGTGATACTGAAACGTGTATTGTTTGTTCCGGTAGCAGCTGTAAACGTATAATTTGAGCTCAACAAATCGGTAACGGTTGTAGGACTCACGCCATTATCGGTCAACAACAGTTTCGACAAACTGGTTGCTTTTGTTGCATCCACACTGATGGTAGTACTACCAGTTGTTTTGGTGTAAATGGCCAAAGGAAGATTTACCACACTACTAGTCGGCAATACGTTGTACGCATAATTGAGACCACCCAACACAGTATAAACTTGCGGAATTGCTGTTCCAGTAGTAATCATCTTCTCGTAATCTACACCGTTTTGATAGCTTGCACTTTGGGTATCGTCCATAATAATGTTAGTCCTATCTGTTCCGGTAGCTGTTGTGCAATCCAAAAATACAACATCTGACAAACTTGTGCTTACACTTGAGCGTATACCTTGACGTGAGCCCAAACCAAACGTTAAAGTTGCATTGGCTATTACTTTGGTAAAGTAAGCTGCAAATGGTTCAACAATTGGAAGTGTATGAACAACATCAGTGTTATAAGAATCTCTGTAAACTGAACCATCGAACTTAAACATATTGGTCAAATTAGTAATACTATTGGCATCGTATTTGCTCAAATAAGTTTGTCCTATCAGGTTCCAACCATAATTGGTTGAAGCGGCCGAACCGGTATAATTTGTAACATCAATTGTTCTCGTTGATTCACCTGCTACAATGGTTTTGGTCAATAAAAATGTCAATGTTTTACCACCAACTGCTGAACCAAAAATATAACCTCTGTTAGCAGTCAAAACACCGGAAGTTACGTGTTCCCAGTTTGAACCTGTGCCAACTGAAGCCCGTTTCTGTGAATTGTACTGCTGAATAAACCAATCGACATCGATAGCTCCACCTCCAGTTATTTCGTTTACATTTACATCACAAGGGAAAGACATAAAGTACCATTTGGTATCGTCGATAGTTCGTTGGTATTTTACTTTACCACTAACACCTACAGTAATTCCTCCACTTCCCAAATTTGCACTAAATGTCCCTGAATTATCAGCTTTCAGTATTAAGTCTCCTGAAACGGTCATGCCCGTTGTGCTTGTAAAATTAAGTTTTGCACCAGATCCTACTTCCACATTACCAGTTACATCAACCGTATTTGCTACATCTAGTATTGAATTCGGAGCCAAGGTAACACCACCAGTATTTACAACCAGTGGAGCACTTACAATTACTTGCGTTCCAGTAGCAGTTGCCAAACTTTTTACTTCAAGGTCGCTATTCACAGTCAATACTCCTGAACCACTTACCGTTACATCGGTAGTTGTTCCCGAAATTACAATGCTGGAATTTACGGTAGAAGTTACATCAACTGACGAAGCAGCTGCTGTTACTGTCAAACTTTGACTTGCCTGTGAAGCAGCATTGTAGTTGGTCGATAAAGCTTGATTGGCATAAATGGTACAATTACCTGCGCCTACCAGGTGGATTTGACTAGAAACAATCGTTGCAACTGCGGTATTGGAACTACTGTAAGTTATCGCATTTGTTCCTGAAGTGGCAGAACTTGCACCCGGAGCAAAATCGGCATTACCTACTATTTTACCTGTTGGTAAAGAGTTGAAGGTAATGGATTGAGCAGCTTTTGCGATTACAAAACTGTTTGAGGCAGTAACGCCTGTTGCAGCATTATAATTGGTTGAAGCTGCAATGTCTGCTGTTACAGTATAGGTTCCTGCATTGGTTTGCGTTGCTGCACCACCAGTATTGATATTGCTAACAATTCCACCACCTAAAGCACTTGCAGTAGCTGATTGAGCTGTACCGTCATACGTTACAGGAGTATTGCTTACTGTGAGTGTTGGAGTGGCTTTGTCGATTACAAAACTGTTTGAAGCAGTAACACCACTTGCAGCATTATAATTGGTTGAAGCTGCAATATCAGCAGTTACAGTATAAGTTCC